>CAMNCG010000270.1 GCA_946534105.1 uncultured Verrucomicrobiota bacterium
CGGTCGCGCATGAAATAGAGGTCGGGCGTCCGGCCGGCGTTGAACCTCGCCTTGAGCGCCTCGACGACGACCATGTTCTCGAAGAGACCGCCGAAGGCGGGATCGCGGACGGCCTGTTCCGCGTCGCGGATGCCCAGCTGCCAGGCGGCCAGGCCCGGTTCGCAGAAATAGACCTTGGGCGTCTTCACGAAGCGCTTTCCGAAATTCCGGTAGTATGGCGGAAGCTCGAACGCGAGATGGCACGCCTCGAGGATCGAGAGCCAGCCGCGCAGCGTCATTGCGCTCACCCCGGTTTCGTCGGACAGCGCCGCGTGGTTGCAGAGTTGTCCGACCCGACCGGCGAGCAGCCGGACGAACGTCTCGAACGGACGCCTTTCGCGGAGGGCCGTCAACTGCGACACGTCCCTTTCGAGGTAGGTGGCGGCGTAGTTGCGGTAGAGTTCGGCCGGCTTCTGCCGCTCGGAGAAGATCCGCGGCATGAATCCCTCGACGACGCGCCCGGCGCGGTCGGACGCGATCCCCGCCGCCGCAAGCTCGGCGATGGAGAGCGGCAGGAGCGTGACGATGCCGACCCGCCCGGCGAGCGACTGCCCGAGCCCGGCCCGGAGCGCGGGCTGGTGGGAGCCGGTCAGCACGTAGAGCCCCGTCTCGCCGGGTCGCTCGTCCACGGACACCTGGATGCGGCTCAGAAGCGACGGAACGCGCTGCGCCTCGTCGATGACAAGCGGCGCGGGATGATAGCGCAGGAAGGAGTCGCCGTCCGCCTCGGCCGCCGCCCGCGCGTCGGGGTGTTCGAGGTTGACGTATCCGTGGCCGGGGAACAGCGTTTTCGCAAGCGTCGTCTTGCCCGACTGCCTCGGCCCTTGGATCGAAATCACCGGAAACTGCCTTGCCAGGGACCGCGCGTAGGCGGCGATGGCCCGGTCGATGTGCCTCTTCGTGTTCATGTCGAGGACAAGGATACCAGATGTTCCGGCTAATCGCAAGTTAAATCTTCGATTAGCCCAGCAATGTCGTGCCAGGCCGCTAGCCGCCCCTGTCTCCCCCGGGCGGCGGCGGGACGGTAGGAATGTTGCCCGTTCCCAATGTTTCCAATGGCCAATCCCAATTCCAATTGGCCTTTCAACCTTTCAACTTTTCAACCCACTACCATCCCATAGAAATGCAAGAAGCCTCCCCCGATGACGCAACGCTGATCGGTTCCGTTGCGTAGGGGAGGCGTAAGCATGCGTTTCGTGGATTGTCGTGCTTGCGCGGGCCGCGTCACGCCGCGCTGTTGGGCATGAAGAGCCAACTTGGAGGGGAAGACGTTGCGCTTGGACCAGCGGGACATTCGCGCGGCGTCTGCGCCCTTGGCGGCAAGCATGAAGACCGCCACGAGCGGCGCGATGAAGGCAGGCTCCATTCAATCCATGTCAGTCGGGAAAGCCCTCAATCTACTGCGGATCTCTTCGGGGACAGTCGGCGTTCTGCATAGATACCAGTTGGCCACGTCGCCATTGTAAGGCACCGACGATAGCACAATTGTTCCAGCCGCATTGTCGGAAAGGAAAAGTTCCCCCCACTTGGAAGAAACGCCAAACACTTCCACACGAACCTGATTGTGAGCCTTGAACTTGTAGTCCCCAAATTGGTCTGAAAATCCTGCTCCCGTTCTGTTCCATAGCGGGGAAATGTTGAATTCACGAAATATGACAAGCGCTTGGGGAACCGGAACGCCATCCCCGTCGACCACATGTATTGTCCGCGTGGAACAACACGACGAACATAGGACCAGCAATGACGACATTCCGACATGTACGCCCCAACGTGACACGCTTTTTCCCATCCCGCTCATTAAGAAGAACTCAACGACTTTCATTTACCTTCCTCAACACGACAGGAACGGATAATGTAGAAAACCGTTGACCGTACCGGCATTTTTCCGAAAAGGTCCTCGATTTCCTTCCTGGCCGACAATGATATCGCCTGAATCCTGGCTGAGATTATCGTCCCGACATGTCATCGCGTGTTGATTCTCCTGTTTTTGACAATGCGAAAAGAATCGTCATTCACTACTGTGTACCCCATGTCATCATGAGAAAACCAGCATTGCCAATTCATTCCAATTGACCGACTCCGTCAGATTCACATCGGTGAATATTCAAGTCCAGGCAAGCGTGACGGCCAACCCGGAAAGAAACCAGAGCAACACTCCAGTCGCCGAAGCAATCCGCCAAATAAAACAGTCATGGCGGATTTCCATCCACACAAGAAACATGCAAATGGACGCAACGAAACCCGATTCCAATCCATTTCCGCTTTTTCCGGCGAATGACGTGCAAAACCACGCAAAAGGTCCAAGCAAGACCAGCCACCATTGAACGGCAACTGCCTGATCAAAATTTCCAACCAACGCAAATGCCGGAACCAATCCGAACATGCACATTGTCGCCAATGTCATCATCAATACGAATCTCATTACAGACTCCGTGTTGAATTCATCGGCGTGGCGTCGCCGAAGGGGGCGAAGGGCATCTCGCCCGCCGTCTCCCCTTCGGGATCTACGGCCACGCGCATGAAGCCCGCAGCGTCATCGGCCGTAGCACATGGCGACATCCAGACGGCGGCGGCAAGGGAAGCGAGCAGACGGAGAGTCCGTTTCATCGGGTGGGGGAGGGTTTTTGCAGGCTATGGGATGGTAGTGCAATTGGAAATTGTGAACATTCTCGGTCCATTTCGTCTTTCCCACGGGGCGGAACGCAATGGCGTGGCGCGCCGCCATTGCGCCGGACGGGCACCATTCCCTACAGCCCGACGACGTGGATGGTCTTGCCGCCGAACTCCACGTCGCGGTTGAATATCTTTTCGTCCCAGGACTTCTCCGACTTGGTATCGAAGACGGCCATCCAGCCTTCGGTCAGGCCGAGGGCGTCGAGATAGCCGGCGAGCTGCGCGTAGGAGTCGGGGTCGCGGAAGTTGTCCGCCGTCTTGACCTCGATGGCGTAGCGCCCGCCCTTGTATTCGAGGCAGAGATCGAGGCGCCTGGAGCCAAGCGCCATTTCCCGCGCGATGTGACCGCCGCCGTTCGCGACGCGCTGGAGGAAGGCGCACATCACCAGGTGCGGAGTCGCCTCCCTGTAGCCGTAGACCTCGCGGTCCGCACTGCTGTTCTCGCGCCAGAAACGCTGGAACCCCGCCATCAGCGCGCCCATGTCGAGCGAGCCGTCCTCCTTCAGCCAGAATGGCTGGCGGTAGTCGTTGTAGAAGCGCTTCTGCTCGGTCGCCGAAAGATACCGCAGTATGATTTCGGCATACATCGGATTGCCGGGAACAAGCGCGTGGTTCTCGTTCTCGCGCAGGAGACCCAGGTCGATCGCGTAGCGGAAGTCATCGTCGAAATCGGAAAAGAAAAAGTCCTTGCCGAGGATGACCGGCTCCACCACGCGCCTCACGCGCGGCTCCTTCAGCCTCTCCATCAGGCTGTCCACGTGGGTCCCGCGCTCGCGCACGAGCGCCTCTTTCGCCTCCTCCACCAGCGCCGCCGTCACGGGCCTGGAGTAGTCGTTGTCCAGAAGATCGTCCACGCACCTTGCGGCGATGGCGTTCACGAGCCACGGCTGGCCGCGCGTGAGTTCCCATGCGAGCGCCACGGCGTCCGCCTCGAAGACCTGCCCGGTCTCCGCCGTGTGCTGCGCGTAGAGCGAAGCCACCTCTTCCTGCGTGAAGTTCGCCAGACCGAGACTCTTCGTCTTCACGTTGAACGGGCTTGCCGTGCCGAGCGACTGCGATTCGGGCCGCACGTGGGCGAGGTAGTCGCGCACGTCGCGCATCCCCACGAGCGCCACCGACACCGGGAAGGGGAAGTAGGAATCCGGATCGATGGCGCGCGACGACACGATCCCGTCGCGTAGTTCGCGCAGGAACGTGATAAGAGTGTCGTCCGAGAGGCAGTCGACTTCGTCGAACAGGACCACGAGAGGCCGGTCCGACGCCTTCGCCAATTCCGAGAGCAGCACCTTCAACCCCATGTTCGGCGCGGGGACGCCCGGTGCGATCTCCACGACGGGAAGGCCTCTCGCCCACTCGCCGAAAAAGCGGTGGTTCAGCAGACCGTTGCGCATCGCAGCCGCGATGCGCGGAAGTCCCTGATTCGGGTCCGGAAAGCGCTGCGCTGCCTCAAGCGTGAAATAGACCGCCCGTTTCTCCCCCTTCTCGTTGATAGCGCGCACAAGGGCCATGAGCGCCGTTGTCTTCCCCGACTGGCGTGCCGCGTGGATCACGAACGACTGCTCGCGGGCGATGAGCCGCGCCACATCAGGCAGACGCTCCAGCGCCGGTATCATGTAGTGCTTTTCTGGGACGCACGGCCCCGCGATGTTGAAGTATTTTTCCATGTCGCGTTCCTTGTCGTATACAGCTTCAAATTCTACCAAATGCCCTTCCCGAACGCAAATCCAGGA
>CAMNCG010000271.1 GCA_946534105.1 uncultured Verrucomicrobiota bacterium
CGCGTCGCAGCCGCGAGGGCGAAAAAGGCGCCCGACGCGAACGCCGCGCGCCCCCCGCCGGCGCCGGAGGCCGCGAGGAGCCCCGCGCCGAGAAAAAGCGAAGAGAGCGCGTACGTCTTCGGAATCGCAGCGAAGTACGCCCAGTCCGGCGAAAGCGCGACGAGGACGAACGCGAAAAACGCGGCGGGACGGGCCGCCGCGGACGCGCGCCCGCCCGCGAGACGGGCCGCCGCCGCGGCGAAACAGCACGCCGCGGCGAGGCCGAGCGCCGCGGTGAAGACGCGACCGCCAAGGACGCCGAACGGCGCCCACAGCCACGCGAACGCGCCGTAGACGTACGGCATCGCGGGACCTTGCGTGTAAAGAAAGTCGCGGTACGGCGCCAGACCGCGGGACACGTTGCGCGCGGCGAGCAGGTACCAGCCTTCGTCGTGGTTGAGCGGCCCGAACCAGACGTTCACCGCGGCCAGGCAGACCGCCGCCGCGAAGGCCGCCGCGAACGCGGCGGTCCACGCGGACGAGCTGCCCTTCCGGTCCGTCATGTCCGTCCGGCCGCCCCGGCTTCAGTTCGCCGGGCCGGCGTCGCCTCCCATCGCGGTCACGAACGGGGCGAAGTCGGCGAGCTTGTATTTCTTCACGAACTCGAAGAACTGCTCCGGCGTGCCGGCGCGCATCAGCAGGAACGCGCGGGAGGCGAGCCGCGGCGGATCGGCGTCCACCGGGAGGTTCGCGATGGCGGACAGCTTTTCGGCGTCCGTCATCTTGTCGAGCGGGAGCTTGCTGTTTTTCGTCGCAGGCCGGCCTTCCTTCACGACGTCGCAGAGAAGCGTCGGACGCACGTAGCCAGTCGGGCGGATGCGCACGGCGACGCCGCCGACCGTGATTTCGCGCTCGGCGGGCGCCGCCGTGAGCGCGTTGCCGACGAGATCCTCGAACGGCACGGCCGCCACGAACGGGCGCACGATCTCGCGGAATTTCCCTTCGAGGTCGTTGCGGCGCTCCGCGGCCTTGCGCAGGAACGTGCCGGCATGGGCCTTGGTCTCCGCGAACGGCTGTTCGCGGACCCAGCGCACGAGGTGGTTGACGACGGCCGGCACGACGTAGTCGGCCGAACCGTAGAGCGAGGGCTCGTAGGGCTTCGGGCCGGAAACGCGGCCGCCCGGGATGTTCGCCGCGGAGGGGCGCAGGGCGACCGGCGCGGGGCGCGGCGCGGGCGGCGGCGTGTAGGACGTCCGCGGCGGCGCGTACGACGTCGGCGCCGGGGCGGCCGGCCGGGGCGGCGGAGGCGGGTAGGCGGGAACCTGCGCCGGGGCGGGAGTCGGCGCTTCCGGCTCCGCGGCGGGTTCGGCGGGCGCTTCCCCGGCCGGCTCTTCCGCGCCCCCGGAGGAGAAGCGGGCGAGCAGTTCGTCGCGCTTCAGGACCGCGAAAACGCCGGCCCCGGCCACGACGAGAAACGTCGCGGCCTTGACGAACCCCGGAAGGCCGCGGCGGCGCCGCGGCGCGACCTCGGACACCGCGGACCGGCGGACGACGATCGGCTTGGGGCCGCGCGGGACGCCGGCCGGAGCGGCCGGCGGAACGTACGCCGGCGCGGCGGGCGCCGGCGAAGGCGCCGGAGCGGCCGGCGCCGGAGCGTAGGCGGGGGCGGGCGCGGCCGGGGCGGGCGCGGGCGAACCGGTCGCCTCGGAAAAGAGCGCGCGCCACGCCGAGAGCGAATCGCCGTCGAGCTTTTCGAGGACGACGTACTGCAAAGGCGACGTCGGCGGCGCGACGTCGATCACCTGCACGACGTCGCCGGAACCGATCCGCGCCACGGAGCGCGCGAGCGCCGCGATGCGCCGGAACGCGGCGGAGGACTCCTCGTCGCCGGGAACCGGCGCCATGATGCGCACGGGGCGCTCGAGCGAGAGCTGCACGGCGTCCCAGACGAGAACCGAGCCGGAAATCTCGGCCGGGCCGGAGGCCTGGAACCCCGGGATCTCGGGCACGGCGGCGCCGGCCTGCGGAAAAGTGCCTTGGTCTTCCACCGCGTTCCGCTCCGTTTACTTTCCGTTTCCGCAGCGGCAGCCGTGGCCGTGGCCGCAGTCGCAATCGTCGCCGCGGCAATCGCAGTCGTCCGTTTCGAGGGTGCCGAACGCGTAGACGGTCGTGCTGCGGTAGACATCGCCGGGATCGAGGCGGGTCGAGGCGAACGACGCGCGGTTCGGCGAATCGGGCGCGTGCTGCGTCTCGAAGCAGACCGCCCAGTGCTTGCCGTAGGTCTGGCCCGCGCGCGCGGGAACCGCCTCCGTGAGGAAGTTGGCGGTGTACACCTGGACGCACGGCTCGGTCGTGTAGACCTGCATCGCGAGCCCGCTCTCCGTGTCGAGGAAATCCGCCGCGTGGGCGAGGCCCGGCGCCGTGCGGTCGAGCACGAAATTGTGGTCGATGCCGCCGGAAGCGCCCTTGAGGAGCTTGTCCCTGCCCGCGCGGGCGAAGACGTCGCCGAGGCGGGTCGGCGCGCGGAGATCGAGCGCGGTCCCTTCGACGGACGGCACTTCGCCCGTCGGGATGAGCCCGGCGTCGACCGCCGTGTAGCGGGAGGCGTCCACCTGCACGACGTGCTCCGAAACGTCGCGGACGCCCCCGTTGAGGTTGAAGTACGCGTGCTGCGTGAGGTTCGCGACGGTCGGCTTGTCCGTCGTCGCGAGATAGTCGATGCGCCAGGCGTTGTCTTCCGTCACGGTGTAGACCACCCGCACGAAGAGGTTGCCCGGATAGCCCTCCTCTCCGTCCGGCGAAAGGCGCGTGAACGCGAGGCACGGCCCCTCCGCTCCGGCGTACTTCTCCACGTTCCAGACGCAGCGGTCGAACCCCGTCTCGCCGCCGTGCAGCGAACAGGGATGCTTCTTGCCGCCCGAATTCTGCGCGAGCGCGTGGAACTCGCCGTCGAGGGAAAACCCGCCCCCGGAAATGCGGTTGCCGAACCGGCCGATGAGCGCGTTCATGTAGCCGTTGCCGTGGTGGAGCTCGGCAGAGCGGCAGGCGAGCAGCGTCTCGTGAAGCTTCCCGTCGGGGCCGGGAACCTTGAGCGACGTCACGATGCCGCCGAGCGAAGACGCGGTGAGCGACATGCCCGCGGCGTTGGAGATGGTGTACAGTTTGGGTTTCATGTGCCCCATTCTACCCTGTATCCCCGCGAAAATCAATTTCCGAACGCGCGCGGACGCCTTTTCTTTTCCCGCGAAACGTGCTATCTTTCTCTCCCCGAACGCACCGCGCGCCCCGTCTGCGGTCCTTCCCTTCCACGAACATGAGCAACTTCACGTACGCCACCGACACCGGTTCGCCGGTCCATCCGGTTTCCGCACTCGACTACCTCCCGCTCCCCGAGTTGCGCGCCCTGCAGCTCCACCGGCTCCGCTACATTGTCGCGTACGCCTACGAGCGCGTCCCGCTCTTCCGCCGCCGCTGCGACCAGCGCGGAGTGCGCCCCGAGCACATCCGCACGCTTGCCGACATCCGGCTCCTGCCCTTTTCGATGAAGAGCGACCTGCGGGACGAGTATCCGCTCGGGCTCCAGGCCGCGCCGATGGAGGAGGTGGTCCGATTCCAGTGCTCCTCCGGCACCACCGGCAAGCCGATCGTCATTCCCAACACGTGGAACGACATCGAGGTGTGGAAGAACGGCGTCATGCGCTGCCTCGCGATGGGCGGCGTGACCCCGCACGACATCGTCCAGGTGGCCTACGGATACGGCCTCTTCACCGGTGGCCTCGGCCTGCACTACGGCGCCGAAGGCTACGGCTGCGCCGTGCTGCCCATTTCCGGCGGCAACACCGACCGCCAGCTCATGCTCATGAAGGACCTCGGCGTCACGACGATCGCCTGCACGCCGAGCTACTTCCTGCACATCATCGACGAAGGCCACAAGAAGGGCATCGACTTCCGCAAGGAGATGAAGCTCCGCCACGGGTTCTTCGGCGCCGAGCCGTGGACCGAGGAGATGCGCGGGAAGATCGAGGAGTACACGGGCCTCGTCGCGCACGACATCTACGGCCTCACCGAAATCGCCGGCCCCGGCGTCGGCGGCGACTGCTGCCACCGCACCGGCCTGCACATCTTCGAAGACCACTTCTACCCCGAGATCATCGATCCCGAGACGCTGGAACCGCTTCCCGACGGCGAGCAGGGCGAGCTCGTCTTCACCACGCTCGACCGCACCGGCTGCCCGATGATCCGCTACCGCACGCGCGACCTCACACGCATCGAGGCGACGCCCTGCCCCTGCGGCCGCACCGTCCGCCGCATCGCGCGCATCAACGCCCGGAGCGACGACATGCTGATCGTCCACGGCGTGAACCTCTTCCCCTCCCAGGTCGAATCCGGACTCCTGAAGGTCCCGGAAGTCCTGCCGCACTACCAGATCGTCGTCACGCCCACGGGCGCGCTCGACACGCT
>CAMNCG010000272.1 GCA_946534105.1 uncultured Verrucomicrobiota bacterium
CCGCGCCCGGGCTGCTTCCTTCACGTGGGAATCGTGCGCCGATGCGACGCTCGCGGCGTACCGGGAGGCGCTCGCGCGGTGAAGCCCCGGACCGCCGTCTTTGACGCGAGGTGGATCCTCGCCGTCCCGTCCGGCATCGGCGTTTACGCCGAGGCGCTTGCGACGCGCCTGCCGGCGCTTCTGCCGGACTGGCGATTCGTCTTCGCGATTCGCGCGGACGCCTCCGCCGCGCTCGCGGACCGTCTCGCCGGGGCGGCGCCGGGTCTCGCCGAGGTGGTGCGTCTCGCGCACGCGCCGCTCTCGCCGCGCGGGGCTCTGGAATTGCGTCGCCTCGTTTCGGAACGCGGCGCCGAGCTCGTCCATTCGCCCAATTTTTCACTTCCCCAGCCCCGGTTCGGCTTTCCCGGACGCCGGGTGCGCGAGATCGCCACGATCCACGACGTGATTCCGCTCGTTGTGCCGGACTACGCTCCGGCGTCGCGCACATCGCGCCTCCGACCGGTCTTTCGCGCCTGCCTGCGCGCGACGGCCCGCCGCGCGGACGTTCTCTTCACCGTGAGCGAACGCTCGAAGCGCGACATCGTTTCGGCGCTTCGCCTTTCGCCGCGCGAGGCCGCGCGTGTCCGGGCCGTGCCGAACGGCGTTTCGCCGGCGTTCGGCGCCGCGACGCACGTGCCGGTCAAGGCCTCGGCCGACCGCGCGGAGCGCGTGGTCCTGTACGTCGGACGTCGCGATCCGTACAAGAACGTGCCGCTCCTTGTCTCGGCCTTTGCCGAGGCGTGCGCGAAGGCGCCGTGGCCGATGCGGCTCGTCCTCGCCGGATCTCCCGATCCTCGCTATCCCGAGGCGGAGGCGCTCGCGCGCTCCCTCGGCGTGTCCGACCGCGTCGAAAGCGTCGGTTCGCTGCCGTTTTCGAATCTCGTCGAGCGGTACCGGACCGCCGATCTGCTTGTGCATCCCTCCCGGTACGAAGGCTTCGGGCTCCAGGTCGCCGAGGCGTTCGCGAGCGGGCTTCCCGTCGTTTGTTCGGACGGCGGATCGCTCCCGGAGATCGTCGGCGGAGCGGCCCGCGTGGTGTCCTCGTCGGCCGGCGCCGAGGAGTGGGCGCGCGCGATGCTCGGCGCGCTGTCCGATCCCGCCGCTCTCGCGCGGATGCGCGACGCCGGGCGGGAGCGCGCGCGGCTCTTTTCGTGGGAGCGCGCGGCCGCGGCGGTGGCCGCCGCCTACGGGGAAGACGGCTCCGCGCCGGAGGGGAGGGCGGGGGAGTGAAGGTTTCCCGGCATTCGGTTTTCCTCGCCGCCGCGTTCGTGGCGTTGTGCATCCCCCTTGCGGCCAAGACGGCGTCTTCGCTGCTCGGCTGGCCCGTCTTCGCCCCGTTCCCGACGGCGCTGGAGAAGCGCCACAAGGCGCTCTTCCCGCGCGCCCGCGAGACGCCTCCTTCACGCTACGGCGCCGCCGTGGACGCCTGGTATGGCGACAACTACGCATGGCGCACACGCGTCGTGACATTCTTCCGCAGCGTCAATTTCCACTGGCTCAAGTCTCCCGTCGGCCGCGAAGTGCCTGGCGCCGGGCGCTGGATCTTCCGTCGCGGCGGCGACTGGGCCGAGCTCGACGACTATCTCGGCGCGCTGCGCCTTTCGGACGAGCGCGCCGCGGCGTGGAACGAGCTGCTGGAGGGGCGGCGCGAGTGGGCCCGCGCGCACGGCGCCCAGTTCCTCACGCTCGTTACGTCGATCAAGGCCCAGATCCGGCCCGACAAGATCCTCCCGCCCGTTCGCGGTCATCGCGGGCGAAACGTCTCCGCCCAGTTCAGGGACGCCATCGCCGGGTCTCCCGCGCGCGATGACGTTGTGTTCGTCGACGACGCCCTGCGCGACGCCGTGGCCGGCGGCGCGGAGGCGTTCTATGAAACGGACCACCATCTCGACGCCTTCGGTTCCTATGTCGTTTACGACCGCCTCAACGCCGAGTTGCGCCGCCGCTTTCCCGGGCGCGTCGGGCGGATGCCGTGGTATCCCGAGGGCGAAGTGCCCTCCGCCGTGGAGCGCGGCGAGGCGCCGGGGTGCTGGCCGGTGCCGGACGTCGACGCGGACGGCGTCGAAATCCGGCGGCTCGCCGTATCCGTCCCGGGCGAGAGCCAGACCGACGCCGGGCTCGTGCGCAACACGCGCCGGTTCCCGTATTCCAACGTCGCCACGGAGCGAGAGGGCGGCGGACTCTCGGTGCTCATGGGGCACGATTCGTACATGCGCTTCTCGTTCGATTCGTGGCGCGGCTCCCCGGGCGACGTGCGCTTCCCGTTCGCCCCCGGCGTGGGATCCGTGAAGGCGTACATCTTCCAGCGCTTCACGACGGGCTTTCTCGAAGAGGCGTTCCTCGACGGCGTGCCGGACGTCATCGTCGAGCAGTTTCCCGAGCATCGCCTTGCAAGCGGCCCCGTGGGGCTCGACGAGACGATGCGCGCCGCGGCCCGGTTCGCGCGCGGCGTGCCGCTCGACGGGCTGGCGGCCGTCCCGTCATCGCGCAAGGCCGGCGTCCTCGCGGTGTTTGAGGGCGTGGAGGCCGGGCCGGACGCCCTTCCGCCGCGCAAGAAGGGCCTGGCCCCGCGTCTCGTCGCCACGTTGAGCCGAGGCGGAAAGGGCTGCTGCCGCGTGAATCTTCCGCCCGGTCCCCGCCGGGCCGTTTTCTTCCCCCCTGTTGTCGTCGACGCCTATCCGCCCGGTCCGTTCGACGTCTCGCTTTCCGGCGGAACCGCGCGCTCGATGCGGATCGAAGTCCGCGATCTCGCGACTCCCAGGCCATGAACATTCCGACTCTCGACAACGTCAACATCAAGTCGATCCAGACGATTTCCACGCCCGCCGAGCTGCGCGCGGAAATTCCGATCACCCCCGCCGCCGCGAAGACCGTCGCGGAGGGGCGCGAAACGATTCAGCGGATCCTTGACGGCGACGATCCGCGCTTTCTCGCGATCGTCGGACCATGTTCCATCCACAACCTCGACGCCGCCGCGGAGTACGCCCGCCGGCTCCGGGGCCTCGCCCGCGAGGTGGAGGACGCCGTGTACGTCGTGATGCGCGTCTATTTCGAAAAGCCTCGCACGACGGTCGGCTGGAAGGGCCTCATCAACGACCCCTATCTCAACGACACGTTCCGGATCGGCGACGGGCTCGCGATGGCGCGCCGTTTCCTGATCGAGATCGCCGGGCTGGGGCTTCCCGCCGCCACCGAAGTGCTCGACACCCTGACGCCGCAGTACATCGGCGACCTCGTTTCCTGGACCGCGATCGGCGCGCGCACTGCGGAGGCGCAGACGCACCGCGAAATCGCGTCCGGCCTTTCGACGCCCGTCGGCTTCAAGAACGGCACCGACGGGTCGCTCGACGCCTGCGTGAACGGCATCGCCTCGGCGCTCGGCCAGCACCACTTCCTCGGCGTCACCGACGACGGCCTTCCCGCCGTCTTTTCCACGGCCGGCAACCCGTACGCGCACGTCGTCCTGCGCGGCGGGAAGGAGCCGAACTACGACGCCGCCCACGTCGGGGAGTGCGAACGCCGCCTCAAGGCCGCGCACCTGCCGCAGTCGATCGTGGTGGACTGCTCCCACGCCAATTCCCACAAGGACCCGGCGCGGCAGGGCGCGGTCGCCCGCGACGTCGTGTCGCAGATCGAGGCCGGCAACCGCTCGCTCCGCGGTGTCATGCTCGAAAGCTTTCTTGAGTGGGGCTGCCAGAAGATCCCGCAGGACATCCGGAAGCTCCGCCCCGGCCTCTCGGTGACCGACGCGTGCATCGACTGGCACGAGACCGAGACCATCCTGCGCGAGATCCGCGAACGACTGCTCCCGATCGTCTCCTCCCGCCTCTGATTCCACGTTCCTCCTGCCGGTCGGGCACTCGCCCGCCGTCACTTTCATCTACGTCCTGAGAGTCCGGACCTGACAGCGCACCCGGATCAATTGTCGAACAGAGCACCAATAATCGCCCCGCCTATTCCGACGAGCGCGGCGGCGCGGGTAAGGTCTGTGCGGAAATCAGAAGAGAGACGTGAGCAACCGCAGCCTCGCAATCAATCATCCTCCTGAAAGTTTCCAGATTTCCTTGTTTTTCATCCTCGGTTTGTCCCCAAAAACCGTTCGTCTTGCCACCCCAACTGTTCACCGAATTCTCGCAAAATAATCCATTAAATAGAATCGTTTTTCGTCTTTGCAATTTCCCGCTTTTCGCGTATCCTTATCCCTCGCGTTCGCGCCCATGTTCTTCCCCTCGCTATCACTCCCGCTCCCGGAAACCGTCCCGCTTCCCATCTTCTTCTCCCGCTCCCATCTCCCATCCCGCCCCTCAACCCTCCAACCCCGTTCGTCCCATGTCCTACGGTCTTTCCCGCAACACCGGCCACGGCCGCCGCGCCCCGCGG
>CAMNCG010000273.1 GCA_946534105.1 uncultured Verrucomicrobiota bacterium
GATCCGAAGAGGGCCGAGACTCTTTGGCTTGAAAATGTCCAAAAGGTCTTTGTTCCGAATGAGCAGATTCTTCAAGTGGCATCTGAAAAGAAGTTCGCCGAGTTCCTCGACGGCAAGCTGCGCGAATACGCCGAAATAGCGGGCGTTCCGGCGTCGAACCTCCCGGAAAATTCAAAAAAGGCCATAGAAAAGGAGGCGCAGGAAGAATTCAAGCGGAAAGGCGCATTGCGTGATCTCGCAAAATCACTGCAAACCGTTGGCGAATCCCTTCACGGCGAGGCGTCCGATGGCTTGTGCGACGGCGATGCCTTGCGCGCCGTACTAGAAGGGAACCTCCCGAAAAACTGGCCGGGCGAAACGCCCCGCGTCTATGTCACCGCCTTGGCGAGCGATGAATGGAAGTCCCGAACCTTCTGCCTCAACGAGGGAACCCCCGAAGACCGGATTCAACGTCTCCTCGCCTCCACCGCCATTCCCGCCATTTTCCCGCCCGTGATGATTGACGGAATCCCCTACGTCGACGGCGGCTGGGAAAGCAGGGGCGGCGACAACGTGCCAATCAAGCCGATTCTCGAAAACCACCTGGAGATAAGGAAGATAATCGTTGTCTATCTTGAAGAAGGAAATGACAAAACGACGAAAGAACGGCGCGAACGGGTCAAAAAGGAGGCGGAAGCCGCCGGCGTTGAACTTGTCGAAATCGTTCCGTCAAAGAATCTCGGTGGCGCTTTCGGCATATACGGCGTCTTTGACACCTCGGCCGACACAGCCAGGCACCTGATTGAACTTGGCCGTAAGGATGCGGAGAAACAATTGCGAGAAAGCGGACTCATCAAGTAGCACCTCTGGAGGAACATCCAATGGAAGGCAAGTCAAGCAACGAAACCAATCCTTCCCCGGACAAAAGCCCTAGTTTGCTGGATTCGCTCCTGGGGGTTTGTTTCATTGGCTTCGTTCTCTACCTTGTTTTTTTGTCATGTTTCCCAACGGACGACAAGCCGAAGACAGAACCAACGCCGCCACCTCCCGTCGAGGATTGGCACGGCGCCACGAACATTACGGAGGTCGTTCACCGCATCCTCGTGCGGCTCGATCGTGAACTTGAAGCGTACGGGATTGACGGTTCGAATGTCGTCGCCAACGCCAAGGCCAATCCGCAACAGCTTTTCCGCCCCGTCCCCGAATCGGAGAAGTTTGTCCCTCGCCTCAGGCTACTTATCCTCTCTGACGAGGACGAGGCGAAGATTGCACGGGGATTTGTCGAGGAGTGTCGCAACAAGAGGCTTCTGGCCGACGATGACAAAGCAGGTCTGGCGCGCGTTCGCCAGATTGTTTGGCGTCTGGTGCCGGTAGTCCCGCAGATTGCCGACGTGCCGGAAGTGCATCTGCTCCGGGACGATTCGGTGAATGCCTGTTGTCTTCCTGACGGGACGGTATTCGTTAACACGGGGACGCTGTCTAAGATTCAGAGTGACAACCTCCTTGCCGCCATTCTCGCGCATGAACTCGGCCATGCGGCGGCTCGCCACGGAAACGAAGGGATTTCGCGAGCCCTGAAGACCGTCGCCGCTGGCGTCGCCTTGGAGGAGGGAATGGCCGATCTTGTGCCCATGCTTGACAGCGGTAAAGGGGTGTCGCTCGTTCGCCTCGTTTACGGTCTGGGATCCGCCGCCGCGTACACGCGGCCACGGGACCGCCGAATGGAGACGGAAGCCGACCGACTGGGGACGCGCTACCTTGCCCGTGCAGGATACAACCCGGAGGCCATGATTCGGCTGTTTGACTGGTTCGCACAGATTGACCCGGAGGAGAGGCCAGGATTTCTGAACCTTTTCAGGACACATCCATTCAATTCGGAACGCGCGGAACATGTCCGCGAGGTACTGCTGGAACCGGATCTGTATGAAATGCCGGAAGCGGTGTCGAACAAGCTTGCGAGAATTGCGACGATGGGCGCGAAACTCGCTTCAGCCACCAACGCCGTTCCAATATCGACGAATGTCCTTGCCAAAGCAAAGGATGTCGCCGGTGGCGCAATGGGCATGGCCACCAACCTCTGGCATGGGTCGCCGAAACTGCCGTTCGGCAAGGGAAAGGTTGAGGAAGCCGAAGCCAGATAACCATGTCAGATTCGCCGCTTGGAAATGGTATATATTTACAGAGGTTCGCGAGCGCCTGCATGCAGTGCCCGCGGAAAAGGAGACAAGACAATGAACAAGACTGTGAAGTCGTCGATCATACTATTGGCAGCGCTGGCCGCGGCGGTTGCGGCCCCGGCGGCCGATGAAACCGGCGCACCGGTCATCCCAAATGCGAAGGCGGACGCGAAAACCGAGTCGGTGAAAGCGACAGACAAAACTCCGTCGTCCCCGGCAAGCGCTTCTTCCGTCCGCGATGTCATTCGGCAATTCCTTTCGAAAGTCGACATCACGTATCAAGAAACGAACGAGAGCCCATCCTTCACGTCCTTCCGTTACCACCTCTCCCCGGATGACGGACGGTTGGAGGTGTACCCGGTTGTCGTGTGGATTGATGAGGCCCGCGGCTTGGCGCTCAGCACGGCCATTCTACCCTTCACGATTCCAGATGAGGCCCTCCCCACCATTGCCGAGTTGGCCGCGATATGGACGAAGGAGACGCCCCAAGGCCAGTTCGGCGTGGATTTTTCTACGCACGGCTTCTTTTTCCAAATCAAGATGCCCATCGAGTTCCTTCGCATGGACGATCTGGCGTCATTTTTCTCCTTCTTTTTCTGGCCACCCATGGTAATCGGCGCAAAGGACGCCGAAGTCCGGGCCGTCGCGGCGGAAGTCGGGCCTCGCGACATTGGCGGTGGCGCTGAGTCGAAAAGCGATGCGGCAAACGAAGCGGAGAAAGACGACGGGAATGGCGCGGCGGGCACGAACGAAGGCACATCCGCCGAAAAATCGACGGATGCGCCACCTGCCACAGACGAAGCCCTGGTGAAAGATTCCATTACCCGGTGGCTTGATGACATGGGAGTTGAACTGTTCTTCAAAACGGAGTCTCCCGGTGCCGCCACATATCGGTTCGACATGAGGGTGACTGACGACCCCGGCCCATTCTCGACCATGCAAATGTTGCTGCGCTTTTCAGGTGCCTGGGTTTACGCCGATGCCACGCCGCGGGTTTATTTTCCCAAGTCGCGACGGTCCGAAGTCATGAACGCGATTGCCCAAGAGTCAGGCCGTATTTCCTACACCTCCATACACTGGTCGGAGGAGCGTCGTTGCTACACGGCTCGCGCGGTGCTCCCGGCAAGCGCCGTTGTGAGGGATACCGATTCCTCATTAAAGTGGCTATTGGACCGTGCCGGAGAGGCTGCAAACGAGATAGGCGGACGGCTCGCCCAGTTTTTGACGGAGGAGGAACCTCTTCCGGGCGTCCCGTGCGGCACCCCGCCGGGAAGTCCGTCGCTCCTCGACGAATCGGGACGTCTCGCCCTGTTCGCGGGGTTCACGCAAGAGGACGCCGCCGCGAACGAAGCGGAACGCCGGGCCGATCCGGAAATGCCGATGACGAGAAACTCCCTGTTCCTCCGCGTCCGGAACGAGGACGGCGAGGACGCCTGGCGGCTGCTGCTCACCAGCGGATCGGACTGGCGGGCCGCCGACGGGATGAACGAGTGGTGCGCCAGCCGGACACGGGAGCTGAAGGACCGCTTCTTCGTTTCCAAGGCCCGTTTTTCGTCGGAGCCCCGCTATCTCCGGCTTGTTTGCGACACGCACTCGTACACCTATCTCACCGTCTGTTCCCACGACCTCCGGGACAACGTTTTCCGGGTCCTGACCGACGGCGACACGGCCGAGGAGGAACCGGACGGCTCGATCCTGGTCCGGAACAAGAAGACCTACCTTTACGACGACAACGGCGTTTCTCTCGGCGCGGCCTGGTACGACGAATGGATCGCGCCCGACGGAACGGTCCTTCGCAAAACGGAGCCGACGCGGAATCCCGGCGGGCAACAATGAACCCACGCCGCACGGCGCCTGGTCGCACGCAAACGCCAAGACCAAGGACGGAAACGACTTCACGTTCCACCAAAAGGACGCACCATGAAACAAACCAAACACATTTCTCTTCTCCTTCCGGCCCGGCCGCGCCGCGCAGGGCACCAGGCGCCCGGCGACGAGAGCGAGATCCACGCCTTCTGCACGGCCAAGTACAAGACGACGTTCGACCAGCTCGCCAAGATCGAGGTGAACGGCCCCGGCGCCGACCCGATCTACGTCTTCCTCAAGACCGCCCGCCCGAAGGACGACGCGACGGACGAAGCCATCGCCGGCCTGCGCGACCTGCTGAAGAAGCACAATCTCGCCGGCGCCGAGGCCCCCGGCGACATCGAGTGGAACTTCACCAAGTTCCTGATCGACCGCGAGGGCA
>CAMNCG010000274.1 GCA_946534105.1 uncultured Verrucomicrobiota bacterium
GAGAGGCGAAGTGAAGGGGTTCTCGACCAACGTCGGCATCGCGACAAGCGCCGACGGCGTGCGCTGGGAAGTCGGCCCGAAGCCGGTCTTCCAGATGCGCGACGACGAAATCCGGCGCGTGTACGACCCGCGCCTCGCGGTCGTCGAGGGGCGGCCCGTGCTGTGCTTCGCCATGGACACGCGGCACGGCCTCCGGGGCGGCGTCGCCGTGACCGACGACTTCGAGCGCTTCGAGATCCAGTCGCTTTCCGTCCCCGACAACCGCAACATGGTCCTGTTTCCGGAAAAGATTGGTGGGCGCTACGTGCGGCTGGAGCGTCCGATGCCCGTCTATTCGCGAGGCGCGAAGGAGGCCTTCGACATCTGGCTCTCCGAATCGCCCGACCTGCGCTTCTGGGGGGAGTCGCGGCTCGTTCTGGGCGCGGAACGCGTCCCGTTCGCGACCGGGAAGATCGGCCCCGCCGCGCCACCGGTGAAGACCCCGCGCGGGTGGCTGGCGACCTTCCATGCCGTGCGCTACGTTGATGCCGACCTCCCCGCATGGCACGCCAACTGGCGCAAGGAATACCTCGCGGGACTCATGCTCCTCGACCTAGACGACCCCTCGAAAGTCGTCGGCCTCTGCCGCGAACCGCTGCTCGCGCCGGAAAACCCCTGCGAGAAGGAAGGCTTCCGCGGCGGCGTCATCTTCCCCGGCGGCATGATCCTCGAAGACGACGGCGAAGTCAAAATCTACTACGGCGCCGCCGACACCGTGGAATGTCTCGCCACCGCGGACCTCTCCGACCTCCTCTCACTGGTCGAACCCATGTGACAGGCAACGGTCCCGGCTGCTCAGGGATGGCGCCGAAGAGCGGTCTTTCGTCGAACCTGACCGTCTTCAATGTCTATGGACCGTTCCGAGGGGTTCGCAGGCCTTGTTCCATGCGACGAAGGAGAAGGCGCTAGCGAGAAGTCCCGGAATGCGAGGTTTCCGAGGTTGGCCGGCGCGCAAAACGCGCCGCGTTGGCGGCGCTGCCAATGTTGACAGTGCATCGCGCCAATAACCCGAACGAAACGGCAACAATTCAAGGAACGAAATGGCAACAATTCAAGGAACGAAACGGCAACAATTCAAGGAACGAAACGGCAACAATTCAAGGAACAAAAAGACAACAATTCAAGGAACAAAAAGACAACAATTCAAGGAACGAAAAGACAACAATTGCGCCATCCATTTGGGATTCCATCCGCTACAAGGTTGACCATGCCGACAGCCTCGGCTGCTACATTCTGACGGGTTCTGCAGTCCCTGCGGATGTATCGGAATTGCGCCATTCCGGAACAGGTCGCTTTTCATGACGCCACCGAGGTCTGTCCCCGCAGGTCCCCGCGCCGCGCGGCTGTGCGAAAGCGGTGCCGTGTCAGAGAAACATCGCCATGTAAAGCGGAAGGTGGAGGATTCCGTCCTTTTCCATTAGATCCTTGGTGTAAGGAATGACCGGTTCGCCAAGCCTTTTGCCGAATTTTGCACGGAATTTGTCGAGGGAGGCGTGCCGCTCTTTGCGCCATTTGCGTCGGCCCTGCTTCGCAACGACAATGCTTGGCATTGGCCAAGCATTATGGTATCGTTGAGGGCGTTGAACGACACGGAGAAGGCACATGGAAGAACCCCGCCCCATACTCTACGGCGTATCGGACTATGCCCTGATGCGCAAGAAGAACGCTTGGTTCGTTGATCGGACGGCGAAGATACGCGACCTCGAAAAGGTCGCGTATGCCGTGTTCCTGCGCCCGCGCCGCTTCGGCAAGTCGCTGTGGCTCGCCATCCTGGAAGCATACTACGACATCGACTGCGCCGGGCGCGTCGAGGAGCTGTTCGCCGGCACGGACATCGGCACGGAGCCGGCGCCGGAGCGCAACGCCCACCTCGTCCTCTACTTCAACTTCTCCGCCGTCAAGAAGACGCCGTCCGAGGTGCAGGCGAGCTTCGAGTCCTACACGGCAGATCGATTCGACGCATTCGCCCGGAAATATGCAGGGCGGATGCCCGAAGGCCTAGCGGACGAAATCCTTTCGCGAAATTCCGCCGGGGAGAAGATGAGTTCCCTTTTCGGCGGAATGAAGGGGCATGAGCCGGGAATCTGCTGCCTGATTGACGAATACGACAACTTCACGAACACCATCCTCGCCGAGAGCGGACTCCAGGCCTACACCGACCTCTGCCACGGGGACGGGTTCTTCAAGCAGTTCTTCACGGAACTGAAAACGCTCACGACATCGCTCGACGCACCGCTGAAGCGCCTCTTCATCACTGGCGTCTCGCCCGTGACGATGGACGACGTGACGAGCGGCTTCAACATCGGCACGAACATCTCGCTCGATTCCGTCTTTGACGACCTGACCGGCTTCCGCCACGACGACCTCCGCGCGATGGCCGACTACTATGCGCCCCAGTGCGGCTTTGACGCGCGGAAGGCCGTGGAAGTCTGTCTCGACTGGTTCGACAACTACCGCTTTGGCGCCGCCGACGCGAAGCCCGTGGCCAACACCACTCTCGTCCTGAACTTCTTTGACAAGCTCGTCCGCGCCAGAACATGGCCTTCGGACTACATCGACGAGAACCTGCGCACGGACTATGCGAAGATTCGACACCTCGTCACCCTGAACCACCGGCTGAACGGCAATTTCAGCGTTTTGGAGACGCTCATGGAGACCGGGACGCTTTCAGAGCGGCTGGCCAAGTCTTTCCAGGCAAAGGAACTCTCGCAGAAGGAGAACTTCACGTCGCTTCTTTACTGGTTCGGAATCACGACGATTACGGGCGGAGAGCGAGGCAGAACCCGCTTCGGCATACCGAACGAAACCCTGAAGCAACTTGCCGCGAAGATGATCCCCGCGGCCTACGCGGACATCCACCAGATCGATGGCCGCGTCCAGGCCATCAACGACGCCCTGGTGGATTTCTCCTTTGACGGAACCTGGCGCAAATTCACGGACATCCTCGCCGAAATCGTGAAGGAGAACTTCCGCGTCCGCGACTCCATCGACGGCGAGAAGACGGTGCAGTCCACGATGGTGGCGCTTCTGGTAGCGGCGGCGGGGCCGTATTTCGTCCACCACGAAGGCGAAGCTGGCGGCGGCTTCTACGACATCGCACTCGAGCCGCGCCTCCGCGACTGGCCGGACATCGCCCACGCGGCGCTCATCGAGCTAAAGTACCTCAAGCCCGGCGGACGCAAACCCACCAAGGCCGCGCTTGCCGCCATCAAGGCCGAGGCGATCGTTCAGCTCGACAAGTATTCCGCCGACCCGGCCCTCGCCGCCAAGTGGCGGCTGAAGCCCGTCGAAAGTCCAACCGCCAACCTTTCAACCTTTCAACCTTTCAACCTTTCAACCGACGGAGCCGGAGGCTCCGTCTCCCTCCACCGCCTCGTTCTCGTATTCAAGGGCGGCGACTGCGTGATGGCGGAAGAGGTCTGATTTATGCTCCTTTTTGCGAACGACGCTCACATGAAGTTTGCGTCATTGACGAAAACGTCAAATGAATACGACTGACAAAACTCATGAGATGCGTTCCCAATCCCGCGAGAAGGCGTTCCGGTGGTTGGAGAAGTCCATCGCCGACGGGACGCTGAAGCCCGGCGAGGCCGCACCAAGCGTCCGGGATCTGGCTAATTGGCTTGGCATCGCGAATGGGACCGCCGCCGCAGTTCTGCGCGACGCCGAGGCGCGCGGCGTCGTCGTGCGCCGAAGAGTCGGCGCCTACAAGCGTTTCGTTCCGGACTGCGCCGCCGGGAAGGTCGTGCATCGCGGAAGCAGGAAGACGGGCGGATACTTTCTGCGCTGACGTCCCGAAAAGCGCGTCGGTTGCGCGCCTCAAAAAAATCTTCAAGCAAAATCTTCCCGTTCCGGCTTACTTCAAGTGAAGGGGTGATTTGAGCCGGAATGGACATCGTCGAAGAATTGAGGCGCGATCGCGAAAGCGGAGCGCGCAGGCTGGAGGCCGAATACAAAATCGGCCTCATGACGCTTGCGCGCCGCTTCTGCGTCAACGACTCCGACGCTGAGGAGCTGGTGAACGCCACGTTCGCGACCGTCGTTGACAACATTGACGACTACGTCGAGCAGTCGGCCTTCTTCGCCTGGATGTGCCAGATCCTCAGGAGCAAGCTCGCGCGGAGCGCGCGTCGCAAGTCCAGCCAGCTGGAGACGTTTCCGGGCGACATGCCGGACATCCCGGACGAATCGGCGGAAGGGGAGGCCTACCGCGCGCTCGACGCCTCGCTTCTGCG
>CAMNCG010000275.1 GCA_946534105.1 uncultured Verrucomicrobiota bacterium
CGCAGATCGAGGGCGGCAATGCGGAGGGCGGCGGCCTCGCCTCGCGCCACGTGCCGATTGTCCAGCTCGTCTACGGCGGCATCTGGCTCCAGAATCCCTTCACGCTCACCGTCAACGCGACCGTGCGCGACCGCTACTGGCTACTGAAGCTGCTCGAATACGGCGGGTGCCCGACATTCTACTTCCATTCGAAGTTCCTAACCGGGGCGGACAACTGGACGGCGCAGGGCGACCTCTCCTGCGCGACCGACGCCGATCTGGCCGCCTCCGTCGCCAAGATCCGGGAGTGCTGCGACATCTGGCGCCCCTTCGCGCGACTCCAGTTCGAGTTCATGGAGGGTCACGAGCGCCTGGGCCCCGGCGTCTTCCTCACCACCTGGGGCGACGGCACCCGACTCGTCACCAACTACGGCGCAGACGCCTTTGCGTTCGAAGGTCGGACCGTTCCACCGTTGGACTTCCTCCTGCTGGAGTCGCAGGGCGAATGAAAATGACGCAATTGTCAATCCACGCGCCAAGTGCCGTGTCAGAGAAACATTGCCATGTAAAGCGGAAGGTGGAGGATTCCGTCCTTTTCCATCAGATCCTTGGTGTAGAGAATGACCGGTTCGCCAAGCTTTTTGCCGAATTTCGCGCGGAATTTGTCGAGGGAGGCGTGCCGTTGGTATTTTCCGCTTTTTACCTCAACCGGACAGATCGCCCCGCCCCTGCGGACGAGGAAATCGATTTCAATGTCGTTGCGGCGCGTCGTGCTGTCTGGACGGGAATAGAAGAACAGTTTTCTGCCGGAGGTGCGGAAAGCCTGTGCGACGGCGTTTTCCGCGACCATGCCGTTGTTCGTCCCTGCATTTCCGAAAAACACTTCCCGGTAAAGTGCGTTGTCGGCGAACCGCCCGTCGTCGAACGCATGCGTGACAAGGAGTCCGGTGTCGGCCATGTAGAGTTTCTGCGTCGAGTGTTCAAGGCTCAATCCAAGACCGGCGGAAGGTTCCGTGGCGTTGAGGCACGGATTGACGATCCGCGCGTCGTCCAGCCATGTGAAGGCGTCCTCGTAGTCGCGGAAACGGGCGGCCTTCGAAATGGAGCTGAGTCGGTATTTCTTCTCTTTCCGCGAAAGTTGCTCTGGAATTGCATCGAACAGGCCCCTGACCCGCGTTTCGTATCCAGCCGCGTACTTTGCAATGTCGTCACGGTAAATCCGGAGAATCTCGCGTTTTGCCCTGTCGGCGTCGCCGAAGTCCCGCGTGTCCGCGTATGCCGCCACCGCCTGGGGCATCCCGCCCACGAGCATGTATTCGCGGAACCGCCCCATCACGGTTTCGTGCAACGGCCGAGTCATGGGCTTTCGGGACTCGAAATGCTCCCTGACGAACGGCAAGGTCGTTTCATCGCCGAGTGCCAGTCGGAATTCCTCGAAATCCATCGGATGCAAGTCGAGGTGCTCCTCCTCCGACGGAATCAGTATGTCTTGCACGTTGCGTCGAAGAGAGATCAGAGAGCCCGTCTCGATGTAGTCGTATCTGCCGTCGGCGACAAGGTGCTTGATCATCTGCCTCGCGAGCGGAAACAACTGCACTTCGTCAAACACGATGGCGGACTCCCTTGGATGGAGCCGCGTTCCGGAAGAAAGGGAAAGCGCGGAGAAAAACGCATCGAGATCGTGAGGTCGCTCCCGTATCGCGGATGTCACGGCGGGATCGGCTTTGGAGAAATCGATGATGACGGAAGTCCTGTATTCCCGCTTGACGAAATCCTCCACGAGCGACGTCTTGCCGACGCGCCGCGCGCCATCGACCATGACGGCCGTTCGTCCTCCGGAGTGTTTCTTCCAGTCAAGAAGAAGCTGATAAGCCTTTCGTCTGAATCTCATGGTAGTCCTTTCGGTCCTGCATCCGTCCAATTGGCGGTGCCGGGAAACAATTCAATCATATTTTCCCCGGAAAATCAAGGTTTTTCTGTGACTGTTTGCACGAAAAGGCAGTTTGCGAACAGCCGATTTTGCACGAAAAGGCAGTTAGTAAACCATTATTTTTACACGAAAAGGCAGTTTGCGAACAGCCGATCTTGCACGAAAAGGCAGCAATTTTCCATTGACACAAACCTCGACTGAACATCCATGACACAAATGACGACAACCAAACTTCGTGCCCTTTGCGTCCCAATTTGCGCGCTTTGCGTTGAAATGACCGCCTCCGCCGCAGACTTTCCCTCCTATCGCCAGACGTTCGAGGCGACATTCGTCACCGCCGAGGAGGCGGCGCGGGCGGAGTGCGCCATCGCGCCGCTGCCCGGCGGCGCGGAACTGGCCTTCGGATGCCGCTGGGACGATTCCTCCCCCGCCCATCTCGCGAAGGCCGCGATGATGGGGCGCGCCGGCGTGAAGGGCACGTTCTACGTCAGCGCCAGCCGGACGGAGTTCATGGAGTCCGGCATCCTCCAAAAGCTCATGGAGGGCGGCCACGCCATCGGCAACCACACCTGGAGCCATCCCCAACTCTTCGAGCGGAACCCCAACGCCGGCTTCCGCGAGATCGCCGAGAACCGCATTGCCCTCGAAACGGCCATCCAGCGTCCGGTCGTTTCCTATGTGAGCCCCTTCGGGTGGAGCAAGAACCCGCTCGATCCGGAACACCGGCCGGCGCTCGCGGCGGCGGTCGTCGCGACCGGCCATTTCGTGACGCAGGACAACCCCGGCACGTGGGGCGACGCGCCCTCCGCCACGGACCTCATGCCGTGCTGGCGCTTTTCCGCCAATGACGCCAAGCCGTCGCGCGAACTCTTCGATGAGGGCTTCCGGGAAATGCTCGGCAAGGCGCGCGGGACGCCCGACATCCCGCGCTTCGGCCTCGGGACGCACTCGTGGTGCGACGAATCGGGCAACGCCCTCCAGGAGGACTTGCTCAAGGAGCGTTGCCTAAATCCTGACTGGGCGCAGCTGAACGACTGGGAATACGGCGCCTACCGCTACGAGGCCGTGCATGGCGGCGTCCGAAAAGTTTCGGTGCGCGGCGCAACGGCGACCTTCGAGGCGACGCGCTTCCTCCCGGCGTTCACCGGCGCCGTCCTTCCGCTTTCGCTGGTCTTCTCCGGCGCGGAACCCGTCGCTGTCGGAACGTCCGAAGGCGACCTTGCGCGCGGCGAACGCGGGACGTGGGCGCTTCCCCACGCAGGGGTGGCCGGACGCCTCCACGACCGCATCGCGCGGGCGAACGCGGACGGCCTCAGCCAGGAGTTCCCCGGTCTGCGCGTCATGGTCGAACCTGAGGAAGAGACGGGGCGGCTTAATGTCCGCATCGAAAACCGAACGGGCCGGGACTTACGGCGAATCTTCGTCGCGGCCGCATTCCCGCCCAAGTGGACGGTTCGCAACGCCTGCGCGGCGGCTGAAGTCCTACCAGATGGCGACACATGGGGGTGCGCATTCGAAATGGGGAACATCAGGCGCGGGGACTACGCCTTCGGCTCGGCATACTATCCGGTCTCCGTCGATTTCGCGGACGGCGACGGAATCTTCCGCGTCTGGGCCGAAAAGGCTATGCCGCGCGTCGAAGTGCCGGAGACGGCGCCGGTGCGCGCCGCACGCATCTGGGGGCCGGCCGACGCCACCGCCCTTGAGGGCGCCGACTGGGCAGCCGCATCCGTGCCGGGAGCGCCACTCCCGGACGAGGAAAACTGGCATGCGCCGGAGGCGGACGACCCGGACGGCCTCTGGTGCCTCGTGGAAAAGAAGCGCAACGCGAAAGGCCCGGCCAACGCGCACGTGCGGGCACTCGCCGAGGATCCGCGGCAGGGCCGCTTCGTTGTCTACGATTTCGACGCGCCCGAGGCGGGGCCGGTGCGGCTGCGCACGAGCGTCCCGGCCACGCGGCGAAACGTCGCGCTCTGGGTCAACGGCGAACGCGTCCCGTATTCCGGCTCGGCACCGACCATCGAGGCGCGAAAGGGGCGCAACCGCATCGTCCTGCGCGCCGACATGGTTCTCGGCGGCTCGAAAACCGACGCGCTCTACCTAGCCGTCGGGGACAAAAACTCCCATTGATCTTCCAGGATTTGCGAACGATGACACTCCCAATAACACGATCTCCCTTCAACCCCATCATGTCCGCAAAGGACATCCCCTACGACGCGACGCTCGTCTTCAACGCGGGCGTCTGCAAGTGGCAGGGCAGATACGTCATGCTTTTCCGCAACGACCACGGCATCACGGAGGAGGAGTACCGCGCCGCGCGGGCGAGAGGCGAAGGGAAGGGGTTCTCGACCAA
>CAMNCG010000276.1 GCA_946534105.1 uncultured Verrucomicrobiota bacterium
CAATGACGGGGTCGCCTGCCGCGACAATGACGGGGCGGCCTTCGGCCGCAATGACGCGCGCGGCTTCGCCGCGCAATGACGAATTGACTGCCGTTGTCTTTTCATTCGTCATTTGGCGCGAAGCGCCGTCATTGGCGGCACAGCCGCCACCGTCATTCGCCGCGCAGCGGCGCCCGTCATTCTCCTGCGTCGCGGCCTTGCCGCGATGCAGGAGCGCGTCCAGATCGAAGGGCCCCACGCCGAAGAAGCGCCGGGCGATCCACGAGCCGAGGCAGTAGGCGGCGATGGAAAGCACCATCGAAAGCCCGTAGATCTCGGTGGAGTTGATGAAGAGCTTTTCGCGAAAGAGTTCCAGCGCCTGCTCAAGCGAGCTCTCGCCGGAATTGAAGCCGAACGACCAGTCCACCCACGGGTTGAGCGGGCGGGAGAGGTCCGCGAAGAAGCGGAACACGCCCTCCGTCCAGCCATGGAGCGAGAGCCACGGCACGACGCGCGAGGCCCATATCCGCTGCGTGACAAGTCCGACAAGCGAGAAGCCGGAGCCGAAGGCGAGCGAGCACCACGCGCCGGCCGTGTTGCCGAAGCGCGTGTAGAGTCCGAAGACCATCACGGTGCCGCCTCCGCCGAGCCACACGGCGCACAGAATCTGCGTGAAGAGGTTGATGTAGTCGAGCTGGCTGAAGAAGACCGCGACGACGAAGAAGAAGGCCGCGACGGCGAGGGACGCACGGCGCAGCATCGCGATGTGCCGGCGGCTGTCCGGCGGCGTCTTGCGGAAGGGCAGCACGACGTCCTGCACCCAGGTCGCGGCGGCGTTGAAGATGCGGGAGTCGTCCGTCGAGACGAGGAGCATGAGCATCAGCAGCCCGAAGAGGCCGATGACGCCCGCGGGCAGGAGCTGCCGCAGGACGACCGGCATCATCATCTGCCCGTAGAGCGTGCGGACCTTCTGGGCCTGCCTGGCATTCGCGCCCTGGACGGCGGCGAGTTCCGGCGAGGGCGCGCGCTCGCCGGCGGCGACGGCGGCGGCCTCCTCGCGCAGCGCGTCGGGGATGTTGCCGTTGAGGACGCCGCGGGCGGCGTCGATGTAGGGCGTGTCGTTGTTCCTCAGCTGCGAGAGCGGTTCGTCCTGGAGGCGCGCCGGCAGGGCGCCCAGGGCGGCGGCGATCCGTTCGCGGGCCGCGGGGTCGGGCACCGTCTCGGCGGTCACCTTGTTCAGGAGCGCGACGCGCGTCTCGTGCGACGAGAAGCCGCCGTGCTCGCCGGGCAGGACGTAGCGCCCGTGGTTCATCACCGTGATGACGAGCAGCGTCACGAGGCCGATCATCGTGTAGGCGTAGCCGTTGCGCCACGAGCCGAGGACGCCCGCCATCTTCTGCTCGTGCGGGGTGCGTCCGGCGCTGGAGGTGTCGTTCCCGAACCACGAGGCGCGCTGCAGGACCGTGGACATCAGCCATACGCCGAGGGCGAAGAGGTTGAAGTCGCGGAGCTTGTCGATGTCGAACGGATTGAGGAAGCTCTCGCCGGGGACGCGGTTCATCATCACCGGCTCCATCGTTTCATGCCAGTCGAACGAGAAGAAGATCCAGGCGGCGACGATGGCGAAGATCGGATAGGAGAGCATCCCCTGCACGGTGTCGGTCACGAGGAGCGAGATGCGGCCGGCCGGCCAGAGGGCGACCATGGCGAAGAGGATGCACGCCCCCACGATGAGCGCGAAAGTGGGAACCGCATGGCCGAAGAGCCGGACCGTGTGCGGAAGGCCGAGGAAGTAGACGAAGAAGTTCGCGGCGATGGCCGGGCCGATCGCGTTGGCGACCATCTCCGTGAGGTTGCGCAGCACGGCGGCGAAGACGCGGAAGGGCCGGTTGTAGCGCATTTCGAGGAACTGCCCGAACGAGAGCGCCCGCGTCGCGCGCCAGCGGTAGACGCAGTAGCCCGAGAGCGAGAGGAACATCCCGAGCAGCGTCGGAAGGACGCCCCAGAAGGACATCGCCGAGCCGGCCCGGTAGGTCGCCTCGCAGTTGGCGACGATCGTGATGACGCTCAGGCTCGCGGCCACGTCGCCGACGCTGATGACGTAGCGGCCCGCGACGCGCCCGGCCGCGAGGAAGTCCACCGCGTCGCGCGCGTAGCGCTTCGCATAGACGGCAAGCCCCAGCACGGCGGCGAAGGGGACGAACATGAGGATCCAGTCGATGAGGTGCATGGCGCAATCCATACTACCCGACGCACCGCCGCCGGAGTGCGTTTTTTGCCGCGTTTTCGCAGAAACCGGCCTAGGCCAGTTCCGTCGCGCCAGAGGCGCCGGCTCTGCCTACGCCTCGAACAAGTCGTCCAGCGTCACTTCGGACTGGACGTTACCCGCATACTTGTTTTTCGCGAGACCGTATGTCGTCACGTATGTGACATGAACCGCCTTGCGCGTCCCGGTTTCCCGCTTAAAAGCCGACACCTTGCGACGCATGGACGCATCGTCGTCCGCGTCAAGCGCGTATGCGCCCGGCGCGAATTTCATCTCGCAGAGATTCACGATCCCATCGCTGCGGTCAATCAGCAAATCGATTTGCGCGCCTTGTTCCGCCTCATCGACAGGGCGACCGCACCGCCAGGCGTAGTTCAGGGAATGGACGCCACCGATTTGGAGCGCGCGCTTGATTTGCTCGACGTGCTCCAGACAGACCAGTTCAAACGACAGACCCTCCCATGTGTTCAAAAGCGGGGAGTTCACGGACGATGACCAGAACTTCGGGTCGTCATCTGTGTTTTCGCGCGCGAATCGGAGATGGAACAGCGTAAAGTTGTCAATGAGCTGGTAAAGCGAGTCCCGTGTCCGTTTCGCGCCCATGCGGTATCGCCTGACGAACCCGCACTGAGCGAGTTCCTCAAGATATTTCGTCAGAGTCCCGGAGTTCGAAATTCCAGTCGCCGCAGAAATCTCGCCACGAGTCAGTCCCGCCCTTCGAGAGCAAAGCGCCCCAACGATTTCGACATACGGCGCGTCTTTCGCGAACAGGGACGAAAACAACTCCCCGAACTCCGATTCGAGCTTGTCCTCGTTCGCGAAAAAGATTGCGTCCATGTTTTGCGCGACGCTCAGGCCGCGCTGGAGGTGGTTCCAGTAGAATGGGACTCCGCCTAGGGCCATGTAGTATTGCACCAGTTGGTAGCGCGTCGCCTCCATCCCCATGGATTCAGCCAGTTCCTCGCATTCGGACAGGGTGAACGGGTGGAGCGGGATGCGGACCGTCACGCGGTTGTGAAGCCCGCCGCGGCTGTGGATCACCTT
Source organism: uncultured Verrucomicrobiota bacterium (assembly GCA_946534105.1). GTDB lineage: Bacteria > Verrucomicrobiota > Kiritimatiellia > RFP12 > UBA3636 > UBA3636. The sequence continues at coordinate 3,290 of CAMNCG010000276.1, forward strand.
GTTCAGCATCCACGAAGTGGCAGATCCGCAGACGATGAGCAAAATGTCCCGCCGGGCCGACGCCCAGGCGTTCCAGAAATTCTCCAGTGCCGGGATGAAGTTCGCGTTTGGCTTGTCCATCCACGGCATTTCGTCCAGAAACAAGATTTTTTTGGGGGCGGCCGACAACTGCACGACCGTCTTCAGTTCGTCGAATGCCTGAAACCACGTCTTCAACGAAGGGCATTTGGTATGCCCGCTCTCGACCAGTGAGCGGCGGAAACGTTCGAGTTGGATTTTCGTGCCGGAGTTTGCGACTCCGGAATGCTGGAACGCAAACCGAGAATTGAACGTCTCTCGGACAAGAAACGTCTTTCCAACGCGACGTCGCCCGTAAACGGCGACGAACTCCGAACTGCCGCTTTCTGCGGCCATCTGCAATCGCTCAATTTCCTTTTTGCGCCCTATCATCGAAAGACTCCTTTGTAAACAGACGGCTTTATACTAGCATTTGGAGCAGATAAAGTCAATAGTCTCAGCTAAAATATGTGAATCTTTGACTATATCTCTGATTTTTCTGGCGATATAGTCAAAAGTCCCTGCGTTCGTGACGAAGGCACGGCCCCTTGCGTTTGCCTCGGCATGAAAGTGCCAAAAACTGCAATCCTCGAATGAGGCCGTGCTTTTCAGGAGATGCCGCACATCCGCAGCAGCGCGCGATGCACGGCGAGGTCGTGCTCGCAGAGGTCGTCCGGCTCCTTCTCCTCGCCGCGGACGATGCGGGCGAACTGCCGGAGCTGCCCGGCGTAGCGGTTGATGTTGCCGTTCTTGTACCGCGGCTCGAAGCGGAGCGTCTGGCGGCCTTCGGGAATCCCCCCGGCGGCCTCGCAGAGGTTGAGGTCGAGAACGAGGTCTTTTCCGTCGAAGCGCTCGATCGGGGCGATTTCGGCGCTGCCGTTCGTGCCGGAGA
>CAMNCG010000277.1 GCA_946534105.1 uncultured Verrucomicrobiota bacterium
CCGGCGAGAAGTTCGCCATCTTCACGATGTCGCAGTGGCGGAGGCACGTGTTGAGTGTATCAAAAGGGTCTGACCCTTTTGCTCCCCCCGTGTAGGCAATCCTGAGTCCCGAAAAGTCATCATAGAGATTCTTGATGATTCGCTGCCAATCCTTGACATAGTAAACTTCGTCCAGCACAAGCCGTGTTCCGCCGTGCTGAACATGGTGTTCGGCCAAAAGATATATTTCCTTTACGTCTAGCCACACGTTGTCGAGCGACAAATAAAGCGACGTATCCCGCTCCACTCCGCTCTCGAGAATCTTCTGAAGCAGAAGCGTTGTTTTGCCGACACCACGCGCGCCGCGAAGGCCAATCAAACGGCAGTCCCAATCGATGGCGTCATAGGCATAACGCTTGAGCGCAAGCGATGTCTCGGATATCTTGTCGGCAGATATCCGATAAATCCTTTCTATGTCCTCGTCTGTCATAGGTTCGCCTTACTCCTTCAAGTCGCGGAAAGAACCTCCGGATTCTCGTTTTGTCCAGAATTTAGAATCTGGAGATTCTTTTGCGGCAGTATTCTATCAAAACGCATTTGAAGGATGCAACTGCAAAATCTCCAACGCTACGTCCAAAATCCTAAATCCTTTGTCCTCCGTCTTCTGTCCTCTGTCCTCTGTCCTTTAGGACAAAAGACAAAGGACATCAGACAAAGGTCGTGGGACGAGCGCCCATCGACTCGCCCGCCGCGTAAATCCGCATAATCGTCGGCGCGTCAGCGGACCAGAATCACCGTACCGCCCTGCGCGGCATAGAGGATGCCGTTGGAGATCGTGAGCGTGCCATTGGCGATCGTCTGGCCGCCTGCGCAGATCGTCGCCCTGTTCGCCTTGGTGAGCGTGCCGGCGAGCGTTCCGACTTTCGCGAGCGCCACGCGCCCCGCGCTGAAGTCGGACGCAGAGTCGAGACGCACCACGACGCTTCCGGCTACCGTCAACGTCCCCGCCTCAAGCGGCGTCGCCTGTCCGGTCGCGATCGCGAAGCCCGAGCCGTCCTCCATCGTCAGCGACTTGACCTTGCCGACGCCGCCGATGAACGCGCCGGACTTGGCGTTGACCGATGCGTTCGTCAGCGCGCCGTCCACCAGCATCGTGCCGGCCTGCGACGAGGCCGTGCCAGAATACGCGTTGGCCGCCGCCGTGAGGCGCAGCGTCCCCGTGCCGATCTTTCGCAGGATGCCCGAACCGGAAACCGGGCCGTTGACGGTCAGCGTCAGGCCGTCGTCGACAAGGAACGAGCCGCCGTTGGTCCGCAGCGTGTCCGCCGCGTTGCTCCCCTTCGTGTCCACGGCGATGCGCGTGGCGGCGGGGATCGCGAACGAGGCGTCCTGCGCGCGGAACACCGCGTTGCTGTTGAACACGATCGCCGAGGCGGAGCCGACGTTGGCCGCGCTCGTGAACGTCCCCTGGATCGCGAAATGCCACAGCTGCCATTCGCCCGTGAAGCCCGAGTTGTCGCCGCGCAAGTTGAACACGCCGGGGTAGGCCGGGTCTGGCGTATAGGAGTCGTTGACGTGGCCCGGCGCGTAGATGAAGCGTATGGAGCCGCTGCCGGAGACGGGTGCCAGGAGGGTCAGCGGGCGGATCGGCTCGCTGGGACTCTTGTTCACCTCGATCCTCAAGAATACGGGGTTGGATGCCGATCCGTGGACGGAGATGTTTCCGGCGATGGCGTTGTTTTTCGGGCGCGTCGCGGAGATGTACGAGCCGCCGTAGAAGCGAAAGTCCCCCACCGTCGCCGTTGCCCCCTGAGCGTGGAACGTACCGCCGGACATGATGGACAGCGAATGGCCGTTGAAGGTCGACGGCGACCCGTCAAGCGCACGGAGCACCGAACTGTTGAGGACGAAATAGTCCGCGTCGGGATGCGGCAACGCCTTGTCGCTCCAGCGCCCCGTCGTCTGGAAGGACGATCCTCCGGCGCCGCTTCCCCCGGCGTCGGATCCCTGAAAGTACACGATTTTCCGCGGCAGCGTGTAGACGAGGTAGTTCGTGCCGTCCTCCGCCTCGATGGAGAGCGTGCCGTTCGTGACCGCCTCGCGGACGGAGTCCGCCGCCCTGTCCATCGTCAGGACGATGTCGGCGAGCGTCGCGCCCGCCGCGCCGAGGTTCGTGGCCGTCATCAGACGGTAGGCGTTCGTCGCGGCAAGCGCGGTAACGTCCTGCGGCGCGAGGTCGATGCGTATCTTGCCGTCCGCCGCCGTGGTGGATATCGCGCCGTTGACGGCAAGCGCGCCGGGCGCCAGGGAGAATGCGAGCGTGGCGCCTTCGTCAAGCGCGACCGCGCCCGTCTGCGCCGCGCCGTCCCCGCGCAACGTGCCGCCAGCCCTGACGGCGATGGGGATTGTCGCGCCCTTGTAGCCGGTGCCGACCGCAAGTACGGAGTCGTTCGAGACGACGATTCCGTCGAGTCCCGAGACCGTCACGTCGTTCATTGCGACTGGTCCTTTCCACGTGGACCCCATCTTCGGATTGTAGATGAGCAGTTTGCCGGTGCCGGTGATGGTCGAACCGCCATCAAAGGTGATGGCCGTGCCGTTCTTCTGGAAGGCACCCATGCGTCCGCCGTTGTCGATCGTCACCGTCCGCCCGTTGATCGCCATCCCGGTATGGCCCTGACCGACCAGGCCGCCGCCGTTGCGCAAGGTGACCGAATAGGACGAGCCGAAGACGCCCATGTCCTCCGCAACGACGCTGGCGTTAGCCCCCTCGACCTCGAAGATCCCCGAGTACGTGCTCGCGTTGACGCGGCCGATGCGGACGAAGAACTCGCAGCCCTTCTTGTCGGCTGAGGCGGCGTGTACGACGCGCACGCATGTGCCGTTCGCGCCCTTGACCGTCGCGTTGAGGTCGATGATGCGGTCGCCGTTGTCGCCAGAGCCTTCAAGAATGGAGGGTGCGGCGGGCGTGCCGAACACCGTCATGTTCCCGGCCAGCGTCTTCGTGCAGTTCCCGTCGGCCTGGCCGATGCGCGCGTTGTAGATGCGCAGGTCGTTGATGGTGGTCGTGCTGCTCGGACACTTCAGCGCAAGCGAGGCGCCGCCGTCGAGCGTCAGCGAGTTGCCCTTGAACACGAACGGGCTGCCGCTCTCCGGCGTACGGATCGTACGCCCGGCATTGACGAGATAATCCTTCCCCGCCACCGGCGCGCCGCCGGGGAAGTTGTTTCCGTTGATGAGCGAAGACACGCCGGGATTGTCCGTGGCGCTCAGCACGACGTAGCCGGTCGTGTCCGTGATCGCCGTTTCGTAGGCCTCCACTGGCATCCATGCGAATCCAGCCAGAAGAACCGCCGGCAAACGGCCCCACTGCGTGATGGAAGTTGTGCGCCGCTCAGAACGTTCCAAGACCATTTCTCCACCAAAGTCAATCAAAGCCCATCTCTCGCGCCGTTCACGAGCCTGGCCACGCGACCAGACGAAACTCGCAAACCACAACTGCGCAGCTAGCGGGCCAGACGCGGCTATTATGCCAAATCCACACCCCCGATGCAAGAAGGAAGACAAAGGACATCAGACAAAGGTCGTGGGACGAGCGCCCATCGACTCGCCCGCATTGCATCAGCGGGGTCCGTCCCCGACATTGCCGAATCTAAAGTTCCGCGAACGAGTCGATGATGCGGTCGGCGCCGGCGGACTGCAGGGTCGCGCGGGGATTGGTGGTCGTGATGGCGACCACGCGCATGCCGGCGGCGTGCGCGGACTGGATGCCGGCGACGGCATCCTCGAAGACGGTGCAACCGGCCGGGGCGACGCCGAGGAGCGCGGCCGCGCGGAGGTAGCAGTCGGGCGCGGGCTTGGAGTGGCTGTACTGGGTCGGGTCCACAATACAGCGGAAGTCGCGGCGGAGATTGAGACCGTCGAGGATAAAGTCGATGTTCTGTTGCGGCGCGCCGGTGGCCACGCCGCAGGGGATGTCGTCGGCATGCGCGCGGTCGAGGAACGCGCGAAGCCCCTCCGGGATGCGCAGATGGGGAGCATAGAGCTCGCGGTAGATCGATTCCTTTTCGTCTTCGAGGGCGGCCAGCTCGTCCTCCGCCACGGGACGCCCCAGCAGGCGTTCCATGTACACCCGGTTGGCCGCGCCCATCCATTCGAGGACCTGCTCGTCCGTCAGCGCGAAGCCATGTCTTTCCGAAAAGACGCGCCAGGCCAGCACGTGGTAGCGGCAGTTG
>CAMNCG010000278.1 GCA_946534105.1 uncultured Verrucomicrobiota bacterium
ATGTCGCGACCAACCCCGAATCCGCGACGTTCCTCTACGAAGTCGAGAACCGTCCGGCAAAAGCGGACGCTCCATCGGAAAAGGCCAGCGAATAAGCCATGCTGTTTTCCATCCTTCTCTTGGTTTGCGCGGGACTGTGTTCGGTCATTGTCGGCGTTGCCGTCGGGCGCGTCGAGCGCCTTCGCGCCGCGCTCGGCATCCTTCACGCCGCAGCGGCAGGTCTGTGACTCCTCAAGCGTCATCGTGGCGGCGACGAACTGCATTCCCTTTCAGCCCACGCTTTCGTCAACGGCACCCTGCCGACGATCACGGCTGCAACTGACGCGCCACGAACGCTCTTGCAAAGTCCGCTTCTGCGTGCCGCAGAGGTCTGGGGGGTGCGGCGTCTCGCCGCGCCACTCTGAACCGACGCAGCCAGAGGCCTCATCTCCCAGCGCGGGCATCCTGCCCGCGGAAGGATGTGGCGAGGCCGCCTCGGCCTCGCGCGACGGTGGCTGGCTCGAAGTCGAGGGCAGGGCAGGCGAGAACGCCTGACTTCTGCGCTTTGACCTGTCGCCGCGGCTTGTCGAGTGGACCGCGTCCGCCCCAGAGGATCTACCGCCGCCCCCGCAGGAAGGCCACGCGCGAGATTCCCGTCGCAGACTTCGCCTCCGTCTCGAATCTCGACGATCCGGAGAGCTGGTTCTCGCTCTGGTTCTAGGCGACTCTCGCCATTGGCAATTGGCATCGACGCCGCAACCTTTCCGTTGCGGGCTCTTCGCCGGATTCTGCAGAGATTCCAAATTGCGGATTAGTCGCGCCCAGCGCGACTAATCCGCAATTTGGAATCTCTGGCCGTGCGTGCCGTGCAGGAGTTCGCCGGGGTCCGGGGAGGAACCTTCCCGGGCGGCGAGGATCTCGCCCGCGAGGTAGAGCGAACCGGCCACGACGACGGGGAGCCCGGCCGCGGCGGCGTCCGCGCGCGCGGCGGCGAGGCCGCTTTCGACGGAGGTCGCGACGGCGGTTTCGCGGATGCCGACGCCGCGGGCGAGCGCCGCGAGCGTTTCCGGGGCGCGACCGCGCGGGGTCGCGAGGGGGACGGTCCAGACCTTGCCGACGACGGGGGCGATTTCGCGCAGGAAGCCGGCGGAATCCTTGTCTTCGCACATGCCGCAGACGAGCCGGACGGACCGCCCGGCCTTCGCGGCCTTCAGCGCGGAAACGAGCGCCGCGGCGGCGCACGGGTTGTGCGCGCCGTCGAGAATCACGGGGGGATCGTCCGAGAGGAGCTGGAACCGCGCCCGGACGCGGGCCCCGGCGAGACCCTTCTTCACCGCATCGGCGGGAAGCGCGACGCCGATCGCGCGCCCGAACGTTTCGAGCGCCGCCACGGCCGTGGCGGCGTTTTCGATCTGGTACGACGCCGCGAGCCCGAGTTCCACGCGCCCGTAGTCGGTCTCCTCCGACGCCACGGCGAGCGTCTGCGAGCGCAGGTCGCCGCCGGTGCGGCGCACCGACACCGCCTCCGGCGCGAGCACGACGGGCGCCCCGGCTTCCGGGCCGCCGCGGCGGCCTCTTCCGGCATCGCGCCGAGGACGAGCGGGACGCCCCTGCGGGCGATGCCGGCCTTTTCAAGGGCGATTTTTTCCAGCGTGTCGCCGAGCCACTGCGTATGGTCGAGCCCGATGCGCGTCACGACCGACACGGCGGAAGGAAGCGCGTTCGTCGCGTCGAGCCGCCCGCCCATGCCGACCTCCGCGACGGCGAGCCGGACGCCCTCGCGCGCGAAATGCAGCGCGGCGATCGCGGTGGCCATTTCGAAAAACGTCGCCTCGGCGCCGCCGGCCGCCGCGACGTCCGCGGCGGCCTTTTCGACTTCGTCGACGAGCGCGCCGAGCGCGTCCTCGCCGATCTCCTCCGCGCCGATCCGGATGCGCTCGCGGAACCGCACGAGGTGGGGAGAGGTGTAGAGCCCGGCGCGGATCCCGCAGGCGCGCAGGACCGAATGGAGCATCTCGCAAACCGAGCCCTTGCCGTCCGTGCCCGCCACGTGCAGGACGCGGAACGACGACTGCGGGTCGCCGAGGCGCGAAAGCAGGGCGCGCATCGTGCCGAGCCCCGGCTTCACGCCGAAGGAGCGGCGCGCGAAGAGCCGCGCCGCGGGATCGTCCGGCGCGCTCACGAAAACGCGGCCCCCGACATGTCCGCCGGCGCGCGCCAGTCGCCGCGCGGGGAGAGCGAGAGCGTGCCGACCTTCGGCCCCGAAGGAGAGGCGTCGCGCTTGAACTGCTGCGAAACGAACCGCTTCAGGAACGTGTCGAGCGCGCGGTCCACCTCGGCGTCGGTCGTTTCGCTCCCGAACGCCCGCAGGGCGAAGGCGCGGAGGTTTTCCCTCGTTTCGCCCCACTTGAGGAAATGGTAGAGGAAGAAATCGTGCAGTTCGTAGCGCCCGAGGATGCCCTCGGTCTTCTGGCCCTCCGCGCCGCCCGGAAGGAGCTCGGGGGAGACCGGCGTCGCCACGACGTCGCGCAGGACCGCGGCGAGGGAGGCCGAACCGGCGGCCTCCGCTTCGTCCGCCGCGAAGGAGACGACGTGGCGCACGAGCGTCTTCGGAACGCCGCAGTTGACGCCGTACATCGACATCTGGTCGCCGTTGTACGTGGACCAGCCGAGCGCGATTTCCGAAAGGTCGCCGGTGCCGACAACGAGGCCGCGCTCCTGGTTCGCGAGGTCCATGAGAATCTGCGTGCGCTCGCGGGCCTGCGCGTTTTCGTACGTGACGTCGCGCTCCGCGGGGTCGTGCCCGATGTCTTCGAAATGGCGCTCCACGGCGGGGCCGATCGGCACGGTGCGGAGCTCCGCGCCCAGTTCGGAGGCGAGCGCCTCGGCGTTGCCCTTCGTGCGGGCGGTCGTGCCGAAGCCCGGCATCGTCACGGCGAGGACGTCGCCCCTCGGACGCGAAAGGAGGTCGGCGGCGCGGGCGCAGACGAGCAGCGCCAGCGTCGAATCGAGGCCGCCGGAGAGCCCGACGACGAGGCGGCGCGACGCCGTGCACTCCCAGCGCGCGGCGAGCCCCGAGGCCTGGATGGAGAGGATTTCCGCGCAGCGCGCGGCGCGCTCGGCCCCGCCGGCCGGCACGAACGGGCGCGGATCGAGCCCCGCGAGGGCGAGGTCCGGCGAGGGCGGAAGCGCCGGCAGCGCGACGCGCCGCACGGGACGCTCCGGCGCGGCGTCGCAGAAACTCGACCACGAGGCGCGCACGGCGTCGCACCACGCCGGGTTCACGTCCGCCGCGACGGTCCGGGAACCGCGCGCGAAACGCTCCGTTTCGGCGAGGACCCGGCCATTGAAGGCGACGATCGAATGCCCGGAAAACACCGACTCCGACGTCGATTCGCCGACGCCCGCCCCGGCGAGGAGGTAGACGCCGCAGAGGCGGGCGCTCTGCCCGGCGACGAGCGAGCGGCGGTAGTCGGCCTTCGCGACGAGTTCGTCGCCGGCCGAGAGGTTGAACACCGCGTGGGCGCCGCCGAGCGCGAGGTCGCCGGACGGCGGGCGCACGGACCAGAGGTCCTCGCAGATTTCGACGCCGAAGCGGAACGCGCCGGCTCCCTCCCCGCACGCGAAAACGAGCCCGCCGCCGGCGGGGACGTCCGCGCCGAGGAACCGGACGGCCCCCTCCGCGAGTTCGTGCGCCGGACGGAACTGCCGCTTTTCGTAGAATTCCCGGTAATTCGGGAGGTGCTCCTTCATCGGCAGGCCGAAAAGCCGCCCGCCGCCGGCGACCGCCGCCGCGTTGAAAAGGCGGGGGCCGACGCGGACCGGAAGCCCGAAAACGAGCAGGCACCGGCGCCCCTCCGTCGCGCGCACGAGCCCCGCGGCCGCGCGCTCCGCCGCCGCGAGAAGGGCGCGGTTTTCGAAAAAGTCTCCGCACGTGTAGCCCGTGACCGAAAGTTCCGGGAAAACGACCGCCGCCGCCCCCGCGTCCGCCGCCGCCGCGTACGCTTCGCGGATGCGGGCCGCGTTGAATGCCGGATCGCCGGGCCGCAGTTCCGGACTGCACGCAGCCACTCTGTAAAAACCGTTCATGTGTTCCATTCTACCACAAGCCCCGTTCCCCGCGCAGGAGGGACGCCGCCCGGGGACGGCGGGTGTGACCAAACGTTGTCAGCGCCGACGTCGCGCCCGCCTTGCCCGGTTCCGC
>CAMNCG010000279.1 GCA_946534105.1 uncultured Verrucomicrobiota bacterium
GAAAGAACACGAAAGCCACTGCCCCGCAAGTTTACTGGACTTTTTGCGTTGAGGGAAGAGGGGCAGGAAGGCCGTCGGCCGTCCGCCCCGTCGAGCGAGTTGCGCAAATGATAAAAATCCAGTTGCGCAAACGAAAATCCGGCGCTTGCGGAACGGACGGCGGGGGCGTATCATTTCGGGCATGATGCGTTTCCGATTCTCCGCCTTCCGCGCAATCTTCCACCAAGGGCACCGTTCCTGCTTCCGAAGGCCCTCCCGTGCGGCGCTGGCCGCCGCGGTGGCGGCGTGCGCTTCCGCCGCGTCCGCCATGCCGCCGGTGACGGTGGACGTGCAGACGATCGACGAAAACGTCGAGCCCGTGCCGATGGTCGAGCCGTTCTCCTACGAGGCGCGCGACGGGCTGCTGCTGCGCGACGGCAAACCCTTTTTCTGGCTCTCGGACGGCCCGCTCGGAGGCGTCCACTCGACGCCCCTCGGCCTGTGGCTCGCCAAGCTCCACGGCACCACCATCGCCAGCGTCCCGCACAACTCGTGCGCGGTCCGGGCGTTCGAGCGCGAGGACGGCATCCACTTCGCGCCGCGACTAGAGGAGTCCTACTTCAGCTGGGTGCGCGAGGCGATCCGGCTCGGCTTCCTCGCACAGGCGCCGGAGGGTGCCTTCCATCCCGCGAAGATGGCGACGCTCCCGCCTCTGCTTTCGAAGTATCCGGAGCTCATCGAGTCCATCGACGACCACGGCCACTACATGGGCGCCGACCCCGGCACCCCGCTCGGCCTCGCCGTCCTCGACGCGCGCCGATACCCGCTTTTCGCCTACGGCGGCCGGACTGGTTTCTTCCTCCCGGAGCTCAACCGCGAGCCTGGCCCCGACCCGCACAACGAGCGCGCCCGCCGCGGCTTCCGCGACTGGGCGCGCGCCAAATACGGCTCGCTCGACGAGGCGAACGCCGTCTGGCGCACCGCCTTCGCAGCGTGGGACGATGTCACGCTCCCGCACACCACTGGCGAATGCGCCGCCGGGCCGCAGGACTATGCCAAGCCCGGCTGGCTGGCCAACCTGCCTGCCGTCCGCGGCATCCGCAACAAGCGCGCCGGGATGCGCGCGCGGGAACGGCGCGAAACGCCGGAACTCTACTGGGACTGGCTGCAATACGTGCAGGCCGACACCACGGCCACGACGCGCCGCGAGTTCGAGCACGCCCGTGCCTTCGCCCCCGGCGCCCTCTTCGGCTCCGACATTAGGGGCCACCAGTCCGCGCGCGACAACTACTGCGCCTACGATCCGGTGGCGATGGACGCGATGGCCGATGTCTTCTACGTCCACTCCTCCGGCTTCCGCGCCTACGACTACGGCGGCCGCCCCTTCGAGCCCAAGACCCTGCACGACGCGATCTGCTGGCCGCTCTTCACGGCGCGCTTCTTCCGCTGCAACACCACCAAGCCGATCATCAACTCCGAGGACATCGTGCACGACACCATCGCCGCCGCGCCGTCGGATGAGGCGATGGACGCGAACGACCTCGCGAAGTTCCGCGAGCGAGCGTTCACGGCCAGCCGCCGCCCGGACGGCGGAGGCCGCCTTTCGTGCGACTTCACAATTCCCGCGCGCCTGGAGGCCGACCGCGCCGACGGCTCGGCGCGCTTCTACCTCGCCGGACGCGCCCCCGCCGCATTCGGCGCCTCCCTCAACGGAAAGGACCTCGGCTACTTCGGCCGCGTCGGCGGTCTCTTCCAAATTGACGTCACCGCCGCGCTGGAGTTCGGCGGCACGAACACGCTCGTGCTGCGCTACGACGGCGAAAACAGGATTCCGCCGGGCGACAACCCGCGCTGCCACATCCTCACGCAGGAGACGCTTGGCGCACCCGGTCCCTACGGCGAGAAGCAGTACACGTCGCAGTTCTGGAGCTATCTCGCTTCGGGCTTCAGCGCCGACATCGTGTGGCACTGGACGACCGGCGACAAGCTGCGGCTCTGGCAGGCGGCGCTGACCAGGCGCCTGGAGGCGGCCGCGTCCGTGATGCTGCCCGCCGTGAGGTTCCGGAAGGAGCGTGTCGCCTTTCTCTACGGCTACCTGGCCGGCGTTGGGCTGCCCGCCTCGCAGGAGAACCGCCACCACGAACTCATGGACTGGGCGGGCGCGCTGGAGTTCACCGGACACCGCTACGACGTGCTGGGCGAGGAGCGCTTCCGCCGCGACGCGGCCGACTATCCCGTCGTCGTCGCGCCCGATGTCTGGTGCGTCGCCGACGAAACCGCCGCGGCCGCGATGGAATACGTGCGCGGCGGCGGGACGCTCGTCATTACGCCCGGCAGTCTCGGCAAGACCTACGGCCGCTACCGCGACAGCGGCCTCGCCGCCTTCGCCGCGTCGGACGACACCGGCGCCGGCCGCGTCGTCGTACTGGAGCCGGGCCTCGGCATGGCGGCGCTCGCCGAGCGGCTAGCGCCGCTCCTGCCTCCGCCTGAACTGGACGTGGAGATCGACCCCTCCGCGGAATTCCCGTGCGTCGAGCGCCTGCTCGCCGGCGACGCGCGCCGCAAGATCCTCTACCTCCAGAACTGGGGCGGCCTCGACCAGACCTGCCTCGTGAGGCTTCCCGAGGACTGCCGCGAGTGGAGCGTCGTGCCGCTTGAAGGCAATTTCGTTCGCGCGGACGATGGTCGCCTCGCCACGACCGTGGAAGGCTCGCAGGGCGTGGCCGCCTGCATGCTCCTTGCGCCCGGGGAGCCGCCGCCAGACCTCGCGCTCCCGCCTGAAACGGAGGCGGCAATTCGGCGCGTCCGCGACCTCATGACCTTCGGCCGCGCCGCGCCGGGCGCGAAGCGCGTCCTCTTCGCGCTCGACGACGCCGCATCCGCGCACAGTTCGCCCACCGGCGTCCACCTCTTCCCGCACCTCGTCGAAGCCGTGCGCGAACTCGGCGCGGAGGCCGACGCCGTCCCGCCACGCGACTGGACGCCGGAACTTCTTTCACACTACGCGGCGGTCGTCGTCACCGAAGGCGATTCGATCGGAAACTGGGAGCCGCTGTTCAACAAGCCCGAATTCCGCGCGATGCTCCGGCGCTATGTGGAGGAAGGCGGGGCGCTCTTTGGCGACATCTACGCCGGGCGCTCCGTCTGCGCCAACGCGACCTTTTCGCTGCTGGGCAAGGAGGCGTGGGGCGTGGAGATACCGCGCGGCACCCTCGCGCGCGACGAAACCTCGCACGGCTTCGGCGACCCGCGCCAGATCCGCACCGGCAACCTCGCCGCGCATCCGATTGCGGAAGGCGTGGGAGAGGTGCAGCTTTTCGCGCTCGTGCCGCTCGCGCTGGAAAAAGGCTCGCCGCTTGCGCCCGTCGTCTCGCTGCCGGAGACCTCCACGAAGCCCGGCGCGCCCGTCCTCGCCGCCGGGAACGTCGGACGCGGCCGCGTCGCCGTCATGGCCGACCCCATGGCCTTCCAGCCCTACCGCATCGGCGAAGCCGGCAACGCCCGTCTCCTCCGCAACCTCTTCGCTTGGCTCCTTGAATAAAAGCGGCCACTGGCGGGACGGTCGGCTGGCTTTGCATTCCCGCTGGCTCTTTGCTAGAATTGAAGCCGCAAACGACAAGGAGCGCGCCATGGCAGAAATCGTCAATTTCAGGATTCCATACGGCATTTCGGATTTCAGGCGAATCCGAAACGAGGGACTCTACTATGTGGACAAGACGGAATATCTCGCGAAGATGGAGGCGCTGGACAGCTTCGTCTTCTTCGTCCGCCCACGCCGCTTCGGCAAGTCGCTCTTCATATCGATGATGGAGAGCTACTACGACCTGAACCAGAAGAAAGACTTCCAAAAGCTCTTCGGCGGACTCTGGCTCGGCGAGCATCCGACGGAATACGCCAACCGCTACATGGTGCTCAAGCTCGACTTCTCCAAGGTCGGCGGCAAGACCAACGACCAACTGGAACAGGCTTTCGAGACGCATATCGGGTGGCGTGTTGACGACATGGTGATCCGGTATGCCGGCGTGTTGGGGCCGGAGTTCGCCACCGACTATGCGAAACGCGACAGCGCGGCCGGAAAGATCGACGCCGTGATTGCCCAGTCCCGGCGAGAGGGCATCCCGCTCTACCTCATCATCGACGAATACGACAACTTCACGAACCAGATGATCCG
>CAMNCG010000280.1 GCA_946534105.1 uncultured Verrucomicrobiota bacterium
TGTTTACACGCGAACCGCCGAAAGGTTACAGAACGTTGCCATTGTGCGAATGTTGCCAATGTCAATCCTGCTTGCCGGCAAGTTCATCCAGACGCGAGGCCATGTTGCCGAAATTTACGTATTCGCCTTCGCCTGCAATGGGGAAACCGTCTCCCCTGTAGACGATCGTCTTGGAAAGCGCGGATGTGACGGCGGCGACACGTCGGATTGCCCGTTCGAGCGAAGGGTTCGGAGTCATCGCGAATTTGATCTCAATCAGATGCAGACGACGCGCCGACTCCATGACAAGATCGACTTCAAGGCCGTTGCTGTCGCGGAAGAAGTAGAAATCCTCGAATCTCCGTCCGTTGCTGCGCCACTTCATCGCCTCGGCCACGACGAGGTTTTCGAACAGCCCTCCGACAAGAGGATCCCTGAGAACCTGGGGGCCGTTGCCTATTCCGAGAAGATGCGCGGCAAGCCCAACGTCCGAGAAATATATCTTTGGCGTCTTGACGAGGCGCTTTCCGAAATTTGCATAGTAGGGCTGCAGGCGGAACACGATGTAGCTGGCCTCAAGAACCGATAGCCATTTCTTGAGCGTGTGGGCCGAAACGCCGACGTCGCCGGACATGCTCTCGAGATTCACCAACTGCCCCACGCGCCCGGCCAGCAGACGCACGAACACCTCGAAAGAGTGTTGGTTTTCAACCATGACCAGCTGCCGGACATCCCGTTCCACGTATGTGCGGTAGTAGTCCTCGTAGACTTCGGCCGGTGAAACCCGCCCCGCATGTATGCGCGGAAGAAACCCCTTCACCACGATTTCTTCCATCTGGAACGTCCGTCCCGCCGCCGCCAGCTCGTCGAGCGAAAGCGGCAGCAACGTGAGAATCGCCGTCCGCCCCGCCAGAGACTGGGACACCTTCGCCCGCAGAACGGGCTGGTGGGATCCCGTGAGAATGTACTGCCCGTTCTTTCCCGACTCGTCCACCTTTACCTGTATGTAGCTCAAAAGTTCCGGAACTCGCTGAACTTCATCAATGATGGCAGGTGCTGGATACCGGCTGAAGAACGCCTCAGGATCGCGCAACGCCAGATCGCGTACCGCAGGATGCTCAAGATTCGCGTACGCGAAATCAGGGAACAGCTGCCTTACAAGCGTGGTCTTTCCCGATTGCCTTGGCCCATAAACCGTGACAACTGGCATTGTCGCAGTCATTTCCTTCAGTTTGGCTGATGCTGCACGAGGTATAACCATCTTCGGCTCCTTGACTTGTTTTCACCGCCGCATATTATACCATAGTTTTATGCAATATGGAATACTCATTTCCGATTTGCATAGTTTTTTTCGGCACGAAATGGCAGTGGCGTTCTCGCCATTCGCGATTTCTTGCCACTTTTGAATCTATGCGACGTTCCCAGGATATTACACCACAATTTCCGGAAGGCTACACCTGCATGAAACCGCCCGTTGCGAGCATGTGCGCCTCTTCCCTCTGCTCGCCCTCGGCCGTCTCCGCCCCGCGCATGCCCGCGAGGACCTGCCGCCAGTTCTCCACCTGCGAGAGGACGTCTTCGAGTATCGCGCCGAACGCCTCCGCGCCTTCGAGCCGCGCAAGCGGCACGGGGCGCATCAGCGCGTAGGCGTCCGTCTCGGGATTCTGGCAGAGCGTGCCGCCGCCGGTTCCCAGAAAGAGGTGGTTCGCCTTGAGCATCACCTCACCGAACTTTCCGTCGGAGACCGGCGGCGGATGGCCGATCTCCGCGTAGATGACGGCGCAGTCCGCCGCCTCGTCGTTGAGGAGGTCGATCTTGATGCCGTCGATGACGAGCGCCGCCGCGCCACCCTGGCTCTCAAGACCCTCGATGCCGTATTGCTTTCCGAACGCCGCAATCAGATCTTCATAGCTCATTTTCGTCTATCCTCCGACTAATGACTAACAACTAATGACTAACAACTATTCCCCGACCTTCACGGGCGTGGCCGTTACCTTTCCATCGACATCCACGGTGGCCGTCCAGCTGAACTTGACCGGGCTGCCTTCAGGATTCGAATACTTGATGGTGATCGTCCCCGTTTCCGCATCCTTCGTGAGAGCGGACGTAATCGGCCCGTGGTCGCTGCCGACATATCCCGTCGGAGACAGTTCGTACTGGGGTGAAAGCCCTCCCTGCGCAAGCGCGAAAAACACGGCGTTCGTCTGGCGCGGATGCACCTTCGAGTTGCAGAATTTTTCAATCGCGTCCGCAATCTCTTCGTTGTGCCGGTCTCCGGGCTGCTCGGTCGATTTGGAAACGTATTTCTGCCCGTCGAACTCGTAACGGAACACGTTGTTTTCCTTCGTGACGGCGGGTTTGTCGTTGTACGAGGGCATTACCGGACGGTGGATGTCGGCGACGAACTGATTCCGGCCGGCATCGCTGAACCCGTGGGAATAGTGGAAGTCGGCAGTGATATTGGACATCCCTTCGGCCATCTTCAGACGACGTTTCTCCTCTGCGGCCGTCTTGCAATCCTGAATCGACGCGCCGGACTGGTTGATCATCATCTGTATCTGATAGTTCTTAGCCTTTAGAACGTTGTATTTCGCCATCGCCACGGGATCGTCGTCCCCCTCCAATTCATCCATCTCGCCATCGAACCTCTCGAAGGCGTAGATTCCATAGTCAATCTCCCTGTTTGTGGAGCTGGCGCTCAATCTAATCTTCTTCAGGTCGGGGAAAAGCGCGTTGAAGACCGTCTTGCGGTCAAGCTTCCCGGAATAGACGAGGTCCGCAGCCTTCGGGAGGTTTGCGAGCGTGCGGGATACAAGCATGGAAACCCTCTTGAACGCCCCGGACCTTGTCGACGACGTCTCCTCGCGGAGCGCTTCGGCGATCGCGAAGACGACGGAACGCTTGTCGGGGGAAATTCCGGAGAGCGTCCCGCTCAAGCCCTCCATCATCTTGTTCCTGATGAACTGCATGGCGTTATTCTTCTTCGGACCGAAGAGGTCGTTCTTGTCGGGCGTGTCGAGCGAGAACTTCGTGTTGCAGCCGATTTCCTCGAATACGAACTTTTCGACGGCCAGCGTATCGCGCTCGTCCACGTGGTAAAGCGCCGTTTTATTGTCGTCGCACTCGATGTAGCCCTTGAACCACTCGCCGAAATCCTTGATGAGTTGAAGGCCTTTGGCGAAGTTCTCGGTGCTGGACGTGAACTGCCCGCCGTAGTCGAAGAGCCGCCGCGCGTCGCTCTTGGGGTCGAGCGCCGCCTGCTGCGCATCGGCCGTCGAGCATCCGGTCGCCTTCTGGAACATCTGGGCGACGTCGTTGAGCTTCTTCAGCTCCCCGGGCGCATAGCCCATGCCAAGGACATCGTGCGCGGAGAGAAGTCCCGGGGCGCCGCCGGGCTGTCGCGCGTTCGCCGAGGGTGCGCTGATGTTCGGTCTCTCCAGCGGAAAACTTTTCATGGCGTCCTCGACGGCGGTCTTCACGGCGATGATGCGCCGCGCGGTGAGCGGCTTGCCCTTGCCGTAGTCGTCGAGCTTCATCGCGGCCTTGACGGCGTCCGGTATGCGGTCCTCGCCGCCGAACATCGCCGCGACCGACTGGCGGAAGATCGCGCGCGTCGTGTTGTTCGCCTCCTTGACGGAAACGGAACGCCCGATCTTGCCGACCTTGTCGCTCGTCGTGACGATTACGTCGCGGACCGTGGCGGTGCCGTCGTAGCCGAGAAAGCGCACCGCGCTGCTGCCCTTCGAGGCGGAAGCCGCCAGCTGGGCGAACTTCTCGAACTGCAGGGACATCCCCTGCCCGTTCAATGCGTTTATCGAATCTGCCATTTAACATTCCCTTCTTTGTTGCATTATGCTGCCTTGTTGAATGTTGCCATTGTGCGAATGTTGCCAATATCAGTTCTGCGGCGTCAGCCGGCGGAGGCGGTGAGATCGGCGAGGATGTCTGGGCCGGAAATCTCGTCCGCGTTGAATCCGCCTGCGAACGGGACGAGCCCCATGCCGAGCGGCGCGCCGAGCGCGCGATCGACGGATTCCTTGAAGACGCCGATGTTAACCATGTGCGAACCCGCCCGGTCTTCGAGCCGGAAGGCCGCTTCGCGGCTCAGACCCTCGTTGTAGTCGCCGTTGGCGATGGCGCTGTAGAGCGCGAGCATCTTGCCGG
>CAMNCG010000281.1 GCA_946534105.1 uncultured Verrucomicrobiota bacterium
TGCGAAGCCGCCGCCGCCGCCGCCGCCCGGCGCGACGCCGCGCTTTCGCGCCCGGACGCCGCCGAGGCCGCGGCCCGCGTCGCCGACGCCGCGCTCGCCGCCGGCGTCCGCCTCGCGCACGTCGAATTGCGCGACGCCTCGGTCGCCGCGTCCGGCACGGCGCCGGACGCCGCGGCCGCGCATCGTTTCGCGGAGACGCTCCGCACGGAAGGGCTTCGCGCCGCATTGGCCGAGGCGCCCAAGCCCTCCGGGAACGGCGGAGCCGTCTCCTTTTTCGTCCAGCCGTCGGGGGAGGACGCGCGGTGAAGCCCGGGTCCTTCTCCTTCCGCTTCGCCTGCGCAGCCGCCGTCCTCGGCGCGGCGGCGCTCGCCCTCGGCGCGAAATTCGCCGGCGAGGCGCGCGCCTCCCGCGCCGCGCTCGCGGCGTTCCGCGCCGAAGGCGCCGCCCTCCTCGATCCCGTGCTCCGCGAAGAAGCCGCCTGGCAGCTCGCGCTGGCCGGCTTCGCCCCGGCGTCGGGACCCGTCCCGCCGGCGTTTTCGGCTCCGGGGTGCGCGTCCGTCCGGTCGGACGTCCGCTTCGTTCCGGGCGCCTCGGCGGATCTCCGCGAGGAGACCTTCGAGTTCCGGTCGGTCCCCCTTGCGGACCTTTCCTCCGCCGTGGACGCCGCCCGCGCCGCGGGCTACCGGCCCGTCGCGATCTCCGTGGACGCCCTTCCCGCATCCGTCGCCGACGCACCCTCCGTCCGGGCGTCGGTGACGCTCGTCTCCCTTTCCCCGGTCTCCGTTCCCGCCTTTCCCCGTTCCTCCAACTAGCGTCCCCGGCGGCGCGGCGGGGGCCGCGCCGCCGGGGACTCCGATCCACCACCGCCATGCACTCCGCTCCGCTCTCGTTTCTCAAGACGCTTTGCGACACCCAGACCCCGTCCGGCCGCGAAACCGCCGGCCAGCGCATCGTCGCCGACTACGTCCGGCCGTACGCCGACGCCGTTTCGCTCGACTCGCTCGGCAACCTCCACGCCGTGAAGAACCCCGGCGCCCCGACGCGGCTCATGATCGACGCCCATTGCGACGAAAACGGCCTGCTCGTGCAGTACATCGACAAGGACGGCTTCCTCTACTTCTCCCTCGTCGGCGGCGTCAACAAGCAGCTCCTTCCCGGCGAGCGCGTCCTGCTTGCGGGGCCGAAGGGGCCGGTGAACGGCGTCATCGGGCGCAAGGCGATCCACCTCATGTCGCAGAAGGAGCGCGAGCAGGGCGTGGGCGAACTCTCCGACCTCTGGATCGACATCGGCGCCGCCGGCAAGGCCGAGGCCGAGGAGGCCGCGCCGGCCGGCACGTTCGGCACCGTCGATTCCGGCCTGCGGCCGCTCCTCGGCTCGCGCGCCAGCGCCCGCGCGTTCGACGACCGCTGCGGCGTCGTCGCGATCATGGACGCCCTCCGCCTCCTCGAAGGCCGCCCCGTCGCGGTCGCCGCGCACTTCGTGAGCGCGACGCAGGAGGAGCTCGGGCTCCTCGGATCGAAGGTCGCCGCGTTCGGGGTCGATCCCGCGCTTGGAATCAGCGTCGACGTCACGTTCGCCTCTGACGACCCCAAGAGCGACCCCAAGACGATCGGCGAAATTCGGCTCGGCGGCGGCCCCGTCCTCGGCGTCGGCCCGAACTACGATCCCGCGTTCTGCGCGTTCGTCCGCGACGTCGCCGCCAAGGCCGGCATCCCGCTCCAGACGCAGGCCCGCGCCCGCGGCAACGGCACCGACGCCTTCGTCATGCGCCACACCCGCGCCGGCGTCCCCGTCGTCCAGATCAGCATTCCCCTGCGCTACATGCATTCGGCGGTCGAGACGATCGATCTCGACGACGTCGCCGCGACTTCGGCCCTCCTCGCCGCCGTCGTCGAGGCCCTTCCGGCCGTTCCGGAATTCGGCTTCCGCCTCTGAGCGCCGTGCGACTCCTCGTTTCCGCCGGCCCGACGCGCGAGTTCGTCGATCCCGTCCGCTTCCTGAGCAACCGGTCCACCGGGAAGATGGGCTACGCCGTCGCGCGCGCGGCGGTCGAGGCGGGGCACGAGGTCGTGCTGGTCTCCGGTCCGGTCTCTTTGGAGCCACCGCCCGGGCTTGCGGCGTTCGTCCCGGTCGTCTCCGCCCGCGACATGCTCGCCGCGCTCCGCCGCGCCCTCGCCGCGGCGGACGCGCTCGTCATGACCGCCGCGGTGGCGGATTTCCGGCCGGCGCGCGTCTCGCGCCGGAAAATCCACAAGGGCGCGATGCCGGACTCCATCCGTCTCGTCCCCAATCCCGACATCCTCGCCACGCTCGCGCGGCGCAAGGGCCGCCGCGTGTTCATCGGGTTCGCGGCGGAGACCGAGCGCGCCGTCGCGGGTGCCGCGCGGAAGCTCCGCGCCAAGGGCCTCGACCTCGTCGTCGCGAACGATGTGACGCTTCCCGGAGCCGGTTTCGGCGTCGACACCAACATCGTCACGTTCGTCCGCCCGGATGGCACCGCCGAGGCGCTGCCCATCCTGCCGAAACTCGACGTCGCCCGCCGCATCGTGGCGGAGGCGGAAGCGCTCCTCGCCCGCCGCGCGCGCTGAGACGGCGGCTTCAGCGCCCGTCCCAGGCCGCGAAATTCCGGAGCAGGCGCAGTCCCGCCTCTCCGGACTTTTCCGGGTGGAACTGGGTGGCCACGAGATTGCCGCGCCCGACCGACGAGGCAAACCGGATGCCGCAGTATTCGGTTTCGGCCACGCGGTCGCCGGTTTCGGCGGGCGCCGGGTAGAAGCTGTGGACGAAGTAGAAGTCGGTGCCGTCGGGAACGCCCTCGAAGACGGGGTGCTTCCGGACCGTCCGGACCTGGTTCCAGCCCATTTCCGGGATCTTGTCCGCGTGCGAGCGGGGGACGAACCGTTTCACCGCGCCCTTCAGGATGCCGAGGCATTCCGTCCCGCCGTCCTCTTCCGAGCGCTCGAACAGGATCTGCGTCCCGAGGCAGATGCCGAGGAACGGCGTTCCTGCCGCGACGGCGTCCCGGATCGCGCCGACGAGCCCGAGCGCACGCAGGTTCTCCATTGCCGAGCCGGCCGCGCCGACGCCGGGGAAAACCAGTCTTGTCGCACGGGCGATCTCGCCGGCGTCCGAGGAGATGCGCACGCTCTCCCCGATCGCCTCGAACGCCAGCCTCACGCTTGTGAGGTTTCCCGCATGGTAGTCGATGATCGTTGTCATTCCGCCCCCCGTTTATACCACAAACCGCCCGCGCCGATGCAAACCGCCACGGCGCGCACGTCGCTTTGGCCCGTTTTTCCGCGCGCGGGCGAATCGGGCGCGCCCTCGCAAAAAGTCGGGTCTGGACGGACTGGCTGGCGACCGCGGCCCCTTAAACGCCAACTGTCCACAAATCCAAATCAGTGGCGTTGGAACCCTGCTGCACCTACGTGCGGCGACGGTGGAAGGATAGCGGATGCCGTGCCGGCGCGTCAAGCGCCGGCAAAAAATCACGGGGCCGGGGTTGGCGCGGGCGGAGGCGGGTCGTATTCCGCGCTGGCTTCGGCGACGGAAAGGGATATCTCTGGATACTCCGTTTGAGAATGTCGCTTTTCAGGAATGTCAAACACCGTGTCCTCCCAAATCTCTTCGGGATCGATGTCTATGTCGTTCGGCCAGCAAAGCGTTCCACATTCCGCTTTGACTTGGCGAAAAAAAGCGGGCATTCGGAGGTCTTTCCAGTAGTTGTCCTCCATGTATGGAGAACAATCAAAAATACCGGACGCCCCATTCTCGAACGTAACGCGGATCTTGGATTCGTCAAGCGGCCGCGCCGCAACGACTTGATGCAGAATTTCCATTGAAGGTCTTTAGCGTAAAGGATCGATTTTGAAGAATGTGCCTTCTTCTCCGAGACAACGTTGCCATTTCGTTCTCCTTTCGCGCTGTCTCTGCAAGGTGTCGTCCTACGAAATTTCTCAGGTTTTATCCGACGACCGCTTTGCAGCGATTTGGTTGCGTTGGTGGTGGTGCTATGTCATGTTCTGCCCTTGCGGGCGGGGGTGTGGTCCCGCCGCGCCCCATGCGCGGCGACGGTGGAAGGATAGCGGATGCCGTGCCGGCGCGTCAAGCGCCGGCGAAAATCACCAGAGATTCCAAA
>CAMNCG010000282.1 GCA_946534105.1 uncultured Verrucomicrobiota bacterium
GCGGCGTCGGTTCGGGAAGCACATGCACGGGGGCGCACATGCCGCGCTAGGGCGCGCACGCAAGCGCAAGCCCGCGTACGGGCGCGCCATGCCGCTGACAACGTTTGGTCAAACCCCCTTCCCCGGTGCGGGAGGCGCGGGCCGGCGCGTCCCCCAAACGCCCGCCGAGATGGTATCATTGGCGGCATGGAAGACAACCTTTTTGACGTATCGGCGTTCGCCGCCAATCCGGGCGGCGGGGCCGCGGGGGGCGTGCCGGAGGCGGTCGCCGGGCGCGCGGAATGGCTCCGCTCGGAACTGGAGCGGCACTCCGTGCTCTACTACCGGGACGCCGCGCCGGAGATTTCCGACCGCGAGTTCGACGCCATGATGGCGGAACTCGCGTCGATCGAAGCGAAATACCCGGCGCTGCGCACGCCGAATTCGCCGACCGTCCGCGTGGGCGGCGAGCCGTCCGACGCGTTCGAGCCGTTCGAGCACGAGATGCCGATGCAGTCGCTCGAAAACACGTACGACCGCGCGGAGCTCGGGGAGTTCGACCGCTACGCGCTCGCGATCGCCGGCGGCGACAAGCTGGACTACGTCGTGGAGCCGAAGATCGACGGCCTGGCGTTCTGCGCGGTCTACGAGCGGGGGAATTTCGCCTGCGCCGCGACGCGCGGCGACGGATTCACCGGCGACGACGTGACGGAGAACGTCCGCACCGTGCGCTCCCTGCCGCTGCGGATCCCGTGCGACGCGGAGCGCGTCGAAGTGCGCGGCGAAATCTACCTGCCGAAGGACGGTTTCCTCGCGCTCGTCGAGGAGCAGCTCGCGCGCGGCGAAGAGCCGTTCAAGAATCCGCGCAACGCGGCCGCGGGGTCGCTCAAGCTGCTCGACCCGCGCGTCGTCGCGAAACGCCCGCTTTCCTGCGTGCTCTACGGCCTCGGCACCGTCCGGGGGCTGCCGGACCCGCCGACGCACCGGGCGCTGCTCGAACAGCTGCGCGAGTGGGGCTTCCCGGTCCCGCCGCGGTTCTGGCCGTGCCGCGGGATCGACGGGGTGACGGCCGCGATCGACGAACTGGAGACGCTCCGCCATTCGTTCCCGTTCGAGATGGACGGCGCGGTCGTGAAGGTCGACGACCGCACGCTCTACGGCGCGTTCGGCTCCACGGCGAAGGCCCCGCGCTGGGCGCGCGCCTACAAGTACGCGCCGGAGCGCGCCGAGACCGTCGTCGAGGCCGTGACGGTGCAGGTCGGCCGCACGGGCGTCCTCACGCCGGTCGCCGAGCTGCGGGCGGTGCGCCTCGCCGGCTCCACGATCTCCCGCGCGACGCTCCACAACGAGGAGGACATCCGCCGCAAGGACATCCGCGTGGGAGACCACGTTCTGGTCGAAAAGGCGGGCGAGGTGATCCCGGCCGTCGTGGCGGTCCTGAAGGAAAAGCGCACCGGCGCGGAGATCGAGTTTTCGATGCCGGACCGGTGCCCGGCGTGCGGCGCCCCGGTTTCGCGCAAGGAGGGCGAAGTGGCGCTGCGCTGCACCAATTTCCTCTGCCCGGCGCAGCTTTCGCAGCGACTTCTGCACTTCGCCTCGCGCGAGGCGCTCGAAATCGACGGCCTCGGCGAAAAGGTCGCGTCGGCGCTCGTCGACCAGGGGCTCGTGACGCGCCCGATGGACCTCTTTTCGCTCCCCGAGCCGCTGCTCACGAGTCTGCGTCTCGAAGCCTCGGCGGAAGCCGTCGCGCACGACGTGCCGGTTTCGGTCTCGGACGCCCCCGTGCAGACCGACCTCTTCGGCGCTGGGCTTCCGCCGGAAACGGCCCCGGACGCGCGCCGCACGCTCGGGGAGGCGAACGCGCGCACGATCCTCGCCGCGCTGCGCCGCGCGCGCACCCTTCCGCTGGAGCGGTGGCTCGTCGCGCTCGGGATCCCGGCGGTCGGCGTCGCCGTGGCCCGCGACGTCGCGCGCGTTCACCGCGATCTTTCGGATCTGGCGACGTCGTCGATCGTCGCCGACGCGCTCCGGCTCTACGACCTGCAGGAACGCATTCCGGCGCTCTCCCCGAACGCCCGCGCGAACCGCGCCCTCGGCATCGCCGCGCGCGTCGCGCGGGCCGAGGAGCACGCCGCGCTCTGCGACGCGGCGGAAAAGCTCGGCGAAGACCTCGTTCGCCGCGGCGTCGGCACACGCCTGAAAGCCGGCGGGCCGCTCGCCTACTCGTGCGTCGTGAAGCCCGAGGCGGCCCGCGCGCTGGGCGCGTATTTCGGCTCCGAGGACGGCCGCGCGTTCCTCGCGTCGATGGCGGCGCTCGGCATCAATCCGGAGGGAGGGGCGGGGAAGGCCACCGCGCGCCCGGCGCCGAAGGGGGCCGACCCGTCGGACCCGTTCGCCGGTCGCACCGTCGTCGTCACCGGGACGTTCCACGACCTGAAGCGCAGGGAAATCGAGGCCCGTCTCGTTTCCCGCGGCGCAAAGCTGGCTTCGTCGATTTCGGGCGCGACGGACCTGCTCGTCATGGGCGAAAAGCCGGGACCCGACAAAACCCGGGCCGCGAGGGAGCGCGGCGTTCCGGCAATGGACGAGGCCGCGCTCCGCTCCGCGCTCGGACTGCCCCCCGCCGTGGCGCAGGAAACTCTCTTCTGAACAAGAGGCGCGATGACACCAGCAACGACAACTCCCTCATTGCCTCCGACACGCCGAGGTCGCCGGAACCGCGGCCTCCTCGCGGCGGCCGCTCTCTTCGCCGTCGCGTCGGCGCTGTACGTCGCCCTCCTGTGGCCGGTTCCACGGCATTTCGCCTCGGGCGTTCCGTTCGGCGCTTTCGCGACGGGCGCTCTCCCGCGCGAAATGCAGCCGGGCGACCACCTGCAGCTCCTGTACCACTTCGACCTCATGCGGCAGTGGCTTGCGGGAGAGGCGCCGTTCTTTTCCGACCCCTGGGAATTCAACGTCGCGGGCTCGCCGCCGCGCCGGGTGCAGCCTCCGGGATACGCGCCGTTTTCGGTGCCGTACGCGGCGCTTTCGGCGCTCGGCGTGCCGGAAGCCGCCGCGTGGAATCTCCTGCAGTTCGCCGCGGTCTTCGCCGGCCTTTTCTTCTGTTTCCGCCTCGCGCGCCGGTTCGGGGCCGGACCGGCGGCGGCGCTCGCCGCGGCGGCGCTCGCGACGTGTTTCCCGTACCGCTGGACGATGCTCGGGCACGGCTCGCCGACCGGGTTCGGAATGGCGTTCGTGCCGGGCGTCGCGCTCGGGATCGACGTCGCGGTCCGCGACCGCAGGGCGCGCGGCGGCGTTCTGGCCGGCGTCCTGCTCGCCGCATGCTGGGCGACGGACCTGCACTGCTTCCTTTTCGCCGTGCTGGCGCTGCCCGTCTGGGGGGTCGCCGCGCTCCTGCGCGCGCCGGACGCCCCGCTTTCGTCGCGCCGCGGCGCCGCCGGGCTCGTGCGCGCCTCGCTTCCCGCGGCTTTCGCGGCCGCCGTGATCGTCGCGTTCGCGTTGGCTTCGCGCGATGTCGCCTATTCGGGCACCGACGTCGAAAAAGGCCGCACCCTCGCCGAAATCCACCTGCACTCGCCGGAGTGGGGAGCGCTCGTCGATCCGTTTTTCAACTGCCATGCGGCGAACCGGTTCTTCGTCGGATGGCCGCTTCTGGCGGCGTTCCTCCTTTCGGCGCTCGCCTGCGTTTCGGCGCTCGACCGCGAATCGGTGCTCGCGGCGCGTTCCGCGCCT
The DNA here is from genome assembly GCA_946534105.1 of uncultured Verrucomicrobiota bacterium. Lineage (GTDB taxonomy): Bacteria > Verrucomicrobiota > Kiritimatiellia > RFP12 > UBA3636 > UBA3636. Next base: position 3,712 of record CAMNCG010000282.1, read on the forward strand.
CCGCGCGCCGGCGGCGGGCTCCGCCTCCGCGCCCGGCCCCGTCCGTTTTCCGGCGGGCGCGCCGGCGCCGCCACGGCGGGCCTCGCGCTGGCGCTCGCGCTCGTTTTCGCGACGTTCCTCGCCCTCGGCGAAAACGGTCCCGGCGACGCCGCGGCGCTGCGCTTTCTGCGCGCCGCCCTGCCTCCGTTCCGGATGGTGCGCCAGCCGGTGAAAGTCTTCTGCCTCGCACCGACGCTTCTCGCGCCGCTCTTCGCGGTGGCGTTCGCCGGGCTGCGGCGGGGCGGGCGCGGCCGCGTCGCCGGCGCCGCGGCCCTCGCGGCGCTGTTCCTCGCGGCCGCGGCGGCCGACGCCCGGCGGATGCACGCGGGCGTGTGCATCCTGCCCGGCGGCAACGGCGCGTGGAACGCCGCGGCGGCCGACGC
>CAMNCG010000283.1 GCA_946534105.1 uncultured Verrucomicrobiota bacterium
CCTTCTGGTACCCGACGATGTTGCTGGACACCACTTCCGCGGCGCCTGCCGGAACGATGGCGAGAATCGTGGCGCGGAGCAACGTCGTCCGAAATAAAAACCGGACTTGTGTATAACTCCTTCGACATGGGTACTGGAATCGTTGCCTTCTTCCGGGAGTTGTTCAATGCCAAAAGAATTTCAGACAATGTTGATGTCGGACGGATCGATGACAATCGCGGATTTCATCGTTTCGCGTCCCGTCGCGCACAGGCGATTTCTGATTGCAGCCGTGTCTCGCTGCTTGCAAAAACGTTGCAAACTCAACATGGCGGAGATTCAGATTGCCGCAAGGGATATCCGTTACGCGAATTGATCCGAGTGGCGAAATCCAACCGTCTGTGGATTGATGACACAGACGTTGCCTCTTTCGGCGAAGTCCTGTCCAAACGAACCGGAGAAAGCCCGTTTACTGGAACTCCACCAAATGCGACGATTTCCGTCGCCAAGACAGTGGCGGTGCTTATGTTACTGTGAAAGTTTCCAGCAGAGCCAGGCGGAGAGCGTCTTGGAGTCGAAGATTGCGCCGCTGCGGATTCCGTCCTCCACCTCTGCCTCGGAAAGAACGACCGGATGCACATTCTCGTCCGGGTCTTGGTCTTGCGCGTGAGCGGTTTCTGAGAGTTCCGCGAAATAGAGATGGATGCGTTCCTCGCAGTAACCGGGCGTGCAGATGATGGTCGTGAGGAACTGAATGCTCGTCACCTCGTAGCCCGTTTCCTCGGCCGTCTCGCGTTTCGCGCCATCGACAGGGTCTTCGCCGGGTTCGAGTCCGCCGGCGATTACCTCGATAAGCGCCTCTTCAGCCGCCTTGCGATACTGCTTGACAAACACGAACTTGCCGTCTGACCTGTGGGCGAGGATTGCCACCGCGTTACCATGGCGGATTACCTCGCGCTTTGCCTTGCGCCCGTCTGGCAGTTCAATGTCGAGAAGATCAAGGCTGATGATTTTCCCCGTGTACTTACGCTCCGTGGCGAGCGTCTTTTCCGTCAAATCTGTCATGGTGTTTCATCCAAACAGGTTATGCGTTTTCCGTTCTCTATTGTGCATCCGTCTCGAAATAGACCTTCACAATCCGTTCTCTGCTTCAGCAGTTCCCGACAAGGACGCGACTGAGTCGCCGACGCGCGACATCGGCAAGGCGGCGGACGGTTGCGACAGGAGTCGGCTGTGCGTCCGCCATTCGCCAGCGGGGGAAGAAGCGCGTGACGTGAAGCGGAATGTCCGGCGAGACGGAGGCGATGAAAGCGGCTATCGAGTCAATGTCGGCGTCCGAGTCGTTGCGCCCCGGAACGACAAGCGTCGTCACCTCGACATGGCAGCCCGCCGAATGAAGGATTCCAATGGTGCTGCAAACTGACGAAAAATCGCCGCCGGCCCAGTCGTAGAATTCCCGCGAGGGACCTTTCAGGTCGATGTTTGCGGCGTCGATGAGCGGCGCGATTTCCTCCACCACGCCCGCCTCCGCGCTTCCGTTGGAGACAAGGACGTTCGCCATCCCCCTCGCCCTGACCTCCCTTGCGCAATCGCGCACAAACTCCCATCCGACAAGAGGCTCGTTGTAGGTGTATGCAAGACCGATGTTCCCCTGCCCCTTTTTCAGTCGAAGCGCCGCGTCCGCGAGTTCCGCCGGCGTCGCCGTCTGAAACGAGACCTCGCCCCCGCCACGTTGAGATATGGAGGCGTTCTGACAGAACGGACACCGCATGTTGCATCCGTAGCTGCCTATGGAAAGGACGTTGCATCCCGGCTTGAAAAACGAGATGGGCTTCTTCTCGATCGGATCGAGGGCGATGGACGTGATCCGCCCGTAGTTCGCGCACACGACTCGACCGCCTTCGGCCTTGCGCGCGCGGCAGAAGCCCGTCTCTCCCTCGGCGAGCCGACAATGGCGCGGGCAGACCGGGCAGACCGTTCGCACCTCTTCCGCGTCACTCATGGAACACTTCCGCCTGGAAAGTCTCGAATGTCGCGCCGTCGCGCCACGCGTCCGACGCAAGCCCGGCTTTTCGCGAGAGATGCGAAAGCGTCGTGGGCAAATCCCATCCCTGTTCCGGGGCCACCTGCGGCAGGAACACGGCGAAGCGTCCATCCCTTTCAAGCGTCATGCCGTCGCGTCCAAGCACGATTTCGCGCCAGGAAGCGACAGGTTTGGGTGGCGAGAGGGCGGATATCTCAACGCGAAGCGAGGTGAGTTCGCTTCCCGACACGGGCGTGAAGCGCGGATCGCGCAACGCGGCATCGACGGCGCGCGCGGACACCGCCTCGACGAGCGGGCGCATCGGCATGATCTCCCCTATGCATCCGCGAAGCGCCCCGGTGGCAGTGTCGCTCAGAGTGACGAACGCGCCCATCCTTGCGCGCGTCGCCTCGGGCGCGTTGGAAACGAGTTCACGGCACTGCGAACGCCAGTTTCCGCCATGGACCGCAGCCTCCATCGACTTCCGGGCTACGCGAAGCAGGAATGTCCGCGTTTCGGCGTCAAGGAACTCATCCGTTTCGCGAGGCCATTCGGCATGCGCCGCTACCGCCGCATAGCACACGAAGCGCCGGAAGTCGCGGTCGTCGTCGCCGGAAGTCGCATAGCGCACGGTCGAGACGGTTGTGCCGGAAGGAAACGCGCGCAATGCCATTTCGATGGGAACGCGCCCGCAGATGGTCGCGCCCGTTCGCTTTATGAATGCGGAAAATCCGTCGGCATCGCACCTTGAAATCAGAGACAACGCCTCGGCGTCTCGCGCGGCGACTTTTTCTCGCACTTCATTGCCTCCATCCGTGCCGAAGGGAGAATATGAGAAGTCATCGCCGTAGTGCGTGAAGTCGGAGGAAACGACAAGAAGCGTTTCGGCATCTACAAGCCGCGACAAGGCGCGGGCGCACATTCCCATCTGGTCCGCGCCGAAACCGCCCATGACGAGCGGGACAATTTTGAACGGATGCGCAAGCGCCAGTTGGAGAAGCGGATACTCGATCTGCGCAGCGTGCTCTCCTCGATGGACATCGTCACTCCTGGTCACGGGCGCGAGGATTGAAAGCCGCGCAAGCCAGTCCCCGTCGATTTCGATGTCGCCGAGCGGCGTCGAGACGGAGTCCGATTCCGGCGCGACGAGGCGATTCTCGATCCAGGCGCGGTGGCTTGGCGCGAGAACGACAACGCGCCGGAAAGCCGATTTTCCTGCCATCCGAACCGCACTCCACGCCGTCTCGCCGGAATACGCCCAGCCCGCATGGGGAAGGAAGAGGACGTTGGGACTTTGCCGCAGCGCGCCATCCGCATCGCGCATCATGCGTTCCCATTTCTCCGCGAGCGCCCGGATGCCGGACGCCGATCCGGGATACCATGAACCAGCAATGGTGCTTTCAAGCGTCATCTCCGACCTCCGTCGCAAGTCCCTCCGCAAGTTCAAACCTCTTCATCGTCCTCCCGTCGCGCTCGACGGTCTCGAAGAACATCCTTGCCGGACGCACCCAAAGGCCGAGTTCACCATACAATGCCCGATAGACGACCATCTCCTCCAGCGTCTCGGAGTTCTTCGCGAAACCCTCAAGCCGGTAGAGATTGCCTTTGAAGTGCCGGAACGTCCGTCCGACCATTTTCCGATGTTCTTCTGTCATGTTCTCCGTTGAGCGCGCAGCGCCATGCCATCTTCCGGACATCAACCGGCCGGCGCGGCGCACGCCGCGCCGTTCGTGGTTGTCGGGACCTTTCTGCAGACACCACGGAATACTAGCGCTTAAGGAGCGGTCCTTCAAGTCCAAATCGGAACGGCGACTCGTTAAAGAAAATGCCTCTGGAGGCGTTTGCGCTGGCAAGCAACTTTCTCCGGAAAGTCATGCATGTAATTATCCTTTGCAATAAAAGAGAATATGAGCGAGAATTCGGTGAGGGGCGGGAGGAGAGAGGGCGAGCAGGAGACCGCCACCCCGCTCGCAATCCACCCCTTTGACTCCTTTCGCGGCGGGGGAAAAACAAGCGACCGTGCCGGGGGGGCACGGTCGCGGGGG
>CAMNCG010000284.1 GCA_946534105.1 uncultured Verrucomicrobiota bacterium
CCCTCCATCGAGAATTTCCCGACCATCTTCCTCAATGGCTACACGGGCTGGAACCACGTCCACAACGGCTTTGGAGTCCGGCTGCGCGCCGGCGCGAACGAATCCAGGGGCTATCCCGTCATCCTTGTCTCGAAGGTCGCGGTCGGCTACCAGAACGCCGGAATCGCCACGACCGGCGCGGGCTACGTGAACGCCGGCAAATGGGTGGACCTGTTCGCCTCGGTGTATCCCAGCCCCACGGATCCGACGCTCTCCAACGCCGACATCTGGTATTGCGAGGTGCCGTCGTGGAATACCACAGGCTACTTCGAGGCGACGACCGTGAACCACCGACACTTCGGCGACCGGTGCGGCATCACGAACGTTCTCACGACCAGCTCGGAATTCCGACTCGGCTGCGAACCGAATCCGAGCGCCGCCCCCGTTTCCGGATCGGACGCCGGAAAATCCTTCCGCGGAGCCATCGCGGCCGTGAAGGGATGGAACCGCGTTCTCTCCGAAAACGAGCGCTGGACCGTGATGGCGGAACTCGGCGGCGTCCCGTCATGGACTGATCTTGAAACGTCGGCGGGGCGCACCTTCACGACGTGCAACATCGACGCGGACGGTTTCGAGCAGGGGCGCAACGGCACGGCGACGTCATTCCTCGGCGGCGGAACGGAAGGCGCAATCCGCTGGCGAGCGATGACGACGACATGGAACTCCAACACCCTCCTCTGGAACGCGCCGAAGGACGGCGACGCGATGCCCGTCGTCTATTCCACGAAAATCAGCAACCTGAAAGCCGGCAACGCGCACCCGGCGCACCTCGAAGCGAACGGCACGACGGTCTGGTCTTCCGACGGCGTGGAAAAGGGAGAGGAAATCAAGGTCGAGATCGGCGCGGAACTCACCCGGCCGGGACTCAACGAACTCAGGTGGGTCTATGACACCGAAACGGCCTCGAACTGGATGATTTTCGGATTTCACAGGCTCAAGCTCGTCACGCCGCCCAATCCGTTCGTCCTGGTGGTGAGATAGTCGCAGTGGAGCGCAGTCGAGAATCATGAGAGTCGGAGTCCTTCCCATCGGCGTCGCCGCCGCAGGCCTGCTCGCGGGCGCGACCGCCACGTCATCGGCGCAGGAGGGGAACGGTCTCCGGGCCGCCGCCACCGGGTTCTTCCACTTCGAGCGGATCGGCGACGTCGATTGGGCGATCGCCCCCGACGGCCGGGCCATGACGCTCGCCGGCGTCGATTTCGTGAACCCGCACGTGTTCCACAGCTCCTTCCTCGGCTACGCGCCCTACCGCCGCTTCGTCGAGACGAACTACCCTTCTCTCTCGGCCTGGGCTGACGAAACTGCCGGACGCCTGCGCTCGTGGGGTTTCAACATGCTGGCCTCCCACTGCGCGACGGATCTTTTTCCAGACTTTCCGCACGCCGAAACGCTCAATCTCAACAACCCCTTCGCGAAATCGAAGGACCCGGAATGGCGTATCGCGGAAAACACCGACGCCCCTTCGACGGGCTTTCCCAACGTCTTCCATCCGGACTACGAAAGGGAGGTGTTCGCCGCCGCGGCGAAGCGATGCGCCCCGCTCAAGGACGACTCATCCCTCGTCGGCTGGTTCATCGACAACGAACTCAACTGGTGGGGCGGCTCGTCAGACATGGGCGCCGGCCTCTTCGACCTCGTGGCGAAACTGCCGCCGGAGCACAGCGCCCGCAAGGCGCTGGCGGAATGGCTCGATTCAAAATGCAATCGGCAGCAATCGACAGCAATCGGCAGCGATTGGGCGGCGGCGGTCCCACACGACACGAAGGTCGGCTTCCTTCAACTGATTGCGGAGCGATATTTCTCGATCAACGCAGCTGCGATCCGCGCGGCCGACCCGAACCACGCCATCCTCGGCTGCCGTTTTGCGCGCGGAACGACCGCCACGCACGAAGTCGTCTGGCGCGAAGCGGGGCGGCATTGCGACGTGGTTTCGCTCAACTGCTATCCGTGGTGCGACCTCGACCGGGGCGTCGTTCTCACGGACCAGGGCGGATTGCCGCTCCTCGACGAGCTGCGTCGCGTGCATGACTGGTGCGGCAGGCCGATGATGGTCACGGAGTGGAGCTTCCCGGCGCTCGACACAGGGCGCCCCTGCCTTCATGGAGCGGGGCAGCGCTTCCACACGCAATCGGAACGCGCCGCCGCCGTCGAACTTTTCGCCAGGACACTGCTTTCCGAACCTTACATCGTCGGACACGACTGGTTCATGTGGGTCGACCAGCCGGCCGCAGGTCTGCGGCCGGCCCTCCCGGAGGACAGCAACTACGGCCTCGTGTCGGAGCGGGGAGAGCCTTATGCGCTTGTGACCGAAACATTCGCGCGCGTCCACGCCGAGGCTTCCAGGGAGCGCAGGCTTCCAGCCTGCGATGATGCCGCGGGCAGGATGCCCGCGCTCCCAGGCGCCATCCTTCGCGATGGCGGCTCATCCGAGCGCGAGCGCTTTTTCGCCGCCGCCCGCGCGGCTTGCTCCAAGTCCGGAGCGGTCTGTTCTGTGCCCGGAGCGGAAGCTCCGGGAATCGTCGGCTTCCGCCAGAGCGCCGACGGCTCCTGGACCCTCTCCAACGGCCTCGTGCGCCTTTGCGGCCGCATCGGCGGCTCGTTCATGGCCGACGAAATCGCATTCTGTCCTGTGGCCGATGCGGAAGCATCGGCATACCGTCCCGCCGGGCGCTTCCGCACACTACTTCAGCGCCTTGACGAAACGCGCCGCCTCTGGACCGACACGGACTGCGTCACCGACGTCTCCTTCACGCTGGACGACGCCACCGGCGTCGGCTCCGTGACGATCCGTGCCGTGGCCGGCACAGCCGACAACTCGCGCGGTCGCGAATCGACCCGCCGGGCCGGCTCACAAAGTCAGGCCGCCTTCGCCATGACCGCGAGCCTCTCGATTGCTCCCGGTCGAAACGACGTCCTCGCCGAGATCGTGTCCGCCGAAAATCTTTCGGACAGGCCTCTTTTCGTCGAGCGCGTCTTCATGCGACCGTTCGCCGTTTGCGACCGTCCGGACGAAATCCCGTCCGTGCCGAAACTCTGGCGCGGCCCGCACGAGGGATGGTGGTCGCTCCCGGACGGACGCCGTTTCGGGATGGTATCGCGCGACCGCGCGTCGTGTTCCTGCCGGTTCTACGTCGGCAGGGGCGGAGAACAGCACCCGGACGCCCCGTTCGTCGAGGACGGCCCCTTTGAAATCGCCCCTGGCGCCACCTGGACGCCATCCTCGCCAATGGGCGCGGTTTTGGCGACAATCGAAAAGGACTCCGACGGCAATCGGTAGCAATCGAATGCGATCGAATCCAATGATGAAACGTCCGGACAGACGTCTCGTGGCTCTCTGCTGCGCGGTCTATTTCACGAGCTACCTCACGCGCAAATGCTACGAGGCGTCGATCCTCGCGATCTGCGACGACACCGGACTTGCGCGCACGGCGGCGGGGCTGGCCGGAACGGCGACCGTCGCGCTCTACGGCGGCGGACAGCTCGTGACCGGCTGGCTTGCCGACCGGATCGATCCGCGCAGGATCGTCTTCGCCGCGCTTCTCCTAACGGCGGCGTGCAACGCGGCCATTCCTGCGGCCGCTTCTGCCGGGACGCCGTGGCTCGTCGCCGTCAATGCAACGAACGGCTTCGCGCAGGCCATGTTCTGGCCGCCGCTCGTCAAAATCTTCGCCGAATCCCTCGCCGCCGAGTGCTACAAGGGCGCAGTCTTCGCCGTGAACGTCGCGGCCAACGCGGCCATCGTCGCCGTCTTCGCGCTCGTCGCGGCGAGCATTCGTCTCGCGAACTGGCGGCTGTCCTTCGCGCTCGCCGCCGCGATCGCGATTGCGATTGCCGGCTTTGCGGGGTCGCTCTTTCTCAAGGGGAGCCCCGCGTCGCTTCTGAAACGGAAGCGTTCGCGTTCCGCGGGAGAAAAGACAAAAAAACACAGAGGAAAAAAAACATTAACAACATGTTGGATTAGTATTAAAAACAAAACATATCAAATAAATAAATTGAA
>CAMNCG010000285.1 GCA_946534105.1 uncultured Verrucomicrobiota bacterium
ACGGCTCCGGCGAAGCAGAGCATCGTCTTGCCCCAGTATTCGTTCTGCCAGCCGGCGCGGCCCTCGGTGTCGTCCCAGTGTGTTCGGAAGGCGTTGACCGCCTCCTCGTACATTTCTCCGCGCGCCCAGTCCGAAAGGCAACGCTCCCGAATGCAGCGATGCATGGCTTCGCCGATGGTGCCGAACAAACGGACATCCCGAAGCGGACCCGAGGACAGGGGATTTGCGAAACTATACATCACATTCATGTTCGGAAACTTTTCCAGAAATGGGATAGGCAATTCGAGATCATCGCGGAAGGCGGATGGCAAAGCGACAAGCGAAGTCGCCGCCGAACCACTGCGGAAAGTTCGTTCCCCATACGTTGTTGTAGAGATTGACGTGGAAAGGCGATCCGGGCTTCGGAAGCGGGTTGCAGCGCTTCCAGAGCAGATCGCGGACACCGGGTGCGACGACCGGGGCGTCGAGAGTCTCGACGACGGTGCCGCCGTCGAGGCGGATTTCGCCGTCAATGGCGTGGAGCGCGCGCCCGCCGCCTTCCACGACATCCGCCGGGTCGATGGGTTCTCCGAGTTTCGTGAAGGAAAGCCCGCCCTGGCGCCTTGCCGGCGCGAACGTGAGCCACAGCGCGTGCGGCGCGCGCGAGGGGTCCTTGCCCAGGACGCGGAGCGTCGCGCGCAGTTCCGGAACGGCGTCCGGCAGTGCAAGTTCCAATTCCCACGCCCTGGCGAAGACGCTTGCGCGTCGCGAGCGCAGAAGAATGCGACGGCCACCGTCGCACGGCAGCTCGAACGCCCGCGCCGGGAAGCCGTCCAGAAGGCGGTAGGCGCGGCACGGCATGCCTGGGTGTCCGAAGTCGGCCAAGGTCCAGCCGACGCGGAGCCGCAGATAATTCCGATGATAGACCTCGTAGTCCGATGGGCCGAACTGCTCGCCGCCAAACAGGAACGCCTCGCGGAAAAGCCGGGTGCCGTCGGCGGCGCGGAGGTTGCGCAGGCAGCCGCGCTCGGCGTCGATGTCGAAGGAGAAATGCGCGGTGCGAACTTTGAAAGTGACGGCTTTTCCCCGACCGTTGCAAGGCTTTGCAACGGCATCCAGTTCCGCGAGACGCCGGCGCAGCGCGCGACGCAGCGCCGGCGTCAAAGTCTTCGCGGCGGCGTCGATGTATTCGCGCTGCTCCTGCCAGGAACGGATGCCGATGGCGAAGCCGCCGTCGGACGGGGAATGCGGACTCCAGTCCGCCTTCGGAAGACGCAACGGCGATCGGGAGTTCGCATCCCCGCTGGCGGGCGCGGATGATCCGTTCCACCAGTCGCCTCCCAGACGCCGGATGGCCGCACCGGTCCAGTGGCGGCGGTCCGTGAGATGCTTTTTCACGTCCACGCCGCAGGTGTGTTCGGCGACAAGTTCGAGTTCGCGCAGGAAGCGGTCACGCGATTCCGGAGCAAGGTCCGATGCGAAGCGTAGGCATTCGCGGTAGCGGGCGGTTTTCACCGGATCGGTCGCGAAGCCGTGAATCCACGTGTCCCCGAGTTCGGACGTGACGACAGGGAGCGCCGCGCGGTGCCTGGACAGCGCTTCCGCCATGTCGTCGAAAGTTCCGCAACGAATTGCCGCGCCCGGATGGTCGCGGCGAAGACCGTCCAGAATTTCCGCGACCCTTTCAGGGGAATGGGCGCCGGAGTTGTCGCCGGCGACGCTCACGAAAAACGCCTCGTCGCCGCCGGGGACTTCCAGCATTTTGCCGTAGTCGGTCTGATAGACGACGACGATTTCGCGCCCTTCGGCGTCACGCCACCGGAACACCTCCGGGAGGCGGCAGACGCCGCAACCGGGATTCGTGCCTATGTGGAGAAGCGCCACGCCGGCCTCGGCGAGCGGGCCGACGACGCCGCGAGTGTGGCCGGGGACGTCCGTGAGCTTGGCGGCGCGGGTCCGGCGCCCGAAACGACGGTCGAGCGCGAGCGAGTGTCCGAGTCCTGCGCGGAACGCGGCAAGGCCCGCGAACTCGCTCTCCGTCGTGAAGGGAAGCGCGTGCCAGGTGACATCGCCGGCGCGAATGGCACGTTCGAGGAATGCGGCGTCCGCGCCGCCTCCGTGGAGAATGGAATCGACGAGCCACGATCCTACCGTCCAGCGGTAGCGGAAACCCGTCGGCGACGGATCCTTCGCGCGGAAATGCTCCGCCGTCGCGACTGCGGAGCGGATGCAGTCGGCGTATCGTCTTCGCACCTCGGAAGCGAGGTCCGTAAAACCGATGTCGAGATGGGTCTTGAAAACGAGGGTGATGCGTTTCATCTTTGCGGTGAAAGTCGGTGTCCTCCTTCGTCATGGGGCGGGACAATCCCGCGAAGACCGTTCCGATTCATCCACGAGTTCCCAGGCGAGGGCCTTTTCGGTGTCGAGGCGGAGGCGCGCCGCCCCGGAAGCGTCCGTCCCCCGGAGCGGCGCGGCCGGAAGACGGGTTCCGTCGGGAAGAAGAGGATAGAGCGAAAAACCTGAAAGACTGCGACGAAGCGCGATGTCGATGGCAAGGCGCCGAACAAGCATCGGACCGGGTCCCCAGACCGTGACCGTTTCGCAACGATCGTCCGAGAACGTGCATCCGGCGGGGAGCGACTGCGAAAGTCCAAGCAGGAGAATGCGTCCGCTCGTGGCCAGCGGCCTTCCGGTCGCGCCTGCGTCGGTGTCATTTCGATCTCCTGGCCAAAGGCCAGAATTGCCGGAAGAATGCCAAATGCGACCGTCGTTTTCACAATGCCGGTTCCTTTGCGAGCAGTTTTTCGTCGATGATGTTGCCCCGTTTGCGCATCGCCGCTGCGATGCCCGTCGGTTCGATACGCGCGGAAGACACTCCTTCCCGCGTAGACATGGCGGAGGCGAGACCGCATGCCTCGCCCGTGGCGGCGCATACGGGGATGACGCGCATCGAGTCCCACGCGCTCTCGTCCCACGAGGCGCATCGACCGCATACCGTCAGATTCGCGGTGCGCGTGGCGGCGAGGCACCGCCAAGGAATCGCCCACACCGGCCCAGGACGCCGCCAGTCCGGCGCGAGGCACACGGCGTCCGGGAACGGGCGATGCGCGTCCGCGCGGCGCAAGGCGACGGCGCCGGCGAAGCGGCGCGTCATGCGGAAGCACGGGATCGTGGCGATGTGGATCGGCTGGCGGCGGTCGTCCGGCAGGGCCGCACGGTCGGCGGCAAGTTCCCCACGGATAAGATCACGTGACGCGAGAATCTGCGCCGTGACCTCGCAGGCGTCATCGCCGCGGAAAAACGGCCCCTCCGCGGAATCTCGGTCGTCCGGGTTCTCGGCGAAGCGGTGCGAAGCGTGGTGGATGCGCAGCCCCGAGCCGTCGCCGCGCACGGTGTAGAACCAGCCGCAGGGCACGTTGTTCGCGTTGGAGACGGTCGGCTCCCCGGCGAGGAAGCACACATCCGCGTCTCCGGTGGCATCGACGAACGCGCGGCCGGCGATGGCTGATCGTCCGCTCTTGTTTTCGACCACAAGATGCGTCAGGGCGTCGCCTTCGCGGATAACCGCGCAAACCTTCGTGCCGTAGAGGATCCGCACTCCCTCGCGCACGAGGAGCGCCTCCAGGTCGAGGACGTAGGTCGCGGGATTGTAGGCGGTCTTGAAGCGGACGCCCCTGCGCTGCTCCTCCGTTGCGTTCTTGTCCAGCCAGACTGCCGGGGCGCGGCGGAAGCATGCCTCGGGCAGTTCGCGGGGAAGGTTCGCCGTGGAGAGATGCAACAGTTCTTCCGTGATGCCTCCCATCACCTTGCGGCCGCAGCCGTCGTCGATGGGGAGATATTCCGGCACCATGCCGACGGTCGCGAGCCCGCCCGGGGAAAAGGAGTCTTCAAGGAGGAGGACGGACGCCCCGGCGCGTGCGGCCGCGAGCGCCGCCGCCACGCCGGCGATCCCCGCCCCGGCGACCACCACGTCGGCGGAATCGGACACGTCGAGTCTGCGGGATGGTTCGAGAACGTCGCA
>CAMNCG010000286.1 GCA_946534105.1 uncultured Verrucomicrobiota bacterium
GCGCGACCGTCACCTATCGCGTTTACGAGATTCCCGACCTCGCCGATCCCTCCGCCGACGTTCCCGTCGGCGACGCCGCCGCGCCGGGCGAGCCCGTCGCGCTCCCCGCCGCCGCCGGCGATCCCTCCTCGCGCTTCTTCCGCATCAAAGTGTCCGTCGTTCTCCAGTAGGAGAAATGAACATGGCAGATCGCAAAAGCGAAAAATCGGCGACCAATGGCGGCCGGGAGCGAATGGTGCAGCGCATCGACGAAATCGAATGGTACACTTTGTATGACATTCCGCGGCGATTTCGATTCCCCTTTCGCGTCCATGTCGTTGGCTGGGTGCTCGCCGGTGCGGCCCACTACCGCGGTGCTCACCTCTCTTACGGGACGGAGTTCTGCGTCCGCCTGCGCTCGGCGGACGCCACGGCGGTCGATGTCATCGGCGGAGTCCGTCACGAATCCACGTTTCCGCACGTCATCATGAAGCGCCCCGGCGAGCGCCACGAATACTGGGCTCCTGGCTGGCGCGAGGCGTTCTACATCATCTACCCGCCGGGAACGGAGGCCGCGCTTAGGCGAGCAGGCGTTGACGAGGGGCCTGGCGCACGGCCGGCATGGTCGGTTGCCGGCGCGCCGGACATCCTCGAGTCCATCCGCGAGATGCGAGCCCTTTTCCCGCGCAAGGCGGAGCCGGGCGTCGCAGACGAGCTTGACGCGCGATGCTGGGCGCTCGTCACGCGCCTCGTCACGCTCCGCGACCACCCGGCTGGCAAGCCAGATTCTTCGGAAGAATTCGCCAACAAGATGGCAAGTCGCTCCGACGATGACCGCATCCGCGCCTTCACCGCCTCGCTTCCGGCGCGTTGCCTGAAGCGCATCGATTTTGCCGCCGAGGCTCGCGCGCTCGGATTCTCGCGCAGCGTATTCTACCGGAAGTTCACTGCGCTTGTCGGGGCTCCGCCGGAAAAGCATCTGGCAGGGCTCCGCCTCGATGCCGCCGCGCGTCTGCTGCGCGAAAGCCCGCTCTCCGTGAAGCAGGTGGCCTTCGTCATCCACGACCCATCGCAGTCTCACTTCGCGGCGGCTTTCAAGGCGCGCTTCGGCACCACGCCGAGCGCCTGGCGGGAGAGTCCAGGCCTCTGGGACGCAAAAGACAATCATTGAGACGCACAAGACAATCCTTTGTGGAAGAATTGATTCCGTCAACCGCGAATTGCGGTCGGTTTCAAAAACTCACAGGGATTGTCAAGATGAAAAAACGAACGATTGCAACAATGGTCGCCGCCGCGTTGGCGGCACCTTTCGCCACCGCCGGAACCGTGGCCTACTGGCCGCTTGCCTTCGAGAACGGTGTCCGCACGACGACGGCAAACGTCTTTGCCAATCAGGGTGACGGCGGCACGCTCGACGCCGTGCCATCGTCGCGTTCCGGCGCGTCGTGGGTTGCCGGCGACGCCTACTGTCCTCTGGGCACCAACGCCTTTCCCGTTGGCTATGGCGTCTGGGACCCCGTTTCGGGCACCAATGCCGTTGCCGACTCCGCACTCTACTTCCACAAAACAAGCCTCGCGGGCTACGCCGGGGCGCTGCGCGTCGCCAATCCCGCGGCGCTGCGCCTCTCGACGTTCACGATCGAGTGCTTCATCCGCATGCAGCAAGGCACGGGTCAAGGCGACTGGAACTGCATCGCCGTGATGCCGCAACAGATCGCGAACTGCGCCAACTACGAGTCATGGGGCCTTCGCGTGACGGGCGCGGAAACCATCAAGGCGCGCTTCTCCAAGGACAAGGGGACCGTCTCGGCCAATCTTGGAGGCACCGACAACACGGAGATCGGCTCCAATGGAAACGCGCCGGCGATCTACGACGGCGGCTGGCACCATGTGGCGCTCGTGGTGGACGGCTCCACGCTCAAGGCCACGCTGTTCGTGGACTACATCCAGCGCGGCACGGGAACGCTTCCCGAAGCCGTCACCTACAAGTCCGGCATGGACCTTTTCATCGGCAACACGCCGCAGACGACCGGACCCTTCGGCGGCTCGATCGCCCATTTCCGCGTCTCGGACGCGGCTCTCTCGCCTTCTGAATTCCTGCACTTCAAGAGCATGGCGCCGGCGGCGGAGGAAGATCCCGACACCGTGCTGCACGTGACGTTCGAGCCGGTTGCCGGGATTTCGACCCCGCGCGCCTTCTTCAACGACGCGGCGAACGGCTCCGCCCTCGACTGCCTCGTAGCCAACTACTACCCGCAGGGCGCGACCGACGTGCCGTTCACCCCGGTGTTCGCGAACCTTCTCGACGCGACCGGCGCGGCCAGCGCGAAGAGTCTCCTCAACGCGACGCAGACCACCGGCGGCAAGACCGTCCCGACCTGCCTCCAGTGGCAGCCCGAGGAGGATGTCTTCTCCAACGGCACCTTCACCGTGGAATGCTTCTACAAGACCTCGAAAACGCTCGGCAGCTGGATCCCGCTCGTGCGTCGCCTCGGCGGCTACAATGTCCAGTTCAACCTCGGTTTCAGCGGCGGCGCGAACGCCGGCAAACTAACCGCCGCGTCCGTCCCCGGCGATACAGGAGCGTCCGTATCGATCGTGGACTCCGTCCGCTCCGACGACGAGCAGTGGCACCACGCGGCCCTCGTCGTCAATCGGGGCCGCGGGACGATTGCGCTCTTTCGCGACTATGAGCAGGTCGGCAGCGCGGACTACACGCGCGTCTGCGCGCCGACGGACAAGCCCGTCTGCATCGGCGGATCCTACAGCAACGACGGCGTGTTCTACACCTTCGACGGCGAGATCGACGATGTGCGCATCACCATGCGCGCGCTGACCATCGGCGAGTTCCTGCGTCGCGACAACCTCGTGCCGGCCGGCAGCACCGTTGCGTGGGCGGCGTTCGACAATGCGCTTGCCGCCGACGCTCCCGCCTTCGCTCTCACGAACGGCACGGCCGCCGCCGTCGGCGATGGCGGAGCCGTCCCGGCTTTCGTGTCGCTCGGCTCCGGCGAGCGCATTGAGGACGGTGCGGGCAACTCCCTGCGCTCCCCGAATCTCTCCGCGCTCTCGTTCGAGCAGGGCGTCGTGAAGTATCCCGGCAACGTCCTGCTGCCGCTCCTCGACGAGCAGACGGTCGAGTTCTTCGTGAAGGCCGGCCCACAGACGCCCTTCGCCGGTCTTTTGCGCTGCAACCTCTACCGCGACGTGGCGGACATTCCCGTCTGGGGACTTTCCTTCGACGAACACGACGGCACGAAACTGCGCGTCCGTTGCACCACCGTCTCCGCCGCTTCGTGGAACAACGTCGGCATCAACGAGGACACGCCGGTCGTGGTCGGCGACGGCCGCCGCCACCACATCGCCCTCACGCTTTCGACCACCGGGCAGGGCGAGTCCGCCTCGACGACCGTGAGCATCTACAAGGACTACGAGGAGACCCCCTCCTGGACGAAGACCGTTTCCGGCCGCCTCTTCTACGGCGGTGGCTACGCGCCCGTCTGGATCGGCGCATCCTCCTCCGCGACCGCTTTCTTCGACGGCGAAATCGACGAACTGCGCATCTCGCGTGGCATCCTCGCTCCCTCCTCCTTCCTCCGCCGCGGAAAATTGCCCTTCGTGATGGTCGTGCGGTAGCAACCATCCACACTCGACTGCAATCGACTGCATTCGATTGAAATCGAAAAATAAAATGAAAATCACCATTCCTGTCCTCGACACGCGAACGGGCGTTCGTTCCGAATTTCTCGGCCTCGGCTTTGAAAAGCTCGACCGCGACCTATTCGACCCCGCGAAGGCATATCCCTTTCTGCCCGCCACGGGCGTTTCGTGGATCCGGCTCCAGAGCGGCTGGCAGCGCACGGAGCGCGAAAAGGGCGTCTACGACTTCGCGTGGCTCGACAAAATCGTCGATTCGCTCGTCGGCCTCGGCCTCAAGCCGTGGATGTGCCTCTGCTACGGCAACGCGCTTTACGGCGGCGGCG
>CAMNCG010000287.1 GCA_946534105.1 uncultured Verrucomicrobiota bacterium
GGCCGACCCAGGTCATTTCCGTGGCGCCGCTCGCGGTGAAGATCACGCGCTCGTAACCGTTCGTCGCGCCGTTGTTGAAGACGACGCGCCCTTCGGCGATGGCCGTGGCGTTCGCGGCGACGGTCGCCGCCCAGTCGATCTCGTCCGGGTCGAACGGGATGTCGGTGCAGAATTCGCCGAGTTTGGCGTCCGGCGGCTGCTCCGAGAGCGTCCGGCCGATCGTCCACGCCGCCAGCTCCCACCGAATCGTGGCGTCCTTGCCTGAAAGGACAGTCACGATTTCGCCGGGCTCCGTCGGCGCGCGGACGGTCGAGATCGGATACGCCACCGTCGGCTGCGTGAAGGCCTGGTTGTAGGCCGACATGTAAACCGGCAGCTCCACCTCGCCGAGCGTGAGATCAAGATCCGCCGGCGGCGCGGCCATTGCCGCTGCCGTGGCGAATGCCGCCGCAGCGGCAATGGCGCGCGTTGAAAAGTTGAAAGGTTGAAAGGTTGAAAGGTTTTGCTTCATAGGTCGTTTCCTGTCTAGGTTTCTAGGCTGTCTAGGTTTCTAAGCTTTTAGGCCTCTTTCCTCACTTTCCTACAAACGGGAAGAATGTGACCTTGAGTCCGCCGGCGTCCGAGGTGGGGGCGCGGACGCTTTCGCCCGCGCGGCAATACTGGACGACCGCCGGGCAGCGCAGTGCGCGGCTGCCGCCGGCGCTACTCGAAATGAGCGCGATGCCGTCCGAGGGAGCGGTGGCCAGCACCTGCCCGCGCAGGGCCGACGGAACGGTCCCCAACTCCGTCGGCGCATTCCTGGAAAACACGCGGACGCCGCTTCCGCGCATCAGCCGCGTCCGTTCCTCCGGGCCGATCACGAGCGGAGAGACCTCGACCTTGCCGGCGCCGGGGGCGGTCACACGCCCCGCGACTTCAAGCTCCGACACCGTCGCGTCGGCCGCCACCAGGGCGTTTTCGGTCGTCAGGCTTCCGACGCGGACGTCGAGCGCCGCGCCATCCGCCGTGAGCGCCCGGTTGACCGTGGCGACGGGCCGGAGCGCACGCCGCGGCTTGAGTTCGGTCGCGAGGCTGGCTGACGGGCCGATCGCGAGGCCCACGTGCGACACGCGCCCCGTCGCGATCAGCGCCGCGAGCGCATCGTCGCCGAACGAGTGCACGAAACTGCCGTCGGCGTTGACGGTCACATCCTGGTCGTCGATGGACCAGAGCGGCGTCGGCGCCTCCGCGTCGTCGTAAACCCGGAAGTGCATTTTCTTCACGTATGCCTCGTCGTTTACGGCCGGACCGCCGGCGAGAAGGTTCAGCTGCCCGCGATAGACGAGCTTCACGACGCTGCCCTCCGGCGGCACCCAACGCGCGTAGAGCTTCGTGTCCGGTGCCAGTCCCGAAAGGGAACCCTCGACGAGTGCTCCGTTTGCGTCGAAGACCTGCGAGCCGTCCTCCGTGAAGTAGCCGAGGAAGATGTAGTCGCCTGAACGGGTCGGAATCGGCGCGGCAGCCCCCGTCTCCCCTTCCACATAGACGCCCGAGCCAACTGTCGCGTCCGTCGAAACGAAGGTGACGGAATACACCGCTGCCCAGTGCGCATAGAGCGTCGTATCCTCGACGGTCTGCCAGACGGGATAGACCGCTCCGCTGTCGCTGTAGATTTGCGTCCCGTCCGCCGTGTAGAAGCCCTGGAATTCATAGCCAGTCTTGGCAGCGAGAGCCGGCACGACCGGCGGAGCGAGCATCAGAGTCGCCTGCGCCGTGCCGACGGATACACCATCCGACATGAACGTGACTGTAATCGGAGCGGCCGGCGCATCCCCGGCGCTTAGCGCCACCGGTTGCTCAGCCGCGCGCGCCGGGGAAGCGGCAAACGTTACCGATGACAGCACATAGAGGCTACCTTCACCGCCCTGATTTCCGCCATTTCCGCCGTCGCCGCCCTTGCCGGACTTTGATATCGGATGTCCGGGTTCATCATAGTTTTCATGCGACTCACTCGCTTCGCCGCCACCCCTTGTGCCGCCGCCGCCGACAGAGCCGCCGCCACCGTTGCCGCCGTGGCCGCCGTCGATATAATTGGAAAGGTATGTTTTGTCGTTGTCGACAACGACAAAGGAGCCGGAGCCGCCGCCGCCGCCGGAGCCGCCGCCGCCGCCGCCGCCGCCGATGGACATCGCAGCGCCACCGCCGCCGCCGCCGCCGCCAGGCCCGCCGCCGCCTGCATGCCAGTCGTCGGTCGCTATTTCGTCCACGCTCGATCCCCAGGTTCTTGATGCGCTGCCAGACGCTCCGGCCGCGCCACCCGTCACGGTAACGGAGACGTTGCCGAGAATGACCACATTTCCGCACGCACTCCCGTCATAGCCGTTCGCTCCGGCTCCGCCCGCTTCTCCATCTGCCGGGAAACCATACTTATGTCCTGAACGCCTCGCGCTCGACGACCTGGCTGCACCACTTCCGGCGGCAACCCCGCCGCCGCCGCTGCCGCCGATACCAGCGCCCGCGCCGCCGCCGCCATAGCCGCCATCGCCACCTGCGCCATTATAATAGCTGTCGAGTTGTCCCTCGGCCTCATCGGCATTTTTGCCGTCGCCGCCATCGCCGCCGTTCGCGGCCGCGCCGCCCGTCGCAATCAGCGTTCCGTCGCCCACGATGTAGAGCGTCGAGCTTGGGGTGAGGTAGATGGCCGCAGTGCCGGAGGCGGTTCCGCTCGCGTCTTGGCCTTTCACCGTCAATGTCGCCCCGCTCTTGATGTTGATGACCGCGCGCGCTCCGGCCGCCACGTTGATCGGGCTGAGGCCGTCCTCGCCTTCGAGAGTCTCGCTGATCGCGACAGTGTATATCTCCCCGTCGGAAAGCACCACCGGACCTTCGAAGACTTTAAGCATGGCCTTGCCGTTTGACACGGTCCAGTTTTCGCCCAGAGCCGCGGCAAGGTCTTGGGCGCTCGTCGAAGAGGCGTCCGTGCCTTGCGGCGTGGCGATGGTCTGCTTGTAGAAACTGTTTTCCACGGTGATGTTGTTGTATCCCCTGCAGAATGTCGCACAGTGATAGTTTGAGGACAACACCACCTCGTGCGGGGCAAACAGGGAGTTGCTGATTTTCATCGCGGCATCACGTTCGTTGTATCCCACGAACCCGCCGATGCTGTTTCCGTTTGCGAAAACGAGCGATCCGTCGAAAAGGCAGTTGTCTATCTTGGTATCGACCACCTGGATCGTTCTGGAAATGAATCCCCCGCTCGTCATGTCCCCGGAATAGCTGCTGGTGATTGCGACGGACGACCGACAGCTGGAAATCGTGGTGCCGGGAAGTTTCACGTCGCCGACCAGCCCGGATGTGAAATGCCTGTCCGTGGTGATGCTCCCGCACGTGTGGAGATTGGAAATTGCGGCGCCGGCGACGTATGCAAACGGGGCCGCGAAATCCACGCCCGGCAGATTCCAGTTCAATGTCAGCCGATGACCCTGTCCATCGAATGCGCCGCCATACGGATTTCCGTCCGTTCCGACGCGCGGTGAGTTCTGCACGAGCGTCACGTTGGCGGTCATTTCCGCGTCAAGCGTCGTCTCGCCGGCGTTCACGCGGCCCGCGAACGTCGCCCAGTCGGCGGCGGTCGCGATTTCAACCGTCTCCGCGAGAGCCGTCTGCGCGAAAACCGCGGCAGCCGTCGCCAGTGCAAAAGTTGAAAAGTTGAAAAGTTCCGCCTTCGCTGAAGCTATGGCGGGCAAGTGAAAAGTTGAAAAGCGACTTTTCAGCCTTTCAACGAGTCCTCTTGCGAAGCTCATCGTCTTGTCCTCCTTGCAATGCAAATGATTCTTGAAATTCATGATCGTTCAAACTTTCAACCTTTCAACCTTTCAACCTTTCAACGGGCGGAGCCGATGAACGGGAAGAATGTCACCTTGAGTCCGCCGGCGTCCGAGGTGGGGGCGCGGACGCTTTCGCCCTTGCGGCAGTACTGCA
>CAMNCG010000288.1 GCA_946534105.1 uncultured Verrucomicrobiota bacterium
GTCTTGGCCGCCGCCGTCCGTCCAAAAAGGTTGGACCTGCTTGGAACCGGGGCAAACGGGACGCGGGGCCGCTTCTGGCGCGGGATCGGGCGAGGCGGGCGCGCCGTCGGCGCTGACAACCTTTGGTCATACCCAGGACGCGGCGGGACTGGACTCCCTCGTCGGGATGGAGTATCATTGGCGGCGCATGGACTCCTCCGCCCGGTTCTCCGCTCCCCGGACCCGTTCCGGTTCCGCCGCCGCCGATCCGGCGGCGGCGGTGCGGCTCGTCGCGGAAGGGTTTCTTTCCACGTCTCCCGACGATTACCGTCCGGAGGGGTACGACGGCGAAATGGTCTACGGCGGCGGGCGCGAAATCGTCTATTGCGTGGCGTCGCTCTGGTCCAACCTGCTCGCGTGCGCGCGGACGCTCGGCGACGGGGCGCTGGAGGACCGGCTGGTCGCGGCCTTCGGGCCGTTCGCCCGCGGCAAGCGGGCCGTTTTCGCGCACGTCCCGCACGTCGATTTTTCCGTCGTCGGCGCCGTGCCCCTGGAAATCGCCGTCCTCCGCGGCGACCGGCACGCGCGGGAGATGGGGCTCGCGCTCGCGGACGCCCAGTGGGCCGAGCCGCGCGCCGGGGACCCGGAGCCGCCGCGCAATCCGCAGCCGCTGGAGGTCCGGCTCCGCTGGTGGCGCCTCGGCTATTCGCCGGAAACGCGCCTGTGGATCGACGACACGTACATGATTTCCGCGCTCCAGACCGCCGCGTTCCGCGCCACGGGCGACGTCCGGTACGTCGACCGCGCCGCGCGCGAACTGCTCCTGTACGCGGAGCGGCTGCGCCGGCCCGACGGCCTGTTCGCGCACGACGACGGCCACCGGCTCGCATGGGGGCGCGGCAACGGCTGGATGGCGGCCGCCCTTCCGCTCGTCCTGCGCTGCCTTGCGCCGGACGATCCCCGCCGCGAGCCGCTCGGCGACGTCTTCCGCGGTTTCGCGGACGCGCTCCTGCCGCTGCAGCGCCCCGACGGGCTGTGGGGGCAGCTCCTCGACGACCCGTCGTCGTGGACCGAATCGTCGGGCTCCGCCATGGCGGCCCACGCCTTCGCCGAGGGAATCCGCCTCGGGTGGCTCGACGGGCCGCGTTTCGGCCCCGCCGTGGACCGCGCGTGGCGCGCGCTCGCCGCCCGCCTGGACGCCCGCGGCAACCTCGCCGGCACCTGCCAGGGAACCGGGCCGTCGTCCGACCCGGCGCACTACCTCTCCCGTCCGTGCCCCAACGGCGATCCCCACGGCCAGGCCGCGTTCGTCTGGCTCTGCCGTTCGCTGCTCGAAGGCCCCGCCTCCCCGGCGCCGGACGCGCCCCCGCGGTGACGGCGCCGCGCGCCTTCCGGAGCGGCGGCATGCGGCGGAGGCGCGCGGTCAGAGGTGCGCGAGAATGCAGCGCACGACGGCGTCGCCGATGCGGCGCGTGCCGGACGGGGTGTTCCAGTGCGTCTGGTCGGAATGGTCGGAGAGCGGCGCGCCGGCCATGACGGCGTACAGGTCGTCGAACGACTCGCCGAGCGGCGCGAGCACCTCGCGGGCGGCCTCGTTCAGGGCCTCGATGTCGGCGTTCAGGCGGGCGAAGCGCTCCGGGTGCAGGTAGCCGGCTTCGTGGACCGGGGTCGTGGTGGCGAAGACGAGTTCCGCGTCCGGGAAATGGCGCCGGAGCCGGCGGTGGGTGCGCGCGAGCATCTCGCGGTAGAACGGCATCGGGGTCATCGGCGGCTCGCCGTCGACGCGCAGGCAGTCCCAGAGCCCGGCGTTCCAGTGCACGACCGCGGCGTCGCCGCCCCACTTCCCGGCGTCCTTCCAGTTTCCGACGAAGCGCAGGAGGTATTGCGCGAAGCGGGAGTTTTCCGGCGGGAAGAAGACCTGCGTCCGGCCGCGGAGCGCGTCGCGGACGTATTCCTGGTATCCGAGGCGGATGGAGTCGCCGAGCAGGACGATTTTCGGCAGGGCGGAACCGCCGGCCGGCGGTTCTTCCGCGGGCGTTCCGGACGCCGTTCCGAGAAGGTTCCAGTCGGTGTCCGCCGCGTCCGCGGCGTTGGCGGGGAGGGTGGGGGAGTCCATGTCGTTTCCGGATGTTGCGGGACGGCGGATCAGTCCTCCTCGCCGAGGGCGACGGACTGCGGCACCACGGTCTTGCGGTCGTAGCAGGCGAAGGCGCCGTCCACGAGCGAGCGTTCCGGCTTCGGCGTGAAGAGCGACACGGCCGGGACGATGGCGAGCCCCGCGAGCATCGCGATCGCGCCGGCGTGGATCGGGTTCATCGCCGTTCCCTCCCAGAGCACGGGTTTCCAGCCGAAGACGTTCGAGACCGTGAGCGCGAGCGCGAAGGCGAAGCACGCCCAGACCGACGCCTTC
Organism: uncultured Verrucomicrobiota bacterium; assembly: GCA_946534105.1. GTDB lineage: Bacteria > Verrucomicrobiota > Kiritimatiellia > RFP12 > UBA3636 > UBA3636. The sequence goes on from CAMNCG010000288.1 coordinate 2,390, forward strand.
GTCACGCGCCGGCTGTAGAGCGCGTACAGGAACGGCGCGAGGAACGACCCCGCCATCGCGCCCCACGAGACGCCCATCATCTGCGCGATGAACGCGATCGGGCTCGTGCTCTTGTACTGCACGAGCGCGATCGCGGCGCTGATCGCGATGAAGACGACGAGCAGGACGCGCATGCAGAGCACCTGCGCCTTCGGTTTCATGTCCTTCACCATGGTGCCGCGGATGAAATCGATCGTCAGGGTCGAGCTGGACGTCATGACGAGCGACGAGAGCGTGGACATCGACGCCGAGAGCACGAGCACCACGACGAGCGCCATGAGGAGCCCGTCCGGCGAAATCGCGGTTTCCAGCATCTTCGGCACCACGGAATCGAAGCCGCCGGCGGGCTGGCCGCTCGGCGCGACGCCGATTTCGGACGCGAACAGACGTCCGAAGCCGCCGAGAAAGTAGCATCCTCCGGCGACGACGAACGCGAACACGGTCGAAATGAGCGTCCCTTTCTTGATCGCCCCCTCGTCCTTGATCGCGTAGAATTTCTGGACCATCTGCGGCAGTCCCCACGTGCCGAGCGAGGTGAGGATCACGACGAAGAGGAGGTTGAGCGGATCCGGGCCGAGGAAGGACGCGAAGACGCCGGGCACGTCGCCGTTCGGAATCGCGGCGGTCTCCCGCGCGAGCCCGGCCGTCGCGGCCATGAGACCGCCTTTGCTACCGAGCACGGCGAGGATCGTCGCGGAGATGCCGAAGAGCATCACGACGCCCTGGATGAAGTCGTTGATCGCCGTCGCGAGATAGCCTCCGGCGATGACGTACACCGCCGTGAGGAGCGACATCACGAGGATGCACCAGGCGTAGTCGATGCCGAAGGCCATTACGAAGAGGCGCGAGAGGCCGTTGTAGAGGGAGGCGGTGTAGGGGATGAGGAAGACGAAGATGATCGCCGACGCGGCGAGCTTGAGGGCGGGCGACCCGAAGCGCTTCGCGAAGAAGTCCGGCATCGTGGCGGAGTCGAGGTGTTGCGTCATGATCCGGGTCCGCCGCCCGAGCACGGCCCACGCCAGAAGCGAGCCGATCACCGCGTTGCCGATGCCGGCCCACGTCGCGGAAATGCCGTAGCGCCAGCCGAACTGCCCGGCGTAGCCGACGAACACGACGGCCGAAAAATAGCTCGTGCCGTACGCGAACGCGGTGAGCCACGGGCCGACCGACCGGCCTCCGAGGACGAATCCGTCGACGCTGGCGGCCTTGCGGCGGCACCAGAAGCCGATGGCGACGAGCAGAACGAAATAGGCGGCGAGAATTGCGAGTTTCATCGTGGGGAAAGCGCCTTCCGGCGCGTCGTTTTCCGTCCGGCGCATCCGCCCGGCTCCCGCCGCGCCCGTGCGCCGACCGGTCCCGTAGCATACCAAAAATCCGGCGCGCGCGATGTCCGCCGCGCGTTCCCGCTCGCGCTCGGGTGTGACCCAACGTTGCCAGCGGCATGGCGCGCCCGTACGCGGGCTTGCGCTTGCGTGTGCGCCCTGGCGCGGCATGTGCGCCCCCGTGCATGTGCTTCCCGAACCGCCGCCGC
>CAMNCG010000289.1 GCA_946534105.1 uncultured Verrucomicrobiota bacterium
CGCCGCGCGGGATTTCGAAAAGGCCGCCGCGATCCGCGACACGCTGGAGGCGCTCCGCGAAATGGTCCGGCAGCGCGCCCGGGCGGTGGTGGTCCCGTCGGACGGCCGCGAGCGCGCCCTGCGCGGATGCGAGGAGCTCGGAAAGCTTCTCCGCCTCCCGGGCGCTCCGCACGTCATCGAGGGGTTCGACATTTCGCACCTCGGCGGGCTCCTCACCGTGGCGTCGATGGTCGCGAGCGTGGACGGCGTGACGACCCCGCAGCGCTATCGCCGCTTCCGCATCAAGACCGTTCCCGGCATCGACGACCCGATGAGCATCGCCGAGGTCGTCGGCCGCCGCTACGCGCGGCTCCTCGAAGAGGGCGGGGCGATGCCCGACCTCGTCATGCTGGACGGCGGGATCACGCAGCTCCGCGCCGCCCGCGAACGGCTCGCCGGGCTCGGGCTCGCGAGCCTGCCGACCGTCGGTCTCGCCGAGCGGTACGAGATCATCGTCGTCGACTGGCCCGATGGCACGGACGAAATCGCGCTGCCCCGCGAGAGCGAGGCCCTCCGTGTGCTGATCCGGCTCCGCGACGAAGCGCACCGGTTCGCCATCACGTACAACCGTTCGCTCCGGCTCAAGCGCATCCGCGAATCGTCGCTTGACGAAGTCGAGGGCGTGGGCGAAACACGAAAGCGCGCCATCCTGCGCGCGTTCGGATCGGTCCGCCGCGTCGCGGAGGCGACGCCCGAAGCGGTTGCCGCCGCGGCTCCCGGTCTCGGTCTCGCCGCCGCCGCGCGGGTGGTCGACACCGCGCGCCGCAACGTCGGAAACGCCCCGCCGGACAACCGCGTCTAGAGCCGCGTTCCGAGAAAGCGCCAGGCGTCGCCGTCCAGCACCGCCGGCGCGCGGGGAAGGCGCGCGAGGTCGAAGCGGGGAAGGAGCTCCGGGGGGGAGATCTCCTCGCCGAAGGCGGCCATCCCGCTCCACCAGGCGAGGAGACCGCAGACGCGGCGCGGGGAGACGCCGGCGGCGCGGAGCGACGCGAGGCGCGTGTCGCCGTGCCGTTTCGCGAGGCGGCGTCCGTCCGGCGCGACGACAAGCGGCACGTGCGCGTAGACGGGACGGGGAAGCCCAAGCGCCTCCTGAAGCGCGAGCTGCGCGTGCGTCGCCTCGGCGAGGTCGTCGCCGCGCAGGACTTCGGTGATCCCCATCGCGGCGTCGTCCACGACGCACGCGAGCTGGTAGCCGGCGCCGTCGGGATCGCGCGCGACCGCGAAGTCGCCGAGCGCGGCGCGGTCCTGGACGTGGCGTCCGAGCACGAGGTCGTCGAACGAGGAAACGCCCGGCGCGGAGCGGAAGCGCCAGACCGGGAGCCGGTCCGGCGGAAGCGCCGCGCGCGCTTCCGCCCACGACGCGAACCGGTCCCGGCAGCGGCCGTCGTACGCGAGCGAGCGCACGGTCTCGCGGTGCGGCGCGCTCTGGGCCTCTTCGACGTCGCGCCGGGAGCAGACGCACGGGTAGACGAGTCCGGCCGCCCGGAGCCGGTTGAGCGCGTCGCGATAGCGCGCCCGGCGCGCGGATTGGACGTATGGGCCGCATGGTCCGCCGACGTCCGGGCCCTCGTCCCAGTCGAGCCCGAGCCAGTGCAGGTCCTCGACCGCGCCCGCGGCCGCCCCGGGCTTCACTTTCGGGTGGTCGAGGTCTTCGACGCGCAGGACGAGCGATCCGCCGCGCGAACGGACCGAGAGCCACGCAAGGAGGAACGAACGGGCGTTTCCGAGATGCAGCGCGCCGGTGGGGGAGGGCGCAAGCCGGCCGCGCGGGGCGCTAGGCACGGGGCACCTCGCGGACCACTTGGCGGAACACCGCCGCGCACCGCCCGCAATGCGTGCAGTCCGCGGCGCAGACCGCGCCGACGCCGGACGTCGCCCAGTCCGCCGGAAAGCGCTTGTTGTCCACGATGCGAGGCGCGAACGCGGCGGAGTGGTCCGGGTCCATGAGGGTGGCGAGGTCGCCGTCGAACGAACGCTCCGCGTACGCCTTCAGCGTTTCGGCGGGGTGCGGGTGGCGGCGGATCGCGACCTTGAAGAGGGAAATGCCGGCGTCTTCCCAGAGCGGAACGTCCTCGGGCCGGATCCACGTGGCGCGGAGGAAGTCTTCGAGCGCGTCGCCGCCTTTCGCGTAGTGCGTCTTGCATCGGAAGAACGAAAAACCGAACGCACGCGCGGTTTCGACGTCCTTCGGGCGGCGGCCGTCGCCGTGGCCGTGGAGGTTGTCGTGGAACGTCTGGAACGGACACTCGCGCAGGCAGCCGCTGTTCACCTGCATGCCGACGAGCTTGCCGCGTTCCCGGGCCCACGCGGCGACGCGCCGGGCGTACGCGAGGTCGCGCTGGCGCTCGCGCGAGAGGTAGAATTCGTCGAAGAGGTCCGAAGCGTAGTCGAAACCGACCGTGCCGTGGACGCGCATGTTGACCGACGCGCGGACGCGCACGGATGGAAACCGCACGCGGAGAACGCGCGCGATGAACGGCGAGGTCGTCGTGACAACGTCCGGGAAGAGCCCCACGGCGTCCATTTCGCGCAGCGTCTTCGACACGAAGTCGGCGAGCTCGGGGCTGATCGCCTCGTCGCCGTAGCAGTTCGCGTTGAAAAGCGTGTCGAGCCGGAGGCCGTTTCCGCGGGCCCACCGGAGGTCCGAAAGCAGCCGTTCGCGCACCTCCGGCGTGAATTCCGGGGCGGGGCGGCAGGAGAGCACGCCGGGCCAGGCGAAGAAGACCTCCGCGATGCGCGGGAGGAATTCCGCGCACGTTTCCCGGAACGGTGCGTTGAAGAAGTGGCCGACGGCCAAGTTCCTGCGAGTCGTGTCCATGCCATCTGATTATACGCCTCCCGGCGCCCCGGAGTTCGCGCCCCGGCGGGGAATTTTCGCGCGCCGCGACCGAAAAGAGGGTGGATTCGGTGTAGAATGCCGCGCCCGAATGAAAAAGGAACCGTTGAAATGGGAATCTTCGAGTTTTTGATGCTGGTCTGCTTCGGCTTCTCCTGGCCGTTTTCCCTCGCGAAGCACTGGAAGGCCAGGACGGCGCGGGGGCAGAGCCTCGCGTTCCTGCTGCTGGTCGAGTCCGGATACGCGTTCGGCATCGTCCACAAGGTCCTCAACAACTTCAACTGGGTGACCTGGGTGTACGTCGCGTTGCTGGTCGTGGTCGGCGCGGACGTCGCGCTCTACTTCCGCAACCGGCGGTTCGACGCCGGTCGCTGACCCGGGCCGCTCCGGGGACGCGGAATTCTGGTAGTATCGGAGGGCGCCGCGCGCCCCGGGACGCGCGGCGCCCTCCGATCCACCCTCCCCACCGAACCCAAGCCATGTCCAAAATCCGCGTCACGATCTGGAACGAATTCATCCACGAGCAGCAGCAGGGCCCGACGGCCGACGTCATCCGCTCGCACTACCCTAGGGGCATCCACGAAGCGCTCAAGGAAGAACTCGCCGCCGACGATCTCGAAATCACGGCCGTCGCCCAGTGCGATCCGGAGCAGGGCCTTCCGCAGTCCCTTCTCGACGCCACGGACGTGCTCTTCTGGTGGGGCCACGTCGGCCACGCCAAGGTCGAAGACGCGCTCGTGGACCGCATCCAGAAGCGCGTTCTCGAAGGCATGGGCCTCGTGGTGCTCCACTCGGGCCACTACTCGAAGATCTTCCGCCGCATGCTCGGCACGCACTGCTCGCTGCGCTGGCGCGAGGTCGGCGAAAAGGAGCGCGTGTGGGTCGTGGACAAGTTCCACCCGATCGCGCAGGGGCTTCCGGATTCCTTCGTCGTCCCGCACACCGAGATGTACGGCGAGCCCTTCGGCATTCCGGACGAGGCCCACGTCGTGTTCATCAGCTGGTACGAGGGCGGCAATGTCTTCCGCAGCGGCGTCACCTTCCAGCGCGGCCAGGGGAAGATCTTCTACTTCT
>CAMNCG010000290.1 GCA_946534105.1 uncultured Verrucomicrobiota bacterium
AACGCTCGACTGGATGGGCGGCAAGCTTCCCGCCGCGCAGAGCGACGCCTTCGCCGACCTCGCGGAAATGACGGTCGGCGGCGGCGCGGACGCGGATGCCGTCGGCACGATCTCCGGAAGCGCGGTTCATGCGTGGAAGGCCGCCGGCGACGGGTTCTTCCAGCTGCAGGCGCGCTGCCAGAATCCGGCGGGCACGACACTGAAACTTGAACTCCTCGATGCGAACGGTTCGCCCGCCGTCGTGGTGACGCCGAACGGAGCTCTCGGCGACGCGGACGGCCTGCGCCGCTTCCTCTGGACGGTCCCCGTCCGTGGCGGCGATTCGGTGCGGCTGACGATGTCCACCGGCGAGCTCACGCTCGTCAAGGGGCAGTTCATCTATTTCGGAGTCCCCGAATAACAGTTGAAAGGTTGAAAAGTTGAAAGGTTGAAAAGTTGAATGTGGCCGCATGAATAGCACCGAACAGCTACCTGAAACTGCCAATGGATCGTTGGCCGCAAGCCTTGCGACCGACGACTTCATCAAGTCGCGAATCTTCACGATTCGCGGCGTTCAGGTTATGCTCGACCGCGACTTGACGGCTCTCTATGGCGTCGAAACCAGAGTCTTGAACCAAGCCGTCAAGCGCAATGGGAAGCGTTTCCCCGTTCGCTTCATGTTTCAACTCGACAAAGAAGAATGGAATGACTTGAAATCACAAATTGTGACTTCAAGTTGGGGTGGCGACAGGTCTCTGCCCTATGTGTTTACGGAGCAAGGCGTGGCCATGCTTTCATCCGTCCTGCGGAGTCCGACGGCCGTCGAGGTCAGCATCCAGATCATGGATGTTTTCGTCGCCATGCGCAAGGCTCTTGCGTCCGTGGCTCCGCTCCTCGCGCGTCTCGACACGGTCGAGCGCCGGCAGATTGCCGACCAGTCCCGCAACGAGGAGCGCTTCGACACCATCTTCAAGGCGATGGACGGCGGCGACTTCCCGCCGCAGAAGGTGTTCTTCGACGGCAAGCACTACGACGCCTTCTCCTTCGCCCGAAAACTCGTCCGCAAGGCGGCCAAGAGCATCGTCCTCGTCGACAACTACTGCGACGATGTGACGCTCGACATCCTTTCGCAGAAGCGCGGTGGCGTGGCCGTCACGGTCGCGACGCTCCAGAAGTGTGTCACGAAGTTCCTGACGCCAGCCGCCATATCGAAGTTCAACAAGCAGAACCAGACGATAACCGTAAAGCCCGTCTCCGCCTTCCACGACCGTTTTCTCATCCTCGACGGCGTGGAGCTCTACCACCTTGGCGCGTCATTGAAGGACCTCGGCCGTAAATATTGCGCAGTCACGAAAATGGACGCGATGTTCGTTTCGTCGATTATGCAGAGGATTCAACAGGATTGAACGGAAAACAACCGATGAAAAAGACGCTTTTTGCAATGATGGCGATGGCCGTCGCGCTTTCCGCGCAGTCCGCGCAAACGCTTGCCGACAAGGCGGTCATGACAATCGATTCCGATACCACATGGCAGGGCACTGACGGCCTCAGCCCGATCAACGTGGCGAACGGTGCGCGGGCGGTCATCAACATCAAGAGCGGGGCGACGCTGACGGTGAGAGGTCAAGACGCGAGCGGGACCGCCGCCGCTACGGCCGCTATTTTCGTTCCCCCCGACTCGACGCTCTATATCGTCGGCAACGGCACATTGATCGCGCAGGGCGGCGCGGCCGCGAACGGCGAGAACGGTTCTAGAGGCAAAGATGGCTATCTCAACATAAAAACTGAACATGGCTGGGGCGGCGACGGTGGCAACGGCGGTGCCGGCGGTGGCGGCGGAGCTGCGGCAATCGGCGGCAGCGGCGGCGGCGGCGGCAACGGCGGAGGCGGGCGTGGTTGCGATCTGAAAGATTGCGAAGACACCAAATTTGGCGCCAGCGGCTACGATGGCTACAGTGGCGGAAACGGCGGGAGCGGCAGCAGCATGGGCAAGGTCGTCATTCTCGGCAATGTCACCGTCCGGGCGACGGCGGGTGCGGCGGCATCGTCCAGCGGCTCCGGCGGATGGAACGGTGGCAAGGCCACTGACGACGGTTCGGGTTGGCCGGATGCCTATGTCTCCGGTGGCGGCGGCGGCGGCGGTGGCGGCGCGCGCGGCCAGAGCGCCCAATACGGCATCGGCGGCGGCGGTTCCGGCGGCGGCGGCGGCGGCGGCGGCGGCGGTGGCGGCACCAGCTGCGAGGATGACAGGACCGACTACAGCAAAGTCCCATGGGGCCAGGGCGGCGGCGGCGGCAACGGCGGCGCCGGCAACGGCGGCAATGGTTCCAGTGGAGGAGACCAGTGGGCGAATGCCTACTACTCCGGCTGGACCAGGGGCGGCTACGGCGGCTCCGGCGGGTCGAGCGGGTCACGCGGCTCCGACGGAACGCTTGAGGCGATGAGCAGCGTCTCTCTCTCGATTTCGCCGTCGCGCTCGGCTTCGGCGGTGACGCCGCTGACAGGCGATCCGGTCGTCAATACCACGGTCACTTTCAAGCACAACGCAGATGCGACCGTCGCCGACAAGAATGTGTCGGCATCGCTGGCGTTCGCTTCGCCGACCGCGCCATCCATGGCCTATGCGGGTCACGTCTTTCTCGGCTACTATACGGAAGCGTCGGGCGGGTCGCAAATCTACGACGCAAGCCTCCATTGCGTCGATGCCGTCTGGCCTTACGCCGAGAACCTGACGCTCTATGCGCATTGGCTGCGGCTTTCCAACCTCACGTTCCTGTCGGACGAAGGATCGGGCCTGGTCGAGGCCGGTACCCGCGTCGCGCAACAGGGCCTGGCTCTTCCCGCCGCACCCGGGACGACAAGGACCGATTGGAACTTCGCGGGCTATTGGACGGATCCCGAAGGCGGCACGATGGTCTATGACGAAAACCTCGATCCAGTGGCGAGCGTTTGGGATTCCACCCTGGACATGACGCTTTACGCGCACTGGGTGCCGGTGAGCGCATCGTTCTACCTGACGCTCAAGTCCGACGGCTCCACGGTGAGCAGGGATCTCGTCCGCCAGGGCGATGCCGTCGAATCGGTTTCGGTGCCGGCAAAGGCCAACCACAGTTTCCAGGGCTACTGGACGGATGCGACTTCCGGGACCCAGTTCTTCCATGCGGACGGGACGCCTGTCAATTCCACTTGGGACTATTACCCGGAACTGACGCTCCATGCGCACTGGGTGCCGGCGTATTCCGTCACCTTCGTTTCGATGGACGAGGCGGTAGGCTCGTCCGTCTATGCGGAAGTGGATACGGGGGCTGCCGCGCCGATTCCGTTCCGCTCAGGCGACTACATCTTCCTCGGCTACTTCACGGAGGACGGCTCGCAGGTCTTCGACGCAAACGGAGCACTCGTCGAGGGTTCCCTTTCGGGACTGGCACCGGACACGAAGCTCTACGCGCGTTGGGTGCCGCCGGAGGGCAGCGTCGTGAAGCTCGTCTATCGCGGGCAGCTGAACCTTCTCGCCGGCGGTCCGGCCGTAAACGACGAGGCATACGTGAAGAAAATGCACTTCCGGGTTTACGACGACGCGGAGGCGCCGACGCCGCTCTGGTCCATCGACGACCAGGATGTGACCGTCAACGCCGACGGCAGTTTCGTGCACTCGTTCGGCGACGATGCGCTCGCGGCGCTGATCGCGACGGGGCGCGTGTCGCACGTGGGCCTCGCGATCGGCCCGTCAGCCAGCCTCGCGACCGAACTCAAGCCGCGGCGTGCGCTCCGGCCCGTCGCCACGGTCAACCGGGCGCTCACGGCGGATGGCGCGGCGCTCGACGTCCGCGTCGGCAGCCTGGCGACCGAAAACGCCCTGGTGGCGGCCGACGCGACGGTGTCGCAGCTCGAGGTCGCGGGGCGTGTGACCGCCCCCGGCGCCGGCAAGGTCGAGGTCTCCCCGCTCG
>CAMNCG010000291.1 GCA_946534105.1 uncultured Verrucomicrobiota bacterium
TCACCTTGCAGGTGGTGCGGTCTTCCAGAAGGCCGACGAATCCGCCGCTCGCCGCTTCGCCGCTTCCCGTGCAGACGATCCGGACGGAGGAGCGGCACCTCGTGATTGCGGATTCGCCGATTTGCGCGTGTCCGACGAAACCTGCGGCGTACTTGGCGTCCGACCGGATCGAACCGGCGATCTGCAGATTCTTGATGGTGCAGCCGCCGACGGCGGCGAACGGCGCGGCGTACTCCGTGCCTGTGAACGTCCAGTCGACCGTCAACGTATGGCCGTCGCCGTCGAACGTCCCCATGAACGGGTTGGACTCCGAACCGACGCGAGGCGACGTCGCGGCGAGCGTGACGTCGGCGGTCATCTTCGCGTCGAGCGTCCCCTCGCCGGCGGTCACGCGGTTTGCGAACGAAGCCCAGTCGGACGCGCTCGCGATGGCGACGGTTTCGGCTTGCGCCGAAGCCGTCGCCATCGCAATGACGAGCGCCGCTGCGCGGCGAATGAAGGGCGCGCCTGCCGCGCGAATGAAGGGTGCCGTCACGCGGCAAATGAAGGGCGGCGTTGCCGCCGAACGACCGGCCGATGCGCGGCAGGGACGTGTTGTTCTCGCTTGTGTTCTCATACGAGTTTCGCTCCTAGGGCTTGCACACCCGGCCGAGGAAGAGAATGAGGCCGGTGCGGGATTCGCGGATGAGGAAGAGGAAGGGCCTGTCGGCGACGAAGGGACGCGGAGGCTTCTCCAGACCAGGAGGAAGCGCCGTACACCGAATCGCCGCGACCGTGGCGGCGGCGGCGGTGGTGCCGTCCTCGTCGACCGTGACATTGGCTTTCTGCAGCGCGGCGCCGATGAAGAGATTCGGCGCGATGCCGGAGAAGTCGGCGCGGGCGGGGTCGAACGCGGCGCCCATGCCCATCGGTTCGAGAATCGGCTTGAGATCGTGCTCGGAGCCGAAGTCGAACTTCGGCAGCGCGATGGCGGCCTCGCCCCGCCACGGCGAGGCGGCGAGACGGTCGAGCCAGGGGCCGGAGAGCTTCGCCTCGACGTCGGCGAGCGTGTTGGAGGGCGACGGGAGAAGAACGAGCATCTCCATGGATCCGTAGCGGTACGGGAGCCGCAGCGCGGCGCATTCGGGCGCGTCGAGGATCTCCGCGTGGCGCGTGTCATGGAGGAAGGGGACCTCGACGTCACCTCCGGGGGCGTGGAAGGTCTGGTCGTGCGTGGCGTCCTTCTTGAAGGGGTTCTGCCACTTGGCCTTGAGATAGACCGTGTCGACGGCGACGAGGCGCGTGAGCGGATCGTCGAGGACGGGCGGCCGGATCAGGTTCTTGATGCGGTCGTGGGTCTTCTCGGCGACGAAGTCGTTGATCTCCTCGCGCCCCTTGGCGCCCATCTCGGTGAAGCGGACGTCGGCATCGAAGGCTTCGCGGGCACGGGAGCGGAAGCTCTCGGACAGGGCGAGCCCGGGCTTGATCCAGAGCGAATCGGAGAGCTCGAGCGCGACGTCGTCGTTCGCCGCGCGTTCGAGGTTCGTGCGCGACTCGTGGAACGTCGCGGCGGTTTCTTCGGGCTCGGGCGGCTCGACGCCGCCGAGCTGCAGCGCGAAGGCCATGCCTTTAGCCGTGTCGCCGCGCGCGCCGGTCTGCAGCAGCGCGAAGAGATTCGCCACGCCCCACGGCGACAGCACGACGTTTTCGTCCGCCTGCGCGGCCGAAACCGCCGTGCCGTAAAGACGGGCCGCGAAGTCGGCCTGCCGCCAGGCCGCGGCGTCGGCCGCCGAAACGGCGGCCGCTGCCGCGGCAATGACGAGCGCGCCTGCGGCGCGAATGAAGGGCGCGCCTGCGCCGCGAATGAAGAATCTGTTCATGGAAGAAGGTTCTGTTCAAGCGTTTTGCAGGAGGCGGCGAGAATGCGACGGATGTCGTTGCAGTCGGCCGAGAGCGATTTCGACTGGGCGGGCTCGAGCAGTTCGGAGCGCTCGAGGAGTTGAAGCCAGAACAGGGTTTCCGAACATTCCTTGAGGGAAATCTTGCACTTCGCCAGGAAGTCCTTGCGGGAGGCGGCGTATCGGGCTTCGGAGAGGTTCGCGCCGATGCTGGTTCCGCTTCGCAGGATCTGATCCGCGAGCGAGTACTCCTTCTTTTCCTCGCGCAACCGGCGTGCGAGCTTTACCACCTGCACGGCAAAGGCCATGCTTTTCTCCTTCAGCGGATCGTCTTCCGTTTTCATTCCGATTGTCTTTCTCCATTTGCGCCGCAGGCGTACCCTTCATTTTCCGCGCAGCGGCACCCTTCATTTGCGCCGTAGGCGCACCCTTCATTTCCCGCGCAGCGGGACCCTTCATTTGCGCCGTAGGCGCACCCTTCATTTCCCGCGCAGCGGCACCCTTCATTTGCGCCGTAGGCGCACCCTTCATTTCCCGCGCAGCGGGACCCTTCATTTGCGCCGCAAGCGCACCCTTCATTCATCATGCGCGGCCGCGCTAGCGGACGCGCATGATGTAGCAGAGCGCGTAGTAGGGCGGGCGGTTCTCGTGGGCGGCGCCGCTACCCGCGTAGCTCGTGCCGTAGACCTGGCTGTACCAGCTGCTGCCCAGACTGGAGGAGGCGTCGTAGCGGGTCGTGGTCGTTCGGATCGCCTCCGAGGCGCCCGGCTCGATGCCCGCCAGCTGGTCGTCGCCCACCCATTCGTGGCGGTGGCGAGGCATCTCGCTTTCGGTGAGCGTGTGGGTCTTTTCGCCGCCCGTGGCGCCGACGGCGTATTCGCCGCCCGCGCCCACGACGAAGCGGTTGCGCAGGTCGGGCGTGCCGTTCTGGCCGTTGCACAGCGCCCATCCCTCGGGGATGTTGTTCGCAGCGCCGCTCCAGAGGATGATGCACCCGACGGGGGCCGTGCCGTAGCCGGAGACGGCGCCGTTCACGGCCACGTTGCCGGACACGGAGGCGTTGCCGGACACGGAGAGCGAGGCGGCGTCGAGCGTGCCGGACGTCTCCACCGAGGAGGCGGAGAGCTGCCCGGCGACGTCCAGGTCGCCGCTCGCGGACGCGATGTCGGCCGCGACCATCGCGTAGGGGACGGGCAGGATCGTCTGGCGCGGAACGATCTCGCCGCTCGTCTCCCCGACGGTGAGCCCAATGTAGAGCGTCTGCTTCGCCTTGTCCGAAAGGATCGAGGCAAGGCCCGTGCCCGTCACGTCCGGTATGGCCGAGCCGGCGGAGTCGGACAGCTCCGTATTGAAGAGCCCGTCGGCGTCGAGCAGCACCGCGACGGTGCGCCCCCAGACCGGCGTCCCGCCCTCGGCCTGCGTGTAGAGCCGGAACTGGATCGTCTGGTTCTTGTTGCCCGGGACGGAGCCGTCGGCCTCGCGGATGACGCCCTGGTAGGCGAACGCGGCGGGCGCGGCGCCTGCGCGCGGCGCCAGGGCGCCGAGCGCCAGCGCAATGACGAGCGCGGCTGCTCCGCGAATGAAGGGCGGCGGCGTTGCCGCCGAATGAAGACGGGCCGCTTCGCGGCAAGAATGAATTGTGCGTTTCATGGTTGGGTGGTGGTGGTCGTGCAGCATGGGAAACGGTGTGAATGGCGGGGTCTATTCGAGGACGAGGTCGGCGATCGGGGAGACGCGCTTCACGGTCATCGGGCCGGAGAGGGCGACGTCGCCCTGTCGCATGAGGTTCGAGAAGGTCCAGCGGCAGGTGCCGGACTTGGTCCCCTCGGGGTTCCAGGCGGCCTCGCCGCCGTCCATCGCGAGCGCGAGGTCGATGCGGCAGGAGACGGAGAAGGTCTCGGGCTTCACGTCGCCCTGGTAGTTGGCGATGTCGTCGCCGGAGGGAGCGGGCGTGGCGAAGTCCCAGCGCAGGCCGTCGTGCTGCGGGTGGAGCGGATGGCGCAGGAGGCTCGTGGCGCCGTCCGCCGCGACGGTGAAGCGGAA
>CAMNCG010000292.1 GCA_946534105.1 uncultured Verrucomicrobiota bacterium
GCGGACCGCGGAGCGCGGTCCGCCGCCGTTTCTTTTCGAAACCCGACACGGACAGCCCCGACCATGCTCACCCCCGAAGAAATCGATCCCCGTCTCGCGGCCCTCGGGCGCGACCTAGCGGAAATGAAGGGGTACCTCGACATCGACGCGCACCGCGCGGCGATCGCCGAGGGCGAGGCCAAGGCCGCCGAGCCTTCCTTCTGGAACGACCAGAAGGCCGCGCAGGAGACGATCGCCGCGACGAACGCCCACAAGGCCGTCGTGAAGCCGTTCGACGAGCTCTCCGCCGCCCTCGCCGACGCCGAGACGATGCGCGAACTCGCCGCCGAGGAGCCCGAGGGCCCCGCCCGCGACGCGGCGTACGCCGAGCTTTCCGGTCTCGTCGAAAAGGCGTGCGCCGACTTCGACGCGCTCCGCACCCGCTCCCTTCTCACCGGCCCGCTCGACGCCTGCAACGCGTTTCTCACGCTCCACGCCGGCGCCGGCGGCACCGAGGCGTGCGACTGGGTTTCGATGCTTCTTCGCATGTACACGCGCTACTGCGAGCGCGCCGGCTTCCAGCTCGAAATGCTCGACGAAACGCCCGGCGACGAGGCCGGGCTCGTCACGTGCACCTTCGCCGTCCGCGGGCCGGACGCCTACGGCTACCTCAAGGCCGAGCGCGGCACCCACCGTCTCGTGCGCATTTCGCCCTTCGACTCCAACGCCCGCCGCCACACCTCCTTCGCGGCGCTCGACGTCGTGGCCGAAATCGAGGACGAAACCAAGGTGGAGCTGAAGCCGGAAGACCTCGAAGTGGACACCTACCGCTCCGGCGGCGCCGGCGGCCAGCACGTGAACAAGACCGACTCGGCGATCCGCATCCGGCACGTGCCCACCGGAATCGTCGTGACGTGCGACGCCGAGCGCTCCCAGTTCGCCAACCGCAAGAAGGCGATGGCCATCCTCCGCGCGAAGGTCTACGAGTACGAGGAGGACAAGAAGCGCGCCGCGCTCGAACGCTTCTACGGGGAAAAGGGCTCCATCTCCTGGGGCAACCAGATCCGCTCCTACGTCCTGCAGCCCTACACCATGGCCAAGGACCTCCGCACCGGCCACGAAACCGGCAACGTCCAGGCCGTGCTTGACGGCGATCTCGCCCCCTTCATTTCCGCCTGGCTCAAGTGGAAGAGCGCCGGATCCCCCAAGATCAAGGGAGCCGCCGCGGCCGACTGACGCCGCAACCGGGAGTTTCGCGCATGGTTTCGCTCGGACAGCCCTGGGCCCTCGCGCTCGCGCCGGTCGTGGCGTTGTGTTCGTGGAGGATGTTGCGCAGAACGCGCGGCAAGGCCTCGGCGGCGTTGCCCCTCGCGGCCACCCTGCCCTCGCGGCCCACGTTGCGGCAGCGTCTTTCCTGGCTCCCCCCCGCGCTTTTCGGAGCGGGCCTCTTCTGCGGCGTGGTCGCCCTCGCCCGGCCGCGGGAGCAGTCGGTCGCGAAGCGCGAAACGAAGGACTCGGTCGCGATCGAAATGGCCGTGGACGTTTCCGGCTCGATGGCGGCGCTCGATTTCGCGACGGACGCCGCGCGGCTGCGCACGCGGCTCGACGTGGTGAAGGAGACGTTCCGGACGTTCGTCGAAAAGCGGCCCGACGACCTCGTCGGTCTCGTCGCGTTCGGCGGGTACGCGACGACGCGGTGCCCGCTCACGCTCGACCACGACGCCCTTTTCGAGGTGCTCGGCGAGGTGGCGATCCCGGGCGAGGACGGCGAGCCGGTTTCCGAGGAGGAAACCGCGACGGCGATCGGCGACGGCCTCGCGATGGCCTGCGCGCGCCTCCGGTCCGCGACGAACGTCGCCTCGCGCGTCGTGGTGCTGCTCTCCGACGGCGAAAACAACTACGGCATCGCCACCCCGCAGGAGGCGGCCGCGCTCGCGAAACACGAGGGAATCAAGGTGTACACCGTGGGCG
Organism: uncultured Verrucomicrobiota bacterium; assembly: GCA_946534105.1. Lineage (GTDB taxonomy): Bacteria > Verrucomicrobiota > Kiritimatiellia > RFP12 > UBA3636 > UBA3636. Next base: position 1,951 of record CAMNCG010000292.1, read on the forward strand.
TGGGCTCGAACGGCGTCTTCCCCGCGCTCTGGCGCTCCGGCGGGCGAGAACGGATCGTCCAATCGCAGTCGCGGCTCGACGAACGGACGCTCCGCGCCATCGCGGAGGCGACGGGCGGCCGCTACTTCAACGTCCGCTCCCGGGGCGCGCTCGACGACGCCCTTTCCGAAATCGACAAGCTGGAACGCACCGAAATCCAGGCGACGGTCCGGATCCGGCACGAGGAGAAATTCGCCCCCTGGCTGGCCGCCTCGGCCGCGCTCTGCGCCGCCGCCCTGCTCGCCGCCGGGGCGTCGCGCCGGGCGCTGATATGACGGAACGCGGCCGCAAGGGCCCCGGCCCCGCGGAAGCCGCCGCGGCGCTGGAAGCGGCGGGGTTCGGGAAACGCCGGATCGAGGTCGCGGAGGGATTCGCGGCGCGACTTCTCGGTCTCATGTTCCGGAAGGACCTTCCGGACGACGAAGCGCTCCTCATCCCGAGGTGCAACGCGATTCACGCGTTTTTCATGCGCTTTCCGATCGACGTCACGTTCCTTGATCGAAACGGCGCGCCGATCAGGATCGTGCGCGCCGTCCGCCCCTGGACGCCGCTGGTGTGGGGGGGCCGTCGGGCGCGCGCCGTCGCGGAAACAAGGGCGGCACCGTCCCGGGACGCCTGACCGCACGGTAGGCCGCCATCGCCACGCGAAGGCGGCCTACCCCGCCATCTCGGCGGCGGCGCGGAGACGGCGGACGACGCGATCGCGGCCAAGCAGTTCGAGCATCTCGAAGAGGCCCGGCCCCTCGGTGCGGCCGGAGACGGCGACGCGGATCGGGTGGACGAGCGCGCCCATGCCGACGGGCTTGCCGTCGTCGCCGGTTTTCTCCGCCTCGGCGTGGACGAACGCCTCGGTGGCCGCGGCGGTGAATTCCGGCATCGCCGCGAAAGCGTCCGCGAAGGAAAGCAGACGCGCCTTCACGCCGGGCTTCTTCAGGCGCTTTTCGACGGCCGCCGGATCGTAGGCGACGTCCTCCTTGAAGAAGTATTCGCAATTGCCGGGAAGGTCGGAAAGGGTCTTCGTGCGGATCTGCACGGGCGGCACGAGCGCGTCGAGACTGCATCCGAGCGGCGCCGGCGGGAGCCCGGCGGCGGCAAGACGCTCCGAAAGTTCCGCCTTGAACGCGTCGTGCGGCTGGCGCGCGATGTATTCGCCGTTCATCCAGAGCAGTTTCTTGAGGTCGAAACGCGCCGGAGAGGACTTGCAGCGGTCGAGGGAGAAGGCCGCGACGAGCTCCTCGCGGCTCATCACCTCGCGGTCGTCGCCGGGCGCCCAGCCGAGGAGCACGAGGAAGTTGAAGAGCGCCTCCGGGAGGTACCCCTGCTCCTTGAATTCGCCGACGAACGCCGCGCCGTCGCGCTTCGAGTAGGGCTTGCCCTGCGCGTTCACGATCATCGGCAGGTGCGCGTACTGCGGCACGGGCGCGCCGAGGGCCTTGAAGATCTGGATGTGCTTGAAGGTGTTCTCGACGTGGTCGTCGCCGCGGATGATGTGCGTGATGCCCTGCTTGATGTCGTCCACGACGTTGGCGATGTGGAAGACGGGCGAACCGTCGGAACGGACGATGACGAAATCCTGCGTGTCTTCGGCCTTCTTCTTCATGTGCCCCTTCACGAGGTCGTCGTACTCGATGCGACCTTCCTTCGGCATGCGGAAGAGGACGACTTCGCCGGACTTCTTCTCGCCCGTGGCGGGGTCCACGGACTCCTTGACGGCCTTGTAGGCGGCGCCCGAAGAGAGGAGCTTCTCCACGGCGGCGAGGTGGTCGGCGGCGTTGTGCGTCTGGTAGACCACCTCTTCGTCGTAGTCGAGGCCGAGCCACGCCATCGCGTCGAGCACCTTGTCGATCGCCTCCTTCGTGGAGCGCACGAGATCGGTGTCCTCGATGCGCAGGAGGAACTTTCCGCCGACGTGGCGGG
>CAMNCG010000293.1 GCA_946534105.1 uncultured Verrucomicrobiota bacterium
ACCGAATTCTATGTAAAATACATCCTATCAATAAATGTAATATTTTGCGAGAATTCGGTCGGATTTTGAGCGGCCTGGCCAAGGTTTTGGCGGTAGTCTCGCGCGCATCGGACGCGGCCTTGGGCTCGGCGCGAAGGGCGCGCGGAGGGGGAAGCGGATCCCAGGGGGAGCACGACGCGAGGCCGACAAGGCGCGGCGAGACGCCCGTCCGGGCGCTTTCTGGAGCGGCCCCTCGACCGGCGGCGGCGGTTCGGGAAGCACATGCACGGGGGCGCACATGCCGCGCTAGGGCGCACACGCAAGCGCAAGCCCGCGTACGGGCGCGCCATGCCGCTGACAACGTTTGGTCACACTCCCGAGCGAAGGCGGGGCGGGGTCAGTCCGGTTCCGCGGAGAGGTAGGCGCGGGCGGCGGCGGCGGCGGCGGCGGAGGAGGCGGGCGTGGCGGAAACGCCGGCGAATTTCACGAGATCGGCGGCCGCGAGAAAGTCGCCGAGGCGTCGGACGGTGTCCTGCGGGAATTCCGGACGGCCCCGCACGGACGCGAGGAATTCCTCCGTGGTCTGGCGCGGGGCGCGGATGCCGTGGCGGCGTTCGACGTACCGTCGGACGACGAGCGCGAGCTCGAAGTAGAAATCCTTGAACCGGCCTTTTTCGGGAAGTCCGCGGCGGAGCAGCGCGTCGAGCTCGTGCAGCGCGCGGCTCTTGGGCGGCAGGCGGCGGACGGCCGCGGCGCGGCGGAGGCGGCGCGCGAGCGCGACCGCGGCGAAGACGAGCGCCGCGGCTCCGGCGGCGGCGCCCGCGCCCGCGAGGAACCGTTTCGGCGACGGGGCGATCGAGACCGGGCGGAGCGGCGAGACGACTTCGCCCGGGTCGGCGAGCGGCGGCGCCTCCGGCACCGGAAGCGGCCCGGCGGCGAACCAGCCGCGCGCCGGAGGCACGGTCGAGGCGTCTTCGACTTCGACCGGGAACGGGCGCAGGCGCCGCTTTTCCGCGCCGGGCACCGGCGAAAGCGAGAAGTGCAGCGTGCCGTCGGGGTCCTCGTACGAGCCGAGAACCGAAAAGCCCTCGAACCGGTCGTCGAAGTCCGGCGCCGGAGGGAGCCGGACTTCGGTTCCGGGCGGGGCGGACGCCGAAATCGAGGCTTCGACCGTTTCGCCCGGGCGCACCTCGCCGGGGTCGAAGCGCACGACCGCCGCGGCGCCGTCCTTTTCGAACGAGCGCGAAAGCGGGGCGGCGGAGGCGGCGGGGGAACCGAGCGCGGCGAGCGCCGCGAAGAGCGCGAGGCCGGCCGTCGCGGCGCCCGCGGAGCCGGCCGCCGGCGGACGGCCTCGCGCTTCCGGGGCGTCCGCCGGGAAAAGGGCGGACACCGAGGCGTAGATGCCGTCCGAGAGCCCTTCCTCCCCGCCCGGGCGGCCGAGCCGCTCCCAGGAAAAGATTTCTTCGTTGCAGATGCCGTCGAAGGCCCGGGCGAGGGCCCTCGGCGGCAGGTTCCGCCAGAACCCGCGTTCGAGGCCGATTTCGAAAAACCGGCGCGTGAGTTCGCGCGTTTCGTCGAAAAGCGCCCGGATGCGCTCCGGCGGATCGCGGCGCCCGAGCGAGCGCTGTAGCTCGAAGCCCATGCGCAGGAAGGCGCCGTGCTTGACGTGGTGCGAGACGCGGAGGGAAACGAGCGTGCGGAGCGCGGACGCGCGGTCCGCCGCCGCGGGCAGCGCGACGGCGCGGAGGTTTTCGGCCCGGCTTTCGGCGATGCGCTCCATGACCGCGGTGCCGAGTTCGCGCTTGCCGGGGAAAAACCGGTAGACGGTGCCGACGGCGAGGCCGGCCGCCTTGGCGATCCCGGAAACCGACGCGTCCTGGAACCCCTTGCGCGCGAACTCGGTTTCGGCCGCTTCGAGCAGGGCGCCGAGATGTTGCGCGCGGTTGCGTTCGCGCTTGGTGGGCTTCGCCGCGTCCGGGCCTTCTTCCACGGGAACCTCCTCCTCGGGCGCGGCCTAGCGGCGGCCGCGGAAGCCGCCGGCGCGGCGCGGACCGCCGCGGCGGGGGCCGCCGGACCTCGGTCCGCGGCCGAACGAACCGCCGGCGCGGTGTTCGCGGCGCTTCACGGCATGGGACGGGGCGGGCGGCTCGGCGAACAGTTCGTCGTCCGGCATCCGGCAGGGAAGCTCGTGCTCGATGAGTTTTTCGATGTCGGGGATGATGAACGATTCGTCTTCGCAGGCGAAGGAAACGGCGGTGCCGTTTTCACCGGCGCGGCCGGTTCGTCCGATGCGGTGGATGTAGTCGTCGGGCTCGTACGGGAAGTCGTAGTTCACGACGAGCGAAATGCCGTCCACCTGAAGCCCTCGCGCCGCGACGTCGGTCGCGACGACGACCTTGGCGGCGCCGGAGCGGAAGTCCTCGAGGATCCGGATGCGCTTCTTCTGGTCCACGTCGCCGGAAAGTTCAAGCGCCGGGATGTCGTGCGCCTGGAGCTCGGCCACGAGGTCTTCGCAGCCGCTCTTGCGGTTGCGGAAGACGAGGACGCGCTCGCCCTCGTGCTTCTTGAGGATGTTGTAGAGGACGGCGAACTTCTCGTGCGTCGAAATCGGGTAGACGATCTGCGTGATCGTGTCCGCCGGGTGGAACTCGGCGTCGACCGCCACGGTGACGGGATCGGGCATCCACTGCGAGGCCAGGCGCATGACGTCCTCTCCGAGCGTCGCGGAGAAGAGGAGCGTCTGGCGCTCCTTCGGGAGGTAGTAGACGATCTTGCGCACGTCCGGGATGAAGCCCATGTCGAGCATGCGGTCCGCTTCGTCGATCACGAGCGTGTGGACGCCGGAGAGGTCGAGCACGTGCGCCCGGCGGAAGTCGAGGAGGCGGCCCGGTGTCGCGGCGATGAGATCAAGCGGCTGCGATTCGATGGCGTCCTGCTGCGCGGCGTGGTCGCACCCGCCGTAGACGGCGAGGCACCGGAGGCCGCAGTGGGCGCCGATTTTTTTGGCGTCTTCCGCGATCTGGATCACGAGTTCGCGCGTCGGGGCGAGAACGAGCGCCGCGGGGCGTCCGGTCTTCGTCGGGCGCAGGTCCGGGTTGTCCAGCATGCGCTTGAAGATCGCGATCAGAAACGCGGCGGTCTTGCCGGTGCCGGTCTGGGCGCGGCCCGCGACGTTCTTCCCGGCCATGGTCTGTTCCAGCGAGGCGGCCTGAATCGGGGTGCAGTACTGGAACCCGAGGTCGGCGAGGCCGTGCAGGATCGGCGCCTGGATGGCGAAGTCCGTGAACCGGCGGAAGCCTTCCTTTTCGGGCACGGCGTAGGAAACGGCGGGATCCCAGTCGGATTCCGGGACGACGGCCGGCGGGAATTCTTTCTGCGGCGCGGCGGGGCGCGGCCCGTCGCGACCGTCGCGGCGGCGGCGGCCGTCTTCGCGGCGGACGCCCTCCCGGCGGTCTTCGCGGCGGGATCCGCCTTCGCGGGGCGCGGCGCCGACATCGGAGGCCCCGGAGGGGGCCGGCGCGGCGTCCGGAGCCGGACGGCGATCTTCGCCGCGCGCGCGGCCGCGGCCGCCGCGGCGGCCGCGGCGCCGGCCGGCGCCGGGAGCGGAATCGCCGGATCCGGCGGTCTCCGCGGAGGGGGAGGAGCCCGCCGGGCGGGATGCGTTTCCGGCTCCGGGAGCGGCGTTTTTTCGGGTGAAAAGGGATTTGACGAGAGAGAGAAGGGACATGGCGCGGCGGACTCCGGCAAGGGGTTTCCGAAAACGCCAACGGGCAACCTCGTGGGTTGCCCGTCGGCGGAGCGAAGCGTGGCGGAAGCCTAGCGCTTGGAGAACTGGAAGCGGCGGCGGGCTCCGCGCAGACCGGGCTTCTTGCGCTCCTTCATGCGAGGATCGCGGGTGAGGCAGCC
>CAMNCG010000294.1 GCA_946534105.1 uncultured Verrucomicrobiota bacterium
AAAAGTCTCCGGCGTTTTCGATGTCGAGGATCCGGGCGAGGTCGCCGAGGATCGATTCCAGTCGCTGCCCATGCTTGGACGGCGCGCACGTGCGCGATACCGTGGTGCGCGGCGCCGCAGCGCGCGAGCCGCGGTACAGCAGGTCGGGACGGTAGCGGTACCGGGTGGCGCGGCGGCCGTGGCCGGTGTTGCGGGAAAGACCGTAGGACATGGAAGAGGTGGAGGGTGAGGGGTGGGGAGGGGGTGAGTGTCTTGTGGGAAGGGGGTGAAGCAGCGGGGAAAAGAATAAGCAAAACACGACGAATTGTCAAATTGCATAAAATATTTATATTCAATTAATATAAGTAAAAGAATTCGGTGAAAGAATGGCGGATTCACGTGATGGCGCTGTGGTTTTTCGATCGGTTTTCGGGACGGCGGGGCGTTGTTGCCAGAACGGGATTGTTCTACAATCCACGCCCCGTGAAAACACGGACGTTAGGAACCTTCGCCGCCGTTGTCGCGGCGGTCAGCTACGGAACGAATCCGCTCTGGGCCCACTATCTCCACGCCGAGGGCGTTTCGACGCATTCCATGCTCGCGGGGCGCTTCGTCCTCGCCGCGCTCGTTCTGGGGGCTTGGAGCGCGGCGGCTCGCCGATCGCTCCGCGTCGGAGTCCGGGAGCTCGGGACGCTTGTCGTCCTGGGCTGTCTTTTCGGGGCGTCGGCGCTCGGACTTTTTTCTTCCTTCCGGCACATGGATTCCGGGTTGGCCTGCACACTCTTGTTCGTCTATCCGGTCATGGTCGCCCTCCTCATGGCCGCGCTCTCCCGTGAGCGGGCGGGGTGGCGCGTTCGAGCGGCGCTTGTGGTCGCTCTTCCGGGCGTGGCGCTGCTTACGCGTCCGGGCGGCGGCGCCGCGTTTTCCTGGACGGGTTTCTGGCTCGTCATGTGGTCGTCGGCCACGTATGCGGTCTACATGGTTGTCGTGAACGTTTCCCGCGCGGGGCGGCTTTCGGCCACGACACTTTCGTTCTGGTCGTTCGTGTTCTGCGCCGTCTTCGTGGCGCTTCACGGATTTGCGTCCGGGACGCCGCCCTCTCTTCCTCCAACAGAAAGCGCCTGGTTCCATTTGCTCGGGCTGGCGCTGGTTCCCACCATCGGATCACTCGTGGCGATGGCCGTCGCGATCTCCCGGATCGGTTCGACGAGAACCGCGCTTCTCGGTTCGCTCGAACCGGTCACGGCCGTGGTCGTTGGCACGATGCTCTTCGGCGAACCGTTCACGATCCGGCATGCCGCCGGAATCGGTCTCGTCCTGCTTTCCGTCGCGGGCGTCGTTTCGCGGGAAAAAGGGACGGATCGCGCCTGAGCCCCGTTTCCGCCGTGGCGGTCGGCGGTCGCGGAATTGGCGGGGCGGTTGCGCGGGAGAGTGGCGGGGTGTATGATGCGACGAGCATGGGCGGTACGCTCCGTTCCACGTCGGCGCGCCGCATCCGCGGCGGTCGGGTTTTCGATCACGCGCCGCGTTCGCGGCATTCGATCCCTTCATGCAAACCGAACCGATTTTCCGTCCCGAGCGGCATTCGCGCGGCGACACCAACGTGAGGCCCCAGCAGCCCATTGACGAGGCGTCGTGGATCTGGCGTGTCGGCTGCGACCGGTGGGGCGGCGCCGTCTTCGCCGAAACCCGCGCCACGCCGGCCGCTCTCTCGCGCGAGGCGCAGTTCTTCCTGCGGTTCCGGCGCGATTTCGACGTTCCGGCCGGCGCCGAACCGCTCGAAATCGACGTTTCCGCGGACGAGCGCTACGTGCTTCTGCTGGACGGCACGGAGCTTTCGCGCGGCCCGCACCGCGGGCTTGCCAACCGATGGCACTGCCACGCCGTCCGCGTCACGGACCTTGCGCCCGGTCCCCACCGGCTCGAAGCCGTCTGCTGGCAGGTGGGAGAGCACGCCCCCCTCGCCCAACGCTCCGTGCGCGGCGGTTTCGTCCTCAAGGCGTCCGGCGCCTACGACGGAGTCCTCACCACGGGAAAGTCCCCGTGGCTCGTCGCACCCCTTTCCGGCACCCGCATGACCGACAAGGGCGCCTCGAAGACGTTTGGCGTCGGCTCCGAATGCGAGGTGCGCGGCACGTCCTTCCTCGACGAGGAGCCGGCGGCGGATTCCTGGGAGGAGGCCGCCGTCGTGCGCGGTCCGGTGGACACGTTCGCCGGTCTTCTCGTGCAGGGCTGGATGCTCTTCCCGACGCCGCTGCGCGAGCCGATGCGCGAGCGCAAGACCCCCGGCGCCATCCGCCGCGGGCCGGACCTGCTACGCCCCGGCGCGGTCGTTCCCGCGCACGCCCGCGCTGTCGCTTTCTGGGACCTCGGCGACTACTACTGCGCCTATCCCGAACTGCGCGTCTCCGGCGGACGCGGCGCCCGCATCCGCTGGGATTGGGCCGAGTGCCTCACCGGCCCCGACGGGCACAAGGGCGATCGCGCCGCCTTCGAAGGCCTCGACATGCCCCACCCGTTCGGCGACGCCTTCCTGCCCGACGGCCGCCCCGGCGCCCGCTTCACCACCCCCTGGTGGCGCTGCGGCCGCTGGTGCCGCATCACCGTCGAAACCGCCGGCGAACCGCTCGTCGTCGATTCCGCCGCGCTCGTCGAGACGCGGCAGGACCTCGCGCTCGAAGCGCGCTTCGAGTGCGATGACCCGTTCGTTTCGCGGATTCAGAAGCCGTGCGAACGCTCGCTGCAGATGTGCATGCACGAGATGTTCTTCGACTGCCCGTACTACGAGCAGCAGATGTATCCGGGCGACAGCCGCGTGCAGTTCCTCGTGTCCGGCCTCTTCGACCGCGAGGACCGCATGGTCCGCAACGCCCTGACGCTCTATGACGCCGACCGGCGCGAGAACGGCGCCATCGCGATGAACTGCCCCACGCGCGGCACGCAAGAGTCTTTTCCGTTCACGTGCTGCGAGGCGATGGCCTTTGGCGACTACGCCTGGAACCACGCCGACCGTGACTGGCTCCGCGCGCGCCTGCCCGGCCTCAACCACACGCTTCTTGGGTTCGACGCGCATTTCCGCCCCGACGGCCTTCTCGGCGCGACGCCGGGGTGGAACTTCGTGGACTGGGTCGCGGGTTGGAAGAACGGCGTTCCGCCGGACGGCGACGGCGACCGCCCGAACGCCGAAATCAACCTCGAATGCCTCCACGCCTACCTTTCGGCGGCGATCGCCGAAGAGGCGGTCGGAGACGCCGCGCTCGGCGCGTACTGGCGCGCCCGCGCGGATGCCCTCCGCGGCGCGATCCGGCGCGCCTTCTGGTGCCCGGAAAGGGCGCTCTTCGCCTCGGACGTCTCCCGCACGGCCTTTTCGCAGCACGCGCAGGCGCTGGCGCTCCTTGCGGACGTCCCGCCGCCGGAGGACGCCGCCCGGTGCTTCTCCGCCCTCGTCGCGAACTCGCCGGACACGCCGTTGGCCGACGTGTCCGGTCCGAAGGGCGACGCCGGCTCCGCGCGTTCCGGCGCCCCGTCCGTTCCGGCGCCGGAACGGGGCCCGGCGCTGGCCGCCGCTTCGATCTACTTCCGCCACTACGTCTTCGCGACGTACTTCAAGTTCCGCCGCCCGGACCTGTTCTTTTCCGGCCTCGACTTCTGGCGGAACTGCCTCGACTGGAACTGCTCCACGATCCTTGAAGTTCCGGACACCGATTCCCGCAGCGACTGTCACGGATGGGGCTCGCACCCGCTCTGGCACCTGCACGCGGGCGTCGCCGGCGTCCGCAGCGCCGCCCCGTTCTACGAACGCGTGCTCGTCGATCCTCAGCCCGGGCCGCTGCGCCGCATCCGCTCCTCGACGCCCACGCCGCGTGGCGACGTGGAGCTCGACCTGCGCTTTGACGGCGCGGG
>CAMNCG010000295.1 GCA_946534105.1 uncultured Verrucomicrobiota bacterium
TGCGCATCCGCCGCCATGGCATCGACTCCGGCTCGAACACCGCCGCGGGGTCGTCATCCGTGAACTCGTCGGCGCTTCCGTTCGCCGCTCCGACCATCCACTTCGCGCCGTGGCGGCCGGCCATCACCTCGATCTTCTCCTCGTTCGTGAGGGCGCGCTGCCAGACCATGAAATCTGCGATGAGGCCGCGGAAGCCGCGCGTTGGATTCGCTCCACCGCTGCTTTCGTGGAATCCGCCGAGAGTGAGGTTGGAGGTGTCGAAGGAAAGCGCCTTGGAGAACGTGCGCGATTTGTTCAGAAGCGAAGGAGGGGCGAACTCGTTCTCCGATGGGACCGGCCTGCAAAGGGTCGAGGCCACGGTATACGCCGTGTTCCCGGCATTTTGGGTGAATGTGACGAAAAGGTCGCACCACTCGCCCGTCTTGATGTAGTGGCTCTCAAGATACCCGTCGATGTTGGAACCGCGAACGCCCAGGATGCCGTTTGTCGTCGTCAAATCGGCGCTTACGGAATCCTGGTGGATGTAAAGGGCGACGCCCGTCGTCTGGTAGCCGTTCGCGGCGTTGCCGCTTTGGAAGAGGTAGGATGGACCGGTCGGCGTGTTTCCGTCCCAGCGGAATCGCAGATAGAACGTTTGAACGGGGCTGTTCGGCGCAGCGCCGGGAAGAACCACGCTGGAACGAACGGCCGTTGTTGCGGATTTATTGTCCTGGTAGAAATGAAGGACGTTCTGCGCATTCGTCGTGTAGGGATAATAGGGGTTCGTGACATCGGCGGATTCCTGCGAAGGCAGGTTGCCGTAGTTTGAATTGTACGTCTGCGGGCCACGCTGGTCGCCCATCCAGCCGACGATTGGGGAATCGGCGGAGAAATCGTAGGCGTTTCCGAGGTCGCCGGGCTTCGTGTAGGAGGATGCGCCGCCGCGGAGGTCGAGCTTGAACGTGGCGTCCTCCATGACGCCGCCCGGCGCTCCGAATCCGCCCGGCGCGAGCGAGACCGCATCCATTTGGACGGTCCCGCCGAGCGATGTCTTGCGCGTTACGGTGATCGTGTTGGGCACCCCCGAACTGTGGATCCAGAGTTTGCGCGGGAGCGTGATCGAGGTCGCCGAGGCGAGATCGATTTCGCCGGCGGCCTGGCCGTTGAGCGAAACCTCGACGGGCGCCGACTCCGTTCCGGAGAGAATCGGGGTGAACGTCAGAACGCGGTCGCACCGGTCGTCGTCCGCCGTCATCGTCGTGGCAAGAGAGAGGGAGGACGTCGAAGCGTCAAGCGTCTTGCGCATCCTGCGCCACGGCATCGACTGCACGTCGTAAACGGCGGCGGGACTGGCGTCGTCGAACTCGTCGGCGCTGCCGTTCGCGGCGCCGATCTGCCACTCGCCGCCGAGCGCGGCGGGTCCGGCCATGACTTCGCGCATCTCGTCCTCGGAGAGGGGGCGGTCCCAAATGGCGGCTTCGGCCATTGCCCCCTTGAAAGCGCGCGGACTAGCGGTGGTATTGCTTTCGTAGCTGCCGAAGGTAAGGGCGTGAGCGGCATTGATCGCCATCACCTGCGCGCCCGTGCGTGTCAATGTCGCCTTGCTGAAGGAAGAGGCGCCATTTTTGCATGCGTAGACGCGGATTTCTGTCGACGTGCCGTCGGTCGAGTTCGTGGCGACGACAAATACGTCATGCCATTCGCCCTGGGTCAACGTGACACTGCAGACGCCCATGGTTCCCGGCGTGAGAATGCCGATTCGATAAGACTCGTCGAGATAGATGCTGAGTCCTGACGCCGAGTACCCGTTGAACCCGTTGAGCATGACGCCATTGGGAGACGTGGTAAGACCGTCGGGGCGAAAGCGGGTGTACATTGTGATGCTGTTGCCCGCCACGGCGGCTTTGGGAATGGTGATGCCGCAGTATTTGTTGGCGGGTTCCTGCGGGAAATAGATGCAGGTCTGTTCGTTCGTCTTGCCAACGGCGAGCGGCATGGCGACGCGCATCACGACCTGAGACGGGTAGTTTTCGCACGTATATGGCTTGGCGATGCCCTTCTCGCCGTAGAAAGCGTAGGAGGGCGAAGCGGCGGAAAAGTCGAATGCGTTGCCGATTTCACCCCTGTCAAGGGTGTTGTTGCCATTGGCGTCGCCACGAAGGTCGAGCCTGAACTTGGCGTTGTCGAAGACGCCGCCGGATGCAGCGCCGGCGAAGGAGGCGAACGCCGCAACCAGAGCGGCGACGCGCAGCGCCGGACGTGCGGCGGACTGCAGTGGGAACGGACTGCGGGAACAGTTCATTGTGTTTCTCCAGACTTGCGAATTAGGGATTCTCGGCCCAACGCGGGCCGACGCAAAGGATTATAGCACCAATTCCGGAGAGATATATACCGATCGTCCCTTTTCTTTTATACCATTCGTCCTTTTATACCATTTTTCCTCTAAATACCCCCTTTGTCCAAGCACCGACCGGCATTCCGACGACACGGCGGAAAACGCGGCGGAAATCGAGATACGACGAATATCCGCACTCGGCGGCCACGGCGACGGGGGCCAGGCCGGTGCGGAGCTTCTCCATCGCGCGCTCGATGCGCACGGCGTGGATCTCCTGCAAAATGGAGCGTCCGGTTACGCTGCGAAAGAGATTGTATGCGGCGGAGCGCGAAAGGAACATCGTGCGGATGGCGTCCTGCGGGGAAAACCCCTCCTCGCAGGCGTGGTTCCGGATGAACTCCTGGGATCTCGACACGCGTTCGTCTTGAAGCGCGGAAAACTGCGTGGAGGCGCGGCGCACAAGCGAGACGGCCGGAACCGCGAGCGGGCGAGGCGGGCGCGACGGGGCGTCGAGCCATTTGTCCAGAAGGTCCGCAGCGGCGCGCCCCTCCTCTTCCAGGTCGCGACGAACGCTGGAGAGCGTGGGCCGGGTGGCCTCGCAAATGTGCGCCAGGTCGTCAACCGAGACGACGGCGAGTTCGCCGGGAACGCCGAATCCCAGCATGCGAGCGGCGTTCAGAACAATCTCGCCGACAATGTCGTTCGCCGCGAAAACGCCGCACGGTTTCGGGAGCGCGGCGAGGAAGTGCAGGAGCGCGTTGCGGCTGTTGCCGTCGATGACGTTCCCGGGTGCCGACGCTGCGTCCGGAAACGGATGAAAACGCCTGCCGGAGAGCGTGACGAACCGCGCGAACGATTCTCCTCGTTCCACGCTCCACGACTCGCCGGGCGAATACGGGACATAGGCGAAATCGCGGAATCCCGATTGGAGAAGCTCGCGCAGGGCGAGTTTGGCAAACGATTCAGGATCGCCGTGGACGTATACGGCCCCGTTCGTGCTTGCCGGAGAGCCGATGTGCACAACAAGAGGGTCGGATCGCATCCCGGCAGCGTGTGCGGCGGCGCGGATTTCGTCAGGGAGGATGATTTGCAGGGTGTCGAGCACTCCGTCTGGCTTCAGCAGGGAAAATATGTCGGGAAGGGATCCCGATTCCGGGGCGCGGACGAAACCGAGACCGCCGGAAGCGTCGCGGGTGCAGACCATTGTGTGCAGATGCCAGCCACGCTCCTTCGCCAGACGGTACACGCCGGACAATGTCCTCGGAAGGACCTCCCCAACCTGCGGAATCGCCAATAGGACAGTTTTTGAATCCGACGCCAAAGGTCTGCTGATGCGCTTTGCCATGTTGCCTCGCATGTCGTTTATGCCTTCCATAACTACCAAATGCCCACTGGAACGCAAATCGACGTGATACCCGACCATTACCGCGCCGCCCACCGTTCCAGGCGATAGCGCCGAACGGTTCAGCCCGCCTCGCGCCCCTTCCGCTGCGCCGCTACATCTTGCGCTCTTCGACGAGTTCGCAGTTCACCATGTCGTGGAACTTCCACTGCAGCAGGACGA
>CAMNCG010000296.1 GCA_946534105.1 uncultured Verrucomicrobiota bacterium
CTTGAATGGAAACCGTAGCCCGGCGTGTACAGCGCGGGGTTGACGGCGTAGAACGTGTTGACGCCCCAGCCGCCCTCGCAGTCAACGCCGCGCCCGTAGTACGGAACGGCGTTGAGCGCGTTCCATGCGGCAGTGCCTTTCAGCAGTTCCTGCATGGACCACGCGCCGCCGTATCCGTGCATTTCCGGATTTTGCAGCACGTCCTCCGTCTCCGAATAGCAGTTCACGGCGTTCGCAATCCCCGCGAAACGCCCGCGCCACGAAAGCGACGCCCGGAAGTCCGCGTTCGTGAACAGCGCCGACCAGTCGGACGCCCGATAGGCAATCGGCACGCCGCCCCAAGCGGAATCCACCATCTCGGGAGCATCCGCCGACGCGTCGTACGCCTCCATGGGCACGGCGGCGTTGAGCATGTAGTAGCGCGTGTACTGGAGACCGTAGTCCACGGCTGCGGACGAGACGAGCATGTTGCCGAGCGAGTGCGCGAGAAGGACCTTGTCCGTCCCAGGAAGCGCGGTGCACACGTTCGTGAGCGCGGGGGCGGACATGAACGCATGCATCACGTTCGCGTAGTAGTCCGGCGTCACGTCCCCGTTGAAGAGCGTGGCGAACTGCGAATCGTCGCCGAACCAGTCGACGGCGGTGAACATCGACCGCGCCCCCGCCAGCCACAGTCGCTTGAACATCGCATCCGACCACTCGCGGGCCGCCGCGGCGTTGACGTTGTAGCCGTGCACGAACACGAAGTGCCTTCCGTCGCATTCGGCGTCGGGACGGTTCAACGGCTCCCCGGCCGAATCCGCCTCGCCGCCCAAGTCGCCGCACGCGCCCCTTATGTTCCTCCACCTGTACATGTTGCGCACGGATGATATGGACAGAGGCAGTTTATGGCTGAAGATCGTTGTGCCATTCACCTCAACGCACATTTCAAGCGTGTTCTCGGCGTTGACGTCGCCCGACGCCTCGAACACCAAAACGCCGGGGGCGTTCCCTGCGCGCAAGATGTCGGACGGGGCGATTTCGACGCCGGCGGACGTCACGGACGTGAGATGGGCCGCCGAAACCAGCTCGCGCGGACCGCTGGGCGCCGTGTACACGTCGTTTGTCTGGAACGACCACGCCGCATCGGGCGAGACGTCCACTCTGCAGAAACGCAGCACTCCTGTCGGCGCGCGCAGGCGGAACGTCGCGTTCCCCCAGGCGTCGACAAGCGGCTTCAGGTCGACCCGCACGGGAAACAGGTTCACGAGGTCGAGGCGTCCATTCACCTGAAGGTCGCCGGCGTTTGGCGAAATGTCCGGGAACTGGCCAACGTAGTCGCCCTTGTGCCTGTCCTCGTTCTTCCAGAACCTGAACGCACGTCCTGCAAGGGCATCGGCCACGTCTCCGCTCCCAAGCGTCCTGTCGCCGTCCGTGTCTGCAAGAAGAAGTGGATCAATGAACGTGATGCGCTGGGTGACGGAGTCCGTGAGCGCGCCGCCGGCGGAGAACGCGAACGTGAGCGTGCGCGCGCCGGGCGTGGCGGAGGTGAGGAGGATGCGCGTGCGCGCCTCGTCCTCGTCGCCCGTAAGATTCGCGAGCGAGCGCCACTTCGCAAGCGACATCGTGACCGTGGGGCGCGCCGTGCCGTCGACGAGGAGGAGGGGCGGATCGCCGGTTCCGCTGCGGTCGAGCCACGCCCTGAACGCGCCGCCGCCCGCCGTGAGCGTCACCGCGCCCGCCGCGAGGCGCACGCGCGTCACGAGGTCGATCCCCGCCGCGCGCGGCGCGTTCGTGCAGACCGTCGCCGGGATTCCGAACGACGGGTTGAGCGCGTTCAAGGTCTCTGCCGTTCTGTTCGGCGTGTCGATGTCGACGCCGAGAACCGCGTAGTTGCGTCGGATGTGGATTGTCCCGTTCGTCACGAACGCGAGCGGCGCGCCCGCCGCCGCGCGCGTGGGCGTGAGGCCGGACACGTACGCAGTACAGTCCGTTTCCGACTTCCGGAAGTTCAGGCCGTCGCCGCCCTTCACCGCAAGGTGGCCCGACCTGTACGCCACGCCCACGTAGTTGGTCCAGTGGCCGGGGCAGGGGCAGCAGTTCACCGCGCCCTCGGGGACGGTGAGCGCGACGGTATCGACCGAGGGGCTTCGCCCGATTGTCAGGACGTGCGTCGAGGCCGGCACCCGCACCGTGCGCGGCGCGTCGTCCTCGTGCAGGTCGGCGCACTCGGAATACGGGCAGTTGTGGACGGGGCAGACGGGAGGCGGGGCTTCGGGGTCGGGCGGGGCCGGGGGGACGGGGCCCGACACGCCCGGGGGCGCCTCGCCCGCATGGCAGCCGCACTCCCCGCACTGGTCGCAGCACGAACACGACGGATCATTGTCGTCGTCGTCCTCGTTGTCGCCGCCGTAGAGGTCGCCGTTGCCGTCGGGGCCGTCCCCGCCGGGATCGTCCCAGGGCCCGTCCTGCGGGTCGTCGTGCGCGTCGGACGGGCGCGGGCAGAACCGCACGGCCTGCCAATAAGATCCCATGCCGAACAGGCGGAGGGGGTGGTCGAGCGTGTACGGGACGCGCGCCGTGTGGCGCGCGTCAAAGTTGCCCGTGAGCGTGGCGGAGAGGCTGTCCGCGTGGTTGGAGGCGGCGACGGCGGCGGTCCCCCACCAGAGGCACGAGAGCCCCGCCGCGCCGGGGCCGGGGTCGATCCGCACCGTAATCGTGCGCTCGCGCAGGTCGTGGATGCACGCGACGGCCGGGTCGGGCGTGGCGCGCGGGAAGCAGACCCAGCCGGACGGGTCGCCGTCCATGAGGTCCGGCATCTCGCCGAGGGCGAAGTCCGCCGAATCGAGCGAAACCGAAAGCGAGCCGGTCCGAAGCCGTAATCTCACGCCGAGGCGCTCCCCGCGCGGGACGGGGAGCGAGACCGTCGGCGCGCCCCCGACGAGCGGAAGTGACTGCGCCCCGACCACGAGGTCGCCCGTGCCGGTTCCTGAAACCGAGACCGCGAGAACGGCCGAGGAGGCGGAGGAATCGGGAAGTGATACCACGCCGTTCGTCGAGCCCGAGTAGACGACGTGCTCGTAGAACGTGTAGTCCGAACCCGGCGGGCTCGCGAGCGGGTCCAGGCCGCCGATCTTCGCGGCGAAGCCGTCGGGGTGCGGGCCGCCGTTCGAGTACGGGTCGAGCGGGTTGAGGCCGAGGGCCAGTTCCTGTCCGTCGGGGAGGCCGTCGAAGTCGCTGTCGGAGTTGCCGGGGTCGGTCCCGTGGAAGAACAGCTCGTCCACGGTCGTGACGCCGTCGTGGTCGCGGTCGGGATCGGTGGCGTCGGCGGGGACGACGGGCCGCCACCGCGCGCTCGTGAGATTACGGTGCGGAACGGAATAGACCTCGCCGCCGCCCGCGTTCCACGCCCCGACGCGCACGTCCGGCAGGGCGGCCTCGCCACCGTCCCCGTCCGGTAGGGCGCGCGCGCCGCACCGCGAGAGGTCGTAGCGGAAGTCGAAGCCGCCGTCGGGGAAGAGCTCCAGCTGCACGTCCACGGGACAGTCGGCGCGCCGTCCGAGGAGCGCGCCCTGCCACGTGGCGAGGAAGGTGTTCGAGGGCGAGGTCGCCGTCCAGAGGCGGCTCGTGACGCCGAGGCCGTCCCAGTACCTTTCCGGCAGGATTCCCATCTTCGCGCGGAACGGCGCGACGTTGTTGGACGCCGCCGCCGGGCCGCCGCCCGTGACGTACATGACGCCGCCGGGCACGAACGTGAACGTGGTGGCGTTCGTACCGCCGAACGGGAACGCGAAGTTCGCGGGCGTGACGTGCGTCCAGCGCGTGGCGGAGCCGTACATCCGCCAGTC
>CAMNCG010000297.1 GCA_946534105.1 uncultured Verrucomicrobiota bacterium
GAGCCCCTCCCCGCCGCACCAGAGCACGGTCGCGCCGTCGGGGAGGAAGTCGGTGAGCGGCCGGCGCGCCTCGACCGGAAGCTTGCGCGGCGGGATGCGGAGGCTTTCGAGCGGCGCGGCGGAGCGCTGCGTCGCCGGATCGAACGTCCGCATGGAATCGATTTCGTCGCCGAAGTATTCGATGCGGCTCGGGACGCCGGCGGCCGCGGGCCACACGTCGGTGATCCCGCCCTTGACGGCGTAGACGCCGGCTTCGTACACCTCGGGTTCGCGCCGGTAGCCGTTCTCTTCGAGCCAGGCGCGCAGCGCTTCCGGGCCCGGACCGCCGCCCGGCGCGAGGCGGAGCGACATCTTTTCGGTGCGGGCGGGGTCGGGCGATGGCTGCATGAGCGCCTGGACGCACGTCGCGACGAGGAGTTTCGGCGCCGGCGGCCGCGCGCCGCCCTTTCCGCCGCCCGCCGGGGCGGGCGAAAGGGCGGAGAGCACGGCGAGCCGGGCGGCCGCGGCGACCGGATCGTCCTCCGCGAGGTCGAGCATCGGGAACATCCGCAGCGGTTCGTCGGCGCGCATCATCGCGCGCAGGTCGGCGGCGAGGCTTTCGAGCTGCGCCGGACCGGGCGCGACGGCGAGGACCGCGGTGCATTCCGCCTCGCGTCGGAGCGCCGCGGCGAGCGCCGCCGCCCCTGCGCCCGGCGGCTCGGGCGCGCCGCAGCGCGGCAGTCCCCGCGCCGGCGCGCGGAGCGCCCGCGCGGCGGCGTCCGTCAGGACGCCGCCGAACGCGCCGGTCGTTCCGGCGGGAAGGGGAGAGCGGCCTTTTCCGGTCATTTCCCCGCGGTGGCGAGGATTTTGGCGACGATGGCCGAAGTCGAGAGTCCGGGTACCAGGTCGGCGAGGACCACGCGGCCGCCGTTCGCCTCGACGACCTCGCGGCCGCTCACGTAGTGCGCCCAGTCCCGGCCCTTGACGAGGACGTCGGGGAGGATGCGCGCGACGAGGTCCTTCGGCTCGTCCTCGTCAAAGACGACGACGTAGTCGACGAACCGGAGGCAGGCGAGGAGTTTCGCGCGGTTCTCCTCGGAGACGACGGGGCGCGTCGGCCCCTTGTTGCGGCGCACGGAGGCGTCGGAGTTGAGGCCGATGCAGAGGGCGTCGCCCTGCGCGCGGGCGAACTGGAGGTAGGTGACGTGCCCGGCGTGCAGGATGTCAAAGCATCCGTTCGTGAACACGAGCGTTTTCCCCTCCGCGTGGAGGCGGTCCCTTTCGGCGCGCATCGCGGCGGCGTCGAGGATCTTCCCTTCGAATCCGTTGTCGTTCATGCCGTTCATGCTACCACGTTTCGCGCGTCCCCGCGCCGCTCGGCGGCGAAGTAGAGCGTCGGGACGAGGATCATCGACACAAGCGTCGCCACGGAGAGCCCGCCGACCACGACGAGCCCGAGCGGGCGCCACGTCGCCGATCCGTCGCCGTGCGAGAGCGCCATCGGGAGCATGCCGAGCACGGTCGTGCAGGTGGTGACGAGGACCGGGCGGAGGCGACGGCGGCCGCCCTCCACGATCGCCTCGCGGAGCGGGACGCCTTCGGCGCGGAGGCGGTTCACGCAGTCCACGAGCACGATGGCGTTGTTGACGACGATGCCGACGAGCAGCACCATGCCGATGTACGCCGACATCGAGAGCGGGGTCCCGGTCGCGGCCAGCGCGGCCACGACCCCGCTGAAGGCGAACGGCACGCTGAACATGACGAGGAGCGGGTGCAGGAGCGACTCGAACTGCGCCGCCATGACCATGTACACGAGCGCCACCCCGAGGCAGATCATGAGCGTCATCGCGCGCTCGCTCTCCCGCTGCTCTTCGATCATGCCGCCGTATTCGACCATGACGCCGGCGGGAAGCACGAGCTCTTCCTCGATCCGGCGGCGCACGTCCGCCATGACGTCTCCCTCGGGCCGTCCGTCGGCGTCGAAATCGACCGTGACGATGCGCTGCTGGTTCTTGCGGGAAATCGTGACCGGGCCGGTGCCCTCGACGACGCGGGCGACGGAGTCGAGGCGGATGCGCCCGCCGTCCGGCAGCGGCAGTTCGGTGCGGCGGATGTCCTCGATGGAGGCGCGCTCCGGGCCGTCGAGTCGGAGCGTGATGTCGTATTCGTCTTCGCCCTCGCGGTATTCGGAGCAGTCGTCGCCCTGGAAAAGCGCGCTCATGACGGTTGTGATCCCCTCCATGGTGAGGCCGACGGCCGACGCCTTGGCGCGGTCGATCTCGACGGAAAGTTCGGGCTTGCCCATGTCCTGCGACACGCGCACGTCGCGGGCTCCGGGCGTGGCGGCGGCGACTTCCCGGACCTTTTCCGCGAGGGCGGTCGTGGCGTCGAGGTCGTAGCCGTAGATTTCGATCTGGAGGTTCGCGCCGCCGCCGCGGAGGATGCGGTTCATGAACGAACCGGTGTTCGCCCACGCCTTCGCGATTTCGGGCCAGCCGGTGATTTCGCGCGTGATTTCGGCGCCGTATTCCTCGGCCGTCCGGTCGCGGAGCCTGGCGTCGACGAGCCGGAGCCGGACGATGCCGACGTGCGATCCGCCGCCGCCCCCCGCGCCGCCGGTCCCGCCGGCGCGGAGCATCTCCGACGTGATCGTCCCCCCGCCGCAGACCCGGCGCGCCACCTCGAGGATCCTGCGTCCCGTTTCCGCCGTGCGTTCGAACCGGGTGCCGAGCGGGAGCTGGTAGTTGATCGAAAGCTGCCCGGTGTCCTCCTTGCCCATGAATTCGCTGCCGAGCGAGCCGAAGCCGGCGACCGTCGCGGCGATCACGGCGGCCGCGGCCGCGACCACCGCGCGCCGGGCGCGGAGGGCGCGCCCGAGGAGGCGTCCGTAGGCCCGGTCCGCGGCGTCGAACTTTGCCTCGCTCCAGGCGTGGAAGCGGGCCGCGGGGCCGTTTCCGGAAGGCGGCGGCGCGAGAAGGCGCGAGGCGAGCATGGGCGTGAGCAGGAGCGCGCAGACGACGGACGCGACGAGCGTCGCGGTCACGATGCCCCCGAGCTGCCCGAGCATGATGCCCGTCACCCCCTTCACGAACACGAGGGGGACGAACACGACGATCGTCGTGAGGGTCGAGGCGAGGATCGCCGTGCCGACCTCGTCGGCCCCGTTCCGCGAAGCCTCCTCGCGCGACGCGCCGCGGGACGCGTGCGAAAGGATGTTTTCGAGCACCACGACCGCGTTGTCCACGACCATGCCGACGGCGAGGGCGAGCGCCGAAAGGCTCATCAGGTTCACGGTCCAGCCCTTGAAGAACATGAACACGGAGGCGGCGACGAGCGAGAAGGGGATCGTGAGCGAGATGACGAGCGACGTGCGGAAGCTGCGCAGGAAGAAGAGCGTGACGAGCACGACGAACAGTCCGCCCCACGCGACGGTCCGGCCGACCGACCGGATCGACTTGCCGATCGAATCGCTCGTGTCGAACACGACGTCGATCGCGTAGTCGGCGGGGAGGTTGCGCTTGATTTCCTCCAGTTTGGCCATGACCCGCTTCGCGACGGCCATGGTGTTCTCGCCGGAGCGTTTCTGCACGTCGACCATCATGCCCGCGCGGCCCATGCGCTCCACGACGCGCGTCTTTTCGGCGAATCCGTCTTCGACGCGGGCGACGTCCGCCACGCGCACGACGCGCGCGCCGTCGCGTTTCACCACGACGAGCCCGACGTCCCGCGGGTCGGCGAATTCGCCCGGCACGCGGATCGTGTAGTCGATCGTGCCGATGCGGACGTTGCCGGCGGGTTCGGTCTT
>CAMNCG010000298.1 GCA_946534105.1 uncultured Verrucomicrobiota bacterium
GGCGGCAGTTGTGGAGGTCGATGCCGTCGGTGTTGAAGCGCCACTGCCCGACGATCTTGACGTTCCGCACCGAGACGTCCTCGCATCCCCACATGGCAATGTTGTAACAGAGCGAGTCGCGGATGGTCGGCCCTTCGATGCGGATGTCACGGCAGTCGCGGAAGTCGATGGTGTGCCAGCGCTTCGCGTTGTGGCAGTCCTCCTGGCCGTCGCCGCTTGCCTCGAAGAGAATCTCCTCCTTGAGGTGTCCGCCGTCGATGATGCCGCAGCCGAGTATGGAAATGCCGCTGGCGTCCTTGGCGTGGAAACCGCCGTACACGACGGCGCCGGGGTCAATGAGGACCGTATCCCCGCTCTTGAGCGTCATGATGCCAATGTCGTGGACGCCGGGGCCGAAGACGATGGCGTCGCCGTCGCGCCGAGACGCGTCGGCGACGCAGGTTTGGCTGTCCGCGAACACGTGCAGGTTGTTGTGCCAGCCGTCGAACTCGACCGAATACCCGCCTGGGCGAGTGATGTCGAAGGTCGCGGTGCGTCCCTCGCGGCGGACGGTGACGCCGCGTGAGAGCGGCCGCACCTTGATGTCCGTGAAGTCGTGGCCTGCCGTCACGGACACCGTCGCCTTGCCGGCAAAGGCAAAGCGCACCATGCCGCATAGTTCAGTCTGCTCGATCTGCCGCTGATGACCCGGCCAGCGCCTGTTGAAGGGCATGGCCGAGCAGCGCACCTCGGAAACGGGCGCATTCGCGCCGTCCACGGTGACGGCATAGCCGCCGTAAAGACGTTCCCCGTCGGGAACGGAATAAATGGTGGAATTCATGTTTGTGTTTCCAAAATTCTCTGTCTATTCATGTTATGCCTGTTTATGCACTATGGCATCGCCTAGAACCAGAGTGAAAACCAGTTTTCGGGATCGTCCATGCAAGAGACCGACCCCCGACATCAACTAGCCAGCGCAACACCCGCTGCGTAGCCCGTGTCCGCCGGGGCTTTCCTGTGGACGGGCCGCGTCTCCGGAACGAACGCGGCATTCGCGGTTCGGCGCGGTCCTGCCGTTACTGCGGCGGGAGGCACATCACGCGGAAGCCGCGCTGCTTCCCGGCTCCGGCCGCACCGGCCCAGCCGCCAAGATGGGCGCCGCCACGGTCGCCGGAGTTGCAGTCCCACTCCTTCGTGCCGTAACTGCCACCGCGGGTGCAATATTTGGTTTCGGTTGCCGAAGCCGAGGTGACAAGTGGGGCGATGTCGTCATCCGCGTCTGTGTAGGTCTTGTAGTAGTCGCGCGGCACTTCGTCGGCATTGCCGAGCATGTCGTAGAGGCCCCAGGCGTTCGGCTTTTTCAGTCCGACCTCGTGCGGCCTCGATTCTGCGTTGTACCCGCACCATGCGACACGCTTCAGATTGTCCAGCCCGGTGCCGGACGATGCAGAATCCGTGCCGTCGTTGAGCGTTGTCGCCGTTCCGGCCCGACAGGCGAACTCCCACTGCGCCTCTGTCGGCAGGTCAAAAGTCGGGATGCCGGAGAGCGTCCGTAGTTTGTCGATCAACTTGCCGCTGGCCGGTGCCGCGTCAGGCTGGACATCGCCGCGAATGTGGTTTCTGTAGAAAACATCGGTCACGGGGATGTAGGGATGCTCTTCAGCGTATGTTGCCGAGGCAAACGATGCAGACCACGGGTCGGACGTGCGCAGATTCGCCCCGCCCGCGATGTTCTTGTATTGCGCCTCTGTCGTTTCGTACACGGCCATGTAGAAGTCGCTCGTGAAGGAAACGAGGTGCGTTTGGTAGTTTCGGCCCGGAATCGGCCGTGTCGAGTCGTTGCCGAGACGAGATTTGATCCCTTTGGCCGGGATGCGTCGCATGAGTAGCCAGTCGGACTTGTAAATGCGGTTTGTCACGCCGCCGGGCACATCGTCCGACGTGGCGAAATAGCGGATATTGAGGTCGGTGCCGTCGTCGCGGAGCCTCACCGCCATGTAGTCGGGCGGGACGTCCTTCGTCCACGCCTTGACCGTGGCCGATACGTTGGCTGCGGACTGGAGCGGCCAGTCGAGGTTCGGGTTCCAGACGACCTTGCGCCCGGTTCCGGCGGTCACGATGCGATTTGCGTCGCCAGCCACCGTCACGGGAACGGGGACAGCTTCGCCGCCGACGGAGAAGGCAACGGTGACGATGGCGTCCTCGTCGAGGTCGTAGGTGACGATGACGTTTTTCTCCGCATCCTGCGCGATGGCGACGTTGGAAACCGTGGGCGAAGCGGCTGCGAGGAGCGTGGCGGAAACGAATGCGAGAGAGGTGAAAACTGCGTTTTTCATGTTGAAGGTCTCCTGTTTCGTTTTAGTCTTCGGCGGGGATGGCGCACATTGGGCGGAATCCGCAGCGGCTTGCCACGCCCGAACTATTCCAACCTCCGTAGGCGTTGTTTCGCGAGGAACAGGTGGCGTCGTAGCTGCTCGTGGCGAAGGAGCCGCCGCGCAGCATGAATTGGGGGGCGGAAAGCACAGGATCGACAACGTCGTCGGCATTGGAATAGGCCGTGGCGCCATCGCGGCACCACTCCAGGACATTGCCGAGCATGTCGTAGAGCCCCCAGGCGTTTGGCGTTTTCAGGCCGACTTCGTGCGGATGGCTGCTGGCGTTGGAATTAATCCACGCAAGCGCTTGGGCCCTGGCAAGACCGTCGCCGTTGTATCCGGATTCGGTTCCGTCGTAGAGGGTCGTCGAAGCCCCCGCGCGGCAGGCGTATTCCCACTGTGCGTCGGTCGGCAGGTCAATGGTCGCGAGGCCGGTGCGGGTGCGCAATTTGCCAATCGTGCTGGCGGACGCGGGCGGGCTTGTCCAGACATAGGACGAATTCCCGTCACCGCGAATGTTGTTGTACCAGAACACGCTTGTGACGGGATAGAAGCGGGACTCGTCGCCGGTGACGAAAGACGGCGTGCTTGTGCGGGTTCCGCCGACAAGCGTGTTCTGCGCCTCGGTGAACTCGTAGACGCCCATGTAGTAGTCCTTGGAGAGAGTGCACCAGTGGGCAGTCTCGTTGTTTCCACGCACGGGCGCGGTGGCCGGGCTGCCCTGGCGGTGGCGGACCATGGCGGCGGGGATGCGGCGCATGAGGAGGACGTCCGACTTGTAGAGGCGGTTCGTGACGCCGCCGGGGACGGCATTGGAGGTGGCGTAGTAGCGGACGCGCGGCGCTTCGGCGTCCGCGCGCAGATCGACGGCCATGTAGTCCGGCGGCGCGAGCGGCGCCCACGCGGTGACGCGCACGGAGGCGGCGGCGACGGTGTGGTCGGGCCAGTCCTCGTTCGCCTTCCACGTGAACGAGCGGCCGCTTCCGGCCGGGACTTTGCGGTTCACGTCGCCGGAAAGCGTCTGGACGGTTTTGGCGGGGAGCGCCGCGCCGTCCATGACGAACTCGGCGGTGACGACGGCGTCCTCGTCGAGGTCGTAGGTCACGACCGCCGTGCCGGGCTGCGGCTGGCGGAGGACGACGTTGCTGACGCGCGGCGAGCCGGGATGGGCGAAAAGCGCCGGCGCGGCGGCGAGGAGAAGAAATGCGGCAAGGTTCGTGTGCTTCATCGGCTGTCCCTTTCTATCGGAAAATCATGACCGTGCCCGGCTGGAACGAGGAGAAGACGATGGCGGGCGAGTCGCCGGTTCGCGACTCGTGCGTCCACGATTCGAACGCGGCGCCGGTCGTCGCCGAGACGGAGGCCGCAGGCTCGCGGGCGGTGTCGCCCTGGAACACCCAGGGCACGTCGGCGGCCAGGGCGGCG
>CAMNCG010000299.1 GCA_946534105.1 uncultured Verrucomicrobiota bacterium
TTCTTCGCCGTCGCCGAGAGCGACAACGGCACGGACGGCTTCCGCTTCTGGCCGGAGCCGGTCGTCATGCCGGAGCTCGACGACCCCGCCGTCAACGTCTACGACATGCGCCTCACCGCGCACGAGGACGGCTGGATCTACGGCCTGTTCTGCGTGGAGCGCCACGACCCGTCGCATCCGGGCGACCCCACGGCCGCCGTCGCCGCCGGCGGCATCGCGCGCACGAAGGATCTCGTGAAGTGGGAGCGCCTGCCCGACCTGGAGAGCCCCGGCCAGCAGCGCAACGTCGTGCTGCACCCGGAATTCGTGGACGGGAAGTACGCGCTCTACACGCGCCCGCAGGACGGCTTCATCGACGCCGGAAGCGGCGGCGGCATCGGCTGGGCGCTTGTCTCCGACATCGCGCACGCCAAGGTGGGCGATCAGCGCATCATCGACGCCCGCGCCTATCACACGATCAAGGAAGTGAAGAACGGCGAAGGTCCCGCGCCGATCCGGACGCCTCGGGGGTGGCTCCACCTCGCGCACGGCGTTCGCGCCACGGCGTCCGGTCTGCGCTACGTCCTCTACCTGTACGTCACGGCCCTCGAAGATCCGTCGCGCGTCGTCGCCGCGCCCGGAGGCGCGGTGCTCGTCCCGTGGGGCGAGGAGCGCCGCGGGGATTCCTCCAACGTCCTCTTCGCCAACGGCTGGATCGCCGATCCGGACGGACGGGTGCTTCTCTACTACGCCTCCTCCGACGTGCGCCTCCATGTCGCGGAAAGCAGCGTGGACCGTCTTCTCGACTGGTGTTTCCACACGCCGCCCGACCGCGGCCGCACCGCCCTCTCCGTCGAGGACCGTCTTGCCCTCATCCGGAAAAACCGAAGTCTCCGCTGATCTTTTTTTCGGACATTCCGTAACCGAGGCCCGTCGTCCGTGTAGATGGCCCGAAAGGACTTCCGCCATGCCTCCTCCTCTCTCCGTCGATACCTTCCGCACGCTCGCCGGCTCAACCGCCTTCTCCTCCCGCGACCTTGTCGTGAGCGGCGAGGGCAAGGCAGCCGTCGCGAAGCTCGGCAACTTCATCCTATCCCAGGGCAAGGCCGCCAACAACGCCACGATGGCCGCCTTCAAGGAGGCCCTCGAAAGGGAATACGGAGCGCTTGGCACCCATGCGTTCGATTCCGTCCTTGGCGCGCGCAGCCAGATGAACAAGTCGCTCCGCGCCTGCGACGTGCAGAAGACGCTCTCCAGCCTCGCGCCCATCAAGGAGAACCGCTTCATCGGCGAGGTGAACCGCCAGCTCGACATCTCCCCGAAGATGTTGGAACTCTCGGACGACGACCAGAAGGCCGTCCGCAAGATCCTGCACGACGCACCGTTCGAAAAGGTCGATCTTTCCGCCTGCCGCACCCCGGCGGATCTTTCGGCGGCGGCGGCACGCCGCATTGACGCGGCGATTAACACGCTCCGCAACCAAAGTGAGTCCGGGCTCGAGACCAATGCGCTCGGCGCGCGGAAGACCGTGGAGAAGGAGGCAGGCGCCCGCGAGGCGACGGGCCTCCGGAACCTCTCCACGATCCTCGGCGCGGGAAAGACCTCCATCGAGGACCAGATCAAGAAGGGCGTTCTCGGCGCAGGAATGAGCGTCAACCGGTCCGACGCGAACAACATCCTCCTCGAAAAGATCAAGACGAACGGCGTGGAGCCGGGCTTCCTCTACCGAAACGACTGGTCGCCGGACGACACGCGCGGCATGATGGCCGACATCCACTCCGAGGAGAGCCGCCGCGCGCTCGACGAGCTCAAGCGGAACGATCCGGCGTTTGCGGCGAAGTGCGAGGGCAAGAGCTTGCGCGAACAGATCATGCTCGCCGGGCGCGCCCATCCCGCCGGCATGGCCGCCGTGGCGGAGTTCGCCCTTGAAACGGCCGCCAATATGGTCAAGTCCGGCCACACCGGCGGCAACGATCCGTTCGCCGCCCTCGCCAGGGCGATGAAGGGCTACTTCACGCTCGAGGCCGACATCAACGCGCTCGCCGACATCGACGCGAAGGCCGTCGGCAAGCGTGGCCAGGCGCTTCTGGGCGAGGCCAAGCGCGCTCTCTTCGCGCAGATTCGCGACGCCGTGATGGGCGTGCGCCAGGGCAGCGACTTCTACGGGCTTTCCCCGATCTTCCGGCACTTCGACGAGCGCCACATCATGAAGCTCGACTACAACGAGGGCGACCGCGTGCGCATCAAGGACGCCGCGCACGCGGGATCCTTCCAGCGCCCCGAGCGCATCCTCACCACGCGCAAGCCGATCCTCGGGCAGATCTACCGCCTCCAGACCGCGCACTCCGCCGACTCGATCTCCGCCGGCGCCGTCACCGAGGCGCTCGCGAACGACCTCACGCGCGTCGCGGGCGTCCCCGCGCAGGAGCTCCAGATCGTGCGCGGCGAGTATTCCGACGGCCACCCCAAGCTCATGCTCCAGGCCAAGTTCGCCGACGGCTACAAGGACATGGAGGCCGGCTTCATCAAGGACGGGCGCGTCGTCTCGCCGGACGGGAAGCCCCTCGAAAGCCTCGGCAAGTACAAGGCCTTCTTCCTCGTCACGGCCGACCGCGACGCCGTCGGCCGCCGCGGCCAGAACAAGGGCTTCGCCCACGGGAAGTTCTTCGCCATCGACCCCGGCCACTCGCTGGAGGGCAACGGCAAGTACCTCAAGGTCTCCGACGATCTCTCCTTCAAGGACACCTACGGCAAGAGCACGAAGCCGCGTTTCGAGAACTTCAGCGTGTTCGACGACGACACGTTCTTCTCCAAGTTCTCCGGCGTCGTGGAGCTGCGCGATCTCGTGCAGCGCGGCGCCTTCAAGAAGGTCTTCAACGAATACCGCGTCGCGTTCGACGACAAGGCCCCCGGCCTCTCCGACGCCGAGAAGGCGCTGCGCGGGAAGATTCTCGCCGACATCGACAAGAAGGAGGCCGAGTTCAACGAGTCGATGCAGAAGATCCTCGACGTTTCCGAGAACAACCTCTCGCTCTACGACGACCTGGACGACCAGCCCCCCGCCGTGCGACAGGGCGCGGTCGAGACCGTCTCCAACCTCGAGAAGCTCACCTCGCCGACCACGTGGGTCAGCAAGAAGGGCAAGGTCGCGCTCAAGCACCTCGAAGTCGTCCCCGAGACGCGCGTCCCGTGGAAGGCCGCCCTCCGAGGCAACGACATCGCCTACTACTGCGAGACGAAGATGTCCTGGGAGACGCAGAAGCTCCTGGAAGGCATCGCGAAGAGCGCGGGCGCGCGCTTCGAGGCCGACGAGCTCGGCTTCACGCGCATTCTGGTCCCCAAGGACCGCGCCGAGGCCTTTTTCGCGGCCTTTTCGGAGGAGAACGTCCAGAAGCTCACGCATCCCGACGAATACATGGCGCGCAAGGAGGGCGGCGACGGCCTCAAGGGCGCAAAGATCTACCGGCCCGTCCCCTACCAGGCGCCGAAGGCCGACCCGCGTCCGCTCCTGGATCCGGCGACGCTGCCGGACATCCTCGAGGTGCCGGTCGAATACGGCGGCAGGACGATGACCGTCCGGCTCCCCAAGACCCACTTCGCAGACCTCGTCACCACGCGCTCGTCCGTTCACCGCCCGCGCAACATCGGCGAGTTGCGCTTCCTGCTCGAATCCCAGATCAAGCGCGGCAACGACGTCCTCGGCGCGCTCCTGAGCGGCAAGACGAGCCTCTTCGAACCGACCCGCGAAAACATCGTCGCGCTCACCTACGCGGTCCACGCCGCCGCCCTCCGCAAGG
>CAMNCG010000300.1 GCA_946534105.1 uncultured Verrucomicrobiota bacterium
GCGAAGCCGCCCTCCCGCCGTCCGGGCTTTCGTGCTTGCGCGCGGAGCGCGCCGCGCAAGTTTACTGGACTTCTTGCGTTGAGGGGGGAGGGTTTTTGCAGACTATGGGACGGGGTGGGTTGACATCAACTCTATGATATGGCAGTATTGCCCGCAACGAGATGGATGAGTATGTGGGTGCGGTCCATATCACAACCGCTAAAATGACCGTATCTCGGTTTTGAAACTTGCGAAAATGAAAACGACGCTCAATCTTCCTTCCGGGCTGATCGACGAAGCCATGCTGGCGGGCCGTTGCGCTACGAAAACGGAAACCGTCGTTTTGGCTTTGGAACAATTGGTCCGTCGCGCAAAAATGGCCGAATTGCGTTCGCTGCGCGGAACCATGCCGGATCTTTACATTGACATGGATACGCTGAGGAGTCGAAAATGCAAGGCGTAATGGTTGACACCTCCGTCTGGGTGTCGTATTTTCGCGGCGGGGCCGAAACGGAACATTCGGCCGATGCCGTCGACTATTTGATTGGAGGTGACGAGGCGATCGTAGATGAAGTTGTATTGACGGAGCTGCTCCCTTTTATGTCCGTTCGCGGAGAAAGCGTTGCATTGGCCGCACTGTCGTCAATACGAAATCCACCGATGCGCATGGATTGGCAGGCATTGCGGCTCATGCAGGAAAAATGCCTTCGTGCGGGAATCAACAAAGTAGGTGTTCCGGATTTGATGATTGCCCAGCACGCCATTCAACTCGACGTTCCGTTGTTTTCGTTGGACCGCCATTTCTCGTTGCTTTCGACAATTACCGAGTTGAAACTCTGGCCGGCGGCGGGTGTCTATCGATCGTGAACCCGAAATCCGAAACCCGCCACAGGCCGGTCGGGCAGGCCCTGCCCGCCCCGCCTCCTCGGGATTCGGGAGGGCGCGCCAACTTTGTCCCGTGCCTTTGTGCGCCGCGCTGCGCGCGGGGCCACGAAAACCCGGCACCGGGCGCGCGGCCGAGCCGCATGACCCGGCCCGGCCGCCGGACTTCGCCGAGCGCGAGCGCTCGGCGCCGCCCGTCGGCCATGCCGGGCGATCCTTCGGACCGCGCCCGTCGCCGGGACACGAACCGGGCCTTCGGCCCGACACGAAAGAACACGAAAACCACTACTACGGGCGGATCATCGCGCTTGCGCGGGCCAAAACTTCTACTCCGCTATGGCCGTCGCGGTTGTGCGGACCGCAAATACCCGGTGACGGGCGCGAACAAAGAATGAAACGCTGTTTGCATGGCAGGGCATGAGGTTCGTGTTTTTTCGTGTGCCGCGAAGCGGCGTTCGTGTCCCGGACGGCGGGCGGGAAAGGCGCAAGCCGGAGACCGCCCCTTCCGATCGACCCGGCGCGAATCGGGCGATAGCGGGCTTCGCCGGAGACCGCACCTTTCCGCGCGTACCGCCACCCTTGGGGCCTTTGGCCCCTGCGGGCGGCTCCTAGGTGCCGACCGCCGGGCAGCGGATGGGAGGATAGGAGCCGGGCCGGCGCTCCGAGGGCGCGCCTCGCGCTTCGCGCCAGAAAATCCGCTCTTGCTTTTGGGCTGAATATTTGCGATACTTGGCTCGTCAAAAAAATGCCCCTAGGGGCATTGTGCCCTTGCGGGTGCCTTTGAGGCACCGGAAGCCAGCCGATTTGCAACCTTCAAAGGATTTCCAGCCATGAACCGCCCCCTCCCATTCCTTCTCGTTCCGGCCTTTTGGGCGATGGTGGGTGCCGCCGTTGCCGCGCCTTCGGTCGGAACCGTGCAGCCAGCGACGCTGTCGAACTCGACGCTGACCTGCGACGTGCTTTCGCCGCCGACGGTCACGGTCGCGGCGACGGGCGCGACCTGGGTGCGGGCGGAACTGTGGGGCGACTACACACCGAATGGCGACCATGGCGCCGTCCACTGCTACC
This sequence comes from uncultured Verrucomicrobiota bacterium, assembly GCA_946534105.1. GTDB lineage: Bacteria > Verrucomicrobiota > Kiritimatiellia > RFP12 > UBA3636 > UBA3636. The sequence continues at coordinate 1,930 of CAMNCG010000300.1, forward strand.
TTGCCAAGGGGTCCGGCAACAACTGGACCGGCACCCTTCCCGTCGATCGCGCGGGCGCGATGTCCGTGCGCTTCACCGCCGGGGACGACGCGACCGGCGAAACCGCCACGTCCCGTGTCTATTCCTACAAAACCACCGAAAACACCACCTCCGCCGACGCCCTCGGTCCGGCGCGTCGGCCGGTGTGGAACCAGGGGAACCCCTGGTACGCGGCATGGAAAGGGACGACGCAACGGTCCGGCACGGTTGCCGAATGGACGGGTACCTTCGTTCGCATGCCGTCGGAGTGGCGCTACATTTCCCTTTACGGATCGAATTTTGACGAACCTGATTTTCAGAGCCAGATCGGCACGGCAAACAGCCTTTCGGTCGGATCGGTCTGGTTCAAGACGCAGGGCTATTCCACCAACGCGCCGATGACGCTCGTCGTCGAGCGGGTGAACGGCACGGCGCGCGAAACGATCCAGACGATTGACATTCCGGCTCGTGCCTCCATTGCCGACCTCACATGGACGCAGCATCACATCGTCCTGCAAAGCGGCGCGGAGGGGCGGATCAACTTCCGCAACGCGACGCGGTCCACCAACGCCGACCGCGCGAACGTCATGGTCAACCTGACCGACATTGTGATCACGCCGCCGCAACCGGACGTGAAGATCCACCGGCTGGAGAGCGACTACGAGCCGGGCTTCCCCTCCGTGCAGGACCCGGTCACGTTCCGCTGCGCCGTCTCCAACGAGTACCCGGCCGCGGCGGCCGGGTGCATCACGCCGAAGCTCGTCTGGCGCCAGAACGGAGGGGAGTGGAACGTGTCGGCGATGACGAACGTCGCCGACCGCGAGGAGCAGGGCGACGGCGTCTACGCCGTCACGCTCACGGAGCACGTCCCGGGTTCGTTCGAGTACTTCTTCCGCGCCGACTTTACGGGGTACACGCCGACGTTCGAGGCCGTGAACCCGGACACCATCGACCGAGGCTTCGGCGTCACGGCCGTGAAGCTTGGCACGTGGGGCGACCACGTCGCGTTCAACGTCGCGGAGACGGACGCCAACGTGGTCACCCTGGTCGATCCCCTGGGCGGGGCGGAGGACTTCGACGCCGACGCGAAGGCGATGCTCTCGCGCTCCCCCGCCTATTCGCACGACCTCTACGAATGGCAGAACGAGATCGGCACCACGGCCGCGAACATGGGCGACTACGTCTACCGCGAGGAGCGCCAGGAGACGGTCCCCGTCGTCACGACGTGGGAGCTCAGCCACCGCTTCGACTTCGAGAACCTCCGCGGCGGATACGTCGATTCGCTTCCGGTCTGCTCCGCCGCCGTCGCGTTCGAAGACATCTACAAATACTCCACGCTCCTCGCGGCGGAGGGCGTCCGCCGGTTCCGGTCGCGCTACAAGACGATCTCGCTCTCGGTCACCAACCACCCCTCGGCCACGGAGACCTCGAATCTCGAGACCTCGAATCTCGAGCCCTCGTACCCGATGCAGCAGGTCGGCGACTACACGTGGCAGGCGATCGTCCGCCTCACCAACGCCGTCGACTTCGCCGCCACGGTGCGGGGCGAATGGGAGTACATCGAAGAGTACGACGCCATCAACAACAGCACGTTCCGGTGGGGCGAAATCGGCCAGGAGCCGACGGCCATCAACCCGCCGATGGCGGGCGACCTCTACCGCGTCGGGTCGTACGAGGTCCCGCCGTCCCGGTGGAATCCGACGCGGGTCCAGATCGACTACACCGGCTTCCTGATGTTCCGCTTCTGCACGACGAACGGCGCCTATCAGGTGCGGCGCGCGGCGTGGCAGGACTTCAACGCCTGGCAGGCGGACGACGACT
>CAMNCG010000301.1 GCA_946534105.1 uncultured Verrucomicrobiota bacterium
CCCCCGAGCCCCCCGAAGCCCTAGTGCCCCCCGAGCCCCCCGAAGCCCGGGTGCCTGCTGAAGCCCTGGCGCCTGCCGGCGGTATCCACGGCGGCGGCAATGCCGAGGCGCACGTCGAGCTGCTGCCGGCCGGTGTGCAGGTGCTCGAATGGCTCAAGAAGGTCCACACCCGGAATCCTGCGCTCGTGGCCAGCGATCGCGTGGTCATGCCGGACTACGTGCATTTCGTGCTGATCGCCGATTTCGACCGGGATCCCGGTTTCCAGCCGCTGTCCTTCGCGCATCGCTTTATGGCTGAGCTCCCCGGCCCCCGGTGGGAGCCGGGGTTCTGGGTGGCGCTCTCTTTCTCCGGGCGGCAGCTTTCGGCCATCCGCCGCTACATCCGGCACAATCCGGCGCGGGCGCTCTGGAAGGCGGAGCATCCCGATCGTTTCGTGCGGCATGCCGGTTTCCGGCATCCGATTCTCGATCCGGCCTTTTCCTGGAGCGCGTGCGGCGACCTCACGTTGCTGGGCACGCCCTTCCTCTTTCCGGTGCGGCTCACGCGGCGGTTCCCTGTCGAGGCGCAGGAAGCGGCGATCACCGAAGTCCTCGAACGGGTCCGGCTCGGCATGGTGCCGGTCTGCGGGTTCCTTTCCCCGGCCGAGAAGGAGGTGCAGCACCGGCTCCGCGCGGAACCGCGGGCCCGTTGGATCAAGATGGTCCCGCATGGACTTCCGCCTCGTTTCGATCCCTCGGTCGAGGACAGCCGCGCTTTCGCCGGGGGGAGAATGCTGGTGCTTTCCTCATTTCCGCCGGAAATTCCGGTTTCGCCGATTTCGCGCGAAAACTGCGAGCGGATGAACGCCCGCATCCTGCGGCTTTGCGGCCCAGCCGCAGAGCCGGTCTGCACGTCGGCCGCCACCTCTTCAAGGGACGGGGGGCGCCGCCCCCCGAGCCCCCCCGGCGCCCAGCGCCAGTTTAGAGCCCCGGTCCCTTCCTCCGGGGGCGCCCAGAGCCAGTTTAGAGCCCCGGTCCCTTCCATCGGGGGCGCCCAGCGCCAGTTTAGAGCCCCGGTCCCTTCCAACGGGGGCTCGGGGGCGGAGCCCCCGTCCTTTGAAAATCGACCCACGCCATGAAATTCGAAATCCCCCTCCTCCTTTTTCTCGCGTTTCTCTCCGGCTGTTCGAAAACCGGCGGCGGCGGGGCGAAGACGCTTGCGGACGAACCGCTTCCGGTGCGGACGCTGGCGGCGACGAACGCCGTGTTCGAGCGTTCGACCACGGTGCAGGGCACGCTGGAATCGGTCGATTCCGCCGTCGTTTCCGCCCGCATTCCCGGGCCGATCCTGCGCGTGTGCGTCGACGTCGGAGACCCGGTGAAAGCCGGCGAAACGGTGCTTTTCGAAGTCGATCCGGCGACGGTGTCGAACCAGGTCGTCATCGCCCGGGAGGCGGCCGCGACGGCGCGCGCGCAGGTGGCGGTCGCCGAGGCCAACGCCGCCAAGGCCCGCGCCGTCGCGAAGAAGGCGGAACGCGACGCCGGGCGCTTCGGGAGGCTTCACGACGAGGGTCGCGTCTCCGACAACGAGCGGGAGCGGGCCGACACGGCGCGGGAAACCGCCGAGGCCGACGTGGCGGTCGCCGAGGCGTCGCTCCTTCTCGCGCGGCAGCAGGTGTCGCAGGCCGAGGCACAGCTTTCGATCGCCGAGCGTCAGCTGGAGGACGCGACGGTTCTCGCGCCCTGCGACGGCGAGGTGAGCGCGCGCCTCCGGGAGCCGGGAGAGATGGTCGGGCCCGGGACGCCGGTCGTGAAGGTGAACGGGACCGCGGAGCTGAAGGCCCTCGCGTTCCTTCCGGCGCGCCATTTCGCGGAGGTGGTTCCGGGTAGAACCGAAGCCGAAATCCGCGCCAACGGAGGCCCCCCCGCGAAAACGGAGATCGTGGCGAAATCGCCGGCCGTCGATCCCCGGCTGCGCGTGTTCGAGGTGCGAGCCCTCGTCCCGGGCTCCGAAGGCGCGGCGCCTGGCGCGATGGCCGACTTCCGGATCGTGTTCGAGCGGAGGACGGGCGTTTCGGTGCCGCAGGATGCGGTGCTTGCGCGCGCGGCCGGGACGGTCGTCTTCGTCGACGCCGGGGACGGCACGGCGAAGGAGATTCCGGTCGTGGTCGGTCTGCGCGACGGCGGGCGCGCGGAAATTCTTTCCGGGCTTTCCGCCGGCGCGCCCGTGATCGTGCAGGGCCAGACCCAGCTGTACGACGGAAGGAGAATCGCGCCGTGACGCGGGAGCTCGTTCACTCCGGGGGTGTGCTCAACGCCCGGGTCTACCGTGTGCGCGACGACGACGGGAAAACGTGGATCGAAAAGGATTTCTCGGCCTCGCCGCGGCTCGTGCGAAACACGATCGGCCGCTTTCTCGTGCTGCGGGAATGCTGGGTGCTTGGAAAGCTGGAATCCGAGACCGACATCGTTCCGGGAGGGGTGCGGCGCGTTTCGCCGTTCTGCCTGCGGGAGGACTTCGTCGAGGGGCCGAACATGCGCGAACGTTCCGACGCCGAACGGGCGAAGGGCGTCGTGCCCGGGTCGGGGAGAATTTTCCCGCGCGAATTCTTCGACCGCCTCGATTCCGGCATCCGCGCGGCGCACGCGGCGGGGTTCGTGCACCTCGACCTCCACAACGCCCGCAACGTCATGGTCTGCCCGGGGTGGCGGCCCGTCCTCGTCGACTGGCAGTCCGCGATGCCGACGCTTTTTCTGCCGCGCCCGATCCGCCACGCGCTGGAGCGCATCGACCTTGCCGGCGAGTACAAGTTTCGCGAGAAATTCCGGCCCGGCGAACTGCGGGACGACGAACGCCAGTTTCTCCGGCGGTCGATGTTCCTGCGCCACCACTTCTGGATGCCCCGCGTGCATCGAAAGCGTTGAACGCCATGTTTCTTTCCACCCTTGCCACCCGACGTCCGGTCGCGACGAGCGCGCTGCTTCTCGCGCTCTCGCTGCTCGGACTCAACTCCTACCGCAAGCTCTCGCTCGAAAACCTCCCGAGCGTCGACGTGCCCTACGTCACCGTCACGACCGTCTGGCCAGGCGCTTCCCCGGAGGACATCGAAAAGGACGTCGCGCGTCGCGTCGAGGACGCCGTTTCGGGCGTCGAAGGACTCAAGCACACGTATTCGACCTGCTTCGAGAACGCCGGAAACACGATCGTCGAGTTCGCGATCGGCACGGACGTCGACGTCGCCGCGCAGGACGTGCGCGAGAAGATCGACGCCATCGTCGGGGACCTCCCGGCCGGATGCGACCGGCCGACGATCGCGAAGCTCGACATCAACGCCGCCGCCATCGCGACAATGTTCCTTCGCGGCGGCCTCGCGCCGGACGACCTCTACTGGGAGGCCGTGAACCGCGTCCACGACCGTCTTGCCTCGGTGAAGGGCGTCGCGGACGTGCAGGTGATCGGCGGCGAGGAGCGCGAGGTGTGGATCGAACTGGACCGCGATGCGCTCGCGGCGGCCGGCCTCACCGCCGCGCAGGTCGCGCAGGCGGTCGGGCGCGGCGTGCTTTCGGTCCCCGGCGGGCGCGTCCGCGAGGCCGGGACGGAGCTGGCGGTGCGGTTCGACGCGGAATACCGCTCGGTGGACGAGATCGGCTCGCTCCAGGTCGCGGGCGCGGACGGCGCGCGGCGCTACCTGCGCGATCTCGGGACGGTTCGCCTCGCGACGGAGGAGCCGCGCCAGCGCGCGTTCCTCGACGGCGAGCCGGGCGTCACGGTG
>CAMNCG010000302.1 GCA_946534105.1 uncultured Verrucomicrobiota bacterium
CGCGCTGCGCTTGTTGGGGATGATGATGCCGCTTGCGCCCACCACTTCGGCCGAACGCGCGATGGCGCCGAGGTTGCCTGCATCGGTGATGTGGTCAAGCATCACCACGAGCGCGCGGCCCCGCTGCTCGCCAACGCCTCCGAGCGCCTCGCCCGCCGCTTTTTCCATCCTTAGTGACCTTCAACCTTCAAACCTTCAAACTTTCAAACTCTATGGAAACAACTCTCAAAGTCGGCTTTTCGGCCGTTGACATCACGCCACCGCTCGGCACCTTCATCCCCGGATATTTCAAATACCGCGAGGCCAAACGCATTCTCGATCCGCTTGAAGCGCGCTGCGTCGCCTTTTCGGATGGCGAGAACACGGCGCTACTGATCGCCATCGACTCGTTGGAAATCGAAGACGGCGTCGTCGCCGAAGCAAAGGCGGCCATCGCGGCGGCGGCCGGAGTCTCTCCGGACGCGGTCTTTCTGCACGCCACGCACACGCACACGGGCGGAGACCTGCACCGCACCTCGGACCCGCTTCGCTCCGGCCCCGAAGCCTCCGCGTCGCTCGCCCGGGCGGCGCTCTACGTGGACCATACCGTGCGTCGCCTCGCCGACGCCTCGCTTTTCGCCGTGCGCGACATGGCGCCGGCGACGCTCTCGTGCGGCCGCGGCGCCGCTCCGCGAATCTCCTTCCCGCGCCGATACCTGATGAAAGACGGCTCCCTTCGCACGAATCCGGGAGTCGGCAACCCGGACATCGCCGGACCGGCCGGGACGTCCGACGACGAAGTGCAGCTGCTGCGCATCGACCGCGAGGGCAGGCGTCCGGTCGCCATCCTCAACTTCCAGACGCACCCGGATGTCGTCGGCGGCGAGTCGATTTCGGCCGACTGGCCTGGTTTTGCGCGGCGGATCTTCGAGACTGCACTCGGAGGAGAGGCCTGCGCCGTTTTCGTCAACGGCGCGCAGGGCGACGTCAACCACGTGTGCGTCGATCCGCGTCCGGGGGAACTCAATGGACTGACCCCCGATTTCGACGACGTCCACCGCGGCTACGCCCACTCGCGCCACATGGGGCGCGTCGTCGCCTGCGCCGCGCTTTCCGTCTGGGACAAATGCGCGCCGCTTGAGGCGGGACCGGTCCGCTTCGGAGTCAAAACGGTGGAAGTGCCGTCCCACGCGCCCCGTCCGGAAGAACTCGACGAAGCGCGGCACATTGCGGAGCTGCACCGCGCCGGGCGCGACGCCGAACTCCCGTTTTCGGGCATGGCGCTCACGACCGCCGTCGCCGACGCCGAGCGCAAACTCCGGCTGGAGCACGGGCCCGCGAGTTTCGCGCTTCCGCTTTCGGCGCTTGCGGTGGGCGGCGTCGCGTTCGCGGGATACCCGGGGGAACCGTTCACGGCCATCGGGACCGAAGTCAAGGCCCGATCGCCCTTCGCCCTCACCGTAAACGCGTGCCTTGCGAACGGGGCGCGCGGGTATTTCCCGTCGGCGGACGCCTACGCGCAGGGCGGCTACGAATCCCGCACCTCGGACTTCGGCCCCGCCGTGGCCGACCGCATGGTCCGAGGGACGCTCGAACAGCTTCGATCCCTCCAGTGCGGCGATCAGTAGGCGCCACTGCCGAAGAGGACGCACCAGACGGTGCGGGCGACGATGCGGGCGTCAAGGAGCCAGGACCGGTTCAGGGCATACCAGTTGTCGAGCCGGGACATGGAATTGAATCCGACGTCGCTGCGGCCGGAGCACTGCCAGATGCAGGTGAGACCCGGAGGCACGGTTTGGCGGAAACCCTGCCAGTACTCCAGATAGGGTTCGATGTCGGAGCAGGGCAGGGGACGCGGCCCGACGAAGCGCATCTCGCCGCGCGCGATGTTGATGAGCTGCGGCAGTTCGTCGATGCTCGTCTTGCGGAACAACTTCCCGACTTTCGTGACGCGCGGATCGTCGTGCATCTTGAAGAGCGCTCCGTCGGTTTCGTTTTCGGACTTCAGCGCTTCGAGCTGCGATTCGGCGTCCTTCACCATCGTCCGGAACTTGTACATCTTGAACCGCCGGGCGCCGAGCCCGTAACGCTCCTGCACGAAAAGCGCCGGACCGGGGGTCTCCAACCGGATCGCGAGCGCGAAGAGGAGCAGGAAGGGACTTCCCAGCGCGAGCATCGCGGCCGCCGCCGCGCGCGAAAGGAGGTTGCGGAAGCGCGAGGGGGCGAACGAGGCGCCGGGCGCGGCGTAGTGCACGAGGGGGACGCCGAACAGGGTGTCGCCGTACTCGAACGGGTTGTGGAGCTTGAAAAAGTCGGGCGTGTAGAGCACGACCGCCCGGTTGTGGCGGCGGGCGGCGTCGAGAAGCGCCACGCACACCGCCGGCGGGAGATTGTCCTCGGCCACGATTACGGTGGAAACGCGGGCGTTTTTCCGGAGGGCCTTCGCGATCGCGGCGGTCGCCTTTTCGGGCGTGCGCGGCGTCGGGATCCGGGCCACGATCCGGTGGCCCTTGAGGCGGTGTTCGGCGGAAAGCTCCGCGAGCTTGGCGGCGGACTTTCCGGTGCCGACGAGCAGGGTGCGGTAGAGAAGCCGGTCGTGGTTGCGGAGCCGTTTCACCGCGAAATTCGTGATCCGGCGGGCGGCGTAGGTGAACGGGACGTTGAGCATCAGCACGAGGGGGAGGAATCCGCGCATGTGCCACGTGTTCTTGCCGAAATACAGGTAGGTCGCCAGCATCACGAGCGTGGCGGAGTTCGCCACGAGAAGGTTCCACATGATCGGCGTGCGACGCAGCCGCATGTGCCCGTCGTACATCCCGGACAGAGCGTACATCGTCAGCAGCGCCGCGGCGAAAAGGGGAAGGTAGACGGTCGCGCCGAGTCCGTACACGAGGGGATACGCGGCGGAGCCTTCCCCCGTCTCGGCGGACTTTCCGAGGAGGGCGCGGAGCGGTTCGGGATTGACGCCGAACCGGATCAGGTAGGTCGCGGCGTAGGCGGCGACGAGGCCGAACAGGTCGTCCGCGAGATGGGCGGCGAGCAGGATCCGCGCGACGCGAGCTCCGGGCCAGCGGCGCGGGGAGATGTCGCCGGGGCCGAATCCGCCGGCCATGGTTTTCGGTCCGCCCGGGACGGTGCCGTCGCCCCCGGACTTCCCGCGCGCCGGCTTCCGCTGCCGGTCCGATCCGCTTTCGGACTTCGCCGCAGCGGTGTCCTTTCCGATTCCGTCTCCGTTTTTCATTCCGTCCGCGCTCCGTTCCGCGTTCCGGCCGTTTTCCGCCCGAAACGCCGCACCGCCTCGACGAGGCGCGATGCGGCCTCCGCCTCCGGGAACCGTTCCCGGGGCCTGCCGTCTTCGTAAAGGACGAATCCGCCCTCGAATCCGACGAGGGCGATGTCGGCGTCCCGCGCTTCGCCGGGACCGTTGACGACGCATCCCATCACGGCGACTTTCGGATGCGGCGTTTCCGGTTCCGCGCGGTAGAGGGCTTCGAGCGCGGCTTCCGCGCGGGAGGCGGTGCCCGCGAGGTCGCACCGGGTCCGGCCGCATCCGGGGCAGCTCGTCACCGACGCGCCTTCGCCGCGAAGCCCGAGCGCGCGCAGGAGTTCGACGCCGACGCGCACTTCTTCGGCGGGCGGCGCGGTGAGCGAGACGCGGACCGTGTCGCCGATTCCGTCGTGCAGGAGGATCCCGAGCGCCGCGGAGGAGGCCACCGTGCCGCGCCGCAGCGTCCCGGCCTCGGTGAGGCCGAGGTGGAGCGGATGCGCG
>CAMNCG010000303.1 GCA_946534105.1 uncultured Verrucomicrobiota bacterium
GGCGCGGTCCGCGGCGCCGCGGGCGTCGGGGGAGACGGGCGGCAAGCCGGGAATCGGCGCGGCCGGCGCGGGGAAGGCGGACGGGGACGCCGGCGCGGGGTCCACGATCGCGCGGGACGCGTCGCGCCCGAGCAGGGCGTCGAGGCCGCGGCCGAGGCCTCCGAGCTTCGGGGGGCGGTGCGCGCCCTCGGCCAGTCGGACCGCGGCGATCTTCTTCTGCGGCGGCTTGGCCGACGATTTGGCCGGCGCTTTCGCCGGTTTCTTGACGGGTTTCCTGACGGGCTTGGCCATGCTTGCGGTCCGGGCTGGCGGTGGGGGGATCCGGGGCGGGAACGGAAACGGGCGCGGGCGGAAACGCCCGCGCCCGGGACGCCCGCGGCGGGGGCCGGGGCGACGAGCGCGGAAACGCTACTCCTGGACGACCCAGACCTTGACGGTCTGCGTGACGGCCGGGTGGAGCTTGATCGGGACGTCGAACGTGCCGAGCGTCTTGATGTTGTCTTCGAGCTGCACCATGTCGGCCGCGATCTCCGGGAAGCCGAGCAGCTGCACGGCCTTGGCGATCTGGGCGGCGTCGACGGAGCCGTAGAGCTCTTCGCCTTCGCTCACCTTGGCGCGGATCGTGACGGAGGCTTCCTTGAGCGCGTCGGCGAGCTTCGTGGCGGCGTCGAGAAGGGCCTTGCGGACCTTTTCCTGCTCCGCCTTGATCTTGGCGATGCGGCGGCGGGCGCTCTCGGTGACGAGTTCGGCCTTGCCCTGGGGGATGAGGTAGTTGCGGGCGTAGCCGTCCGCGACCTTCACGACGTCGCCGGCGAGGCCGAGCTTGTCGATGTCGGTGACGAGAAGAACTTCGGTTGCCATTTCGGTTGGACCTTTCCTTGTGTTTGGCGTGTGCGGCGCGCGGGCGTCCTCAGGCCATGAGGCCCATCGAGCGGGCGCGGCGGACGCCCTGCTTGACCTTGCGCTGCTGGACGGACTTGAGCCCGCTCATGCGGCGGGGCATGATCTTGCCCTGCTCGTTGACGTAGCGCTTGAGGAACTCGACGTCGTTCACGTCGATGACGGTGACGTCGCCGTTGGGGTTGCGTTTGCGGAGCGGCGTCAGCTTGCGGGTCTTGGAATCTTTGCGGTTTGGCATGGTTGCTTCCTTCGGTGCGTTTGGATTTGGAGAGGGATCATTGAAACGGGATGTCGCGTCCGGGGTCCCGGACCGGCGCGGCCGGGGCGGGAGCCGCCTCGACGGGCTTCGGGCCGAGGAACTGCACGGACGTGGCGTTCACGCGCAGCTGCGAGCGGCGGCGGCCGTCGCGGTCGGTCCATTCGTCGGCCGCGAGACGGCCTTCGACGAGCACGGGGCTGCCTTTGGAAAGGTAGCGGTGCGAGGTCTCGGCCTGCGGGCCCCACGCCGCGACGTCGACGAAGACGGCGCGTTCGACCGTTTCGCCCGTCCGCGTCCGGTAGGAGTCGTCCACCGCGAGCCGGAACCGGCAGAGCGACGTCCCGCCGGCCGAATGGCGCAGGTCGGGGTCGTCCACGAGACGGCCGAGGAGGTAGACTCTGTTGAGGGATGCGGACATCGCCGGGGGCGCGGTTTTTCCGGACGGGCCGCGGCGCGGGGCCGCGGCTCCCGTCCCGGGCCTTTATTGCGCGTCCCGTTCCGCCTCGGCGGCGGCCTGGGCGGCGGCGGCTTCGGCGGCGGCCTTCGCTTCGAGCGAGGCCTTGAAGGCGGCGCGGCGGGCGTCGTCCTTCGCCTTGGCGGCCTCGATGCGGAGGTTGCGCGTGCGGAACTGGATGCGGTAGGTCTCCTCGTAGAGGCGGAAGCGCTCGCGCATCTTGGCGATGGCGTCCGGCTCGGCGTCGAAGCGGACGGCGGCGTAGAGGCCGGCGTCGTGCTTGCCGAGCGTGCGGGCGAACGGGCGGCGGCCGAGGGCCTCCTTGGATTCGATCGAGGCGCCGAGCGCTTCGAGTTCGGATGCGAACCGATCGATGGCCTTGTCGACGCCGTCGTCGGGGACGGAGGCGGCGAAGATGACCAGAGCTTCGTATTTCTTGGACATGGCTTGGGTTTCCGGGTTGTGAAAGGTTTTCTATTGGACCGTCTCGGGGCCGTTGTACTTGTTCATGGCGAATTCCGCGCCTTTTTCCGCGACGCAGAGCGCGGCTTCGGCGGCGAGCTTCACCGCGCTTTCCACCGCCGCTTCGTCCTCGGGATCGATGCGTCCGAGGACGCGCGCGGCGAGATCCTGCACGGGGTGCCGCCCCATGCCGACTCCGATGCGGACGCGCGGGAAGGCCTGCGTGCCGAGCTTTTCGGCGACGGACTTGAGGCCGTTGTGGCCGCCGGCGGAGCCGGACGGGCGGACGCGGATGCGGCCGGGTTCGAGGTTCACCTCGTCCACGAGCACGATCACGTCTTCGGGTTTCGCCTTGAAGAACGCGGCGACCGGCGCGACGGCCTCGCCGCTGAGGTTCATGAACGTCTTCGGCTTGACGAGGACGAGCTGCAGCGAACCGCTGCGGGCGCGGGCGACGTCCGCCTTCCACTTCGCTTCCGCCTTCCACGCGGCGCCGAGGGCGGCGCAGAGCGCGTCGACGGCGCGGAACCCCGCGTTGTGCGGAGTGCGCTCGTATTCGCGTCCCGGATTGCCGAGTCCTGCGACGATCTTCATGGCGGAGGAGGGGGAGGAGGCGGGCGGAGGCCCGCGGACGGACTACTTCTTGCCCTTGGCCTTCTTGTCGTCGGCCGCGGCTGCGGGGGCGGCGGCGTCGGCTGCGGCGGGCGCCGCGGCGGCGGCGACCTCCTCCTCGACGGCGGCGACATTGGCGACGACCTGTTCGGCGTCTTCGACGACCGCGAACTTGGCCGTGTCGAGCCCGAGGTCCTTCACCTTGAGGTCTTCGCCCTTGTGGAGGCCGGAGACGTCGACGGCGAGGGTCTCGATCGCGTCCTTCGGGAGGCACGCGACCTGGACGGAGCGCAGCTGCTGCTCCAGGACGCCGTTTTCGGCGCGGACGCCGACGGGGTCGCCGAGGAGGCGGAGCTGGACGTGGACGTGGAGCTTCTTGGCCGGATCGATTTCGCCGAAGTCGGCGTGGGTGATGCGGCCGGTGATGCCGTCGCGCTGGAGTTCGCGGACGAGCGCCGTGCGGACTGCGCCGCCGAGCGTCACGTGGGCGATGAACTCGGGGTTGGCGTGGCGGGCGACTTCGCGCTCGAAGTCGTGGGCGTTGAGCTGGATGAGCTCCGTTTCGCCCTTCGTCGAGGCGAGCACGGCCGGGACGATGCCGGCGCGGCGGAGCCGGCGCGCGGCGGAAGAGCCGTGGACGGTGCGCGGTTCGGCGGCGATGTTGGTTTCTTGTGCCATGGTTGGTGGTCTTTCGGGGTTGGAAAAAATCGGCGGAAGCGGTCAGATGAAGAGCGAGTTGACCGATTCGTTGTTGTGGATGCGGCGGATCGCCTCTCCGAAGAGCCTGGCGACGGAGAGCACGACGACCTTGTCTTCGGCCGCGAATTTCGGCTGCGGCACGGTGTCCGTGACGATCAGTTCGTCGATCGCCGAGGCGCGGAGGCGCGAGAGCCCCGCCGCGGTGAGCTGGCTGTGCGTGACGGCCGCGTGGATCGAGGCGGCGCCTCCCTTGCGGCAGAAGTCGGCCGCCGCGCAGAGCGTGCCGCACGTGCTCGTGAGGTCGTCGATCATGATGACGTCCTTGCCCTGCACGTCGCC
>CAMNCG010000304.1 GCA_946534105.1 uncultured Verrucomicrobiota bacterium
TCCGGTGCGGTTCGTGGAGCGGCCCGCCGGCCGGTACGTGCCGGGCCGCACGCTCAATGCGCTTGTCGCCGCGGCGCGCGGCGACGTGGCGGTGTTCAACAACGCGGACGCCCCGCCGGCGGACGACGGCTGGCTCGCCGCGCTCGTCGCCCCCCTTCGCGCCGAGCCGGAGCGTCCGCTCTTCGCTTTCGCGAACCAACTTCCCCGCCCGGGCGCGCATCCGCTCGTGAGGAAGGATTCCGAGCGCGCGTTCGGCGACGGCGCCGTGCAGGCGACGTGGCGCTTCTTCTTTTCCCTCGCGAGCGCGGCGACGTGGCGGCGACTCCTGCTCGAAACGCCGTTCGACGAAACGATCCGCTATTCCGAGGACGTCGCGTGGGCGTGGCGCGCCGGCCGTCGCGCCGAAAACCCCGTGCGCACGGTCTACTGTCCGGACGCCCGCGTGGAGCATTCCCACGACTACACGCTGCGGCAACTCGCGCGCCGCTTCCGCGGGGAGGGGGAGGCCGACGGCGAAATCTTCGGCGACGCGCCGGACCTCCCCCGGGAACTGGCCGGCGCCGTGCGCGAAACGCTCCGCGACTGGGCGTACCTCGCGCGGCGTCCGTCCGAGTGGAGTGCCGCGCCGGCGGCGCCCGTGCGGCGGCTCGTCCAGCGGGTTTCGCACTGGCTCGGCACGCGCGATTTCGCCCGGAGGGGCGGCGCGCGGTGAAAATCCTCGTCTACAGCGCCAGGGCGGCGGAGCGCGGCGGCATCGAAGTCTTCGCCGAGCGCCAAGCGCGCCGCCTCGCCGCCGCCGGGCACGACGTTTCGTTTTCCGACACGGCGCCGGAGGACGTTTCCGGGTTCGACGAAATCCGCGTCCACAAATGCCCGGACGTTTCGGTGCTGGAGCGCTTTCCGCCGGAAAAGACCGCGCTCTGGGTCCACGACCACGATCCGGTCTGTCCCCGGTCCTACGCCTACACGCCCCTGCTGCGCAACTGCTCCCGCCCCGGCGGCCTCTGGCCGTGCATCCTCTGCGCCCCGGCCTGCAAAAACGCCGGCGCCGCGCTACGGCGCGTCCTTTCCCAAGGCCGCCGCACGCGGGCCATGGCGCGTGTGCGGCGCCTCGTCGTGCTGTCGGAATTCATGAAGGGCCGTCTCGTCGCGAACGGCCTGCCCGCGGAAAAGATCGAAATCGAACCCCGCGAAAACGTCCTGCCCCCGCCGGCCGCCGCCCCTTCCGCGCCGCCGCCGGACCTGCCGGACGTGGACCTACTCTTCGCCGGGCAGCTGATCCGGGGCAAGGGCGTCCAGCTCCTGCTGCGCGCCATGGCGCTCATGGAAACGCCCCGGACGCTCGACGTCGTGGGCGCCGGGAATCTCGAAGGCCGCCTCCGGGCGCTCGCCGGGGCGCTCGGCGTCGCGCCGCGCGTGCGGTGGCGTGGGTTCCGGGACGACGTCCGGGACTGGATGCGCGCCGCGTCGTGCGTCGTCGTGCCCAGCTTCTGGCAGGAGCCGTTCGGCCTCGTCGCGGCGGAAGCCGTTTCGCTCGGGCGGCCGGTCGTCGCCTTCGCGGTCGGAGGTCTGCCGGAAGCGTGTCGTGGTGGCAACGCGACGCTTGTGCCGCCTGGCGACGTCCGCGCACTCGCCCGTGCGCTCGACGCCGTCCCCCACCCGTCCGGTTCGTTTGCGACGCCCGGCCCGTTCGCGCCGAGTCGGGGTTAGATTTTCACCGCGGCGCGGGGGTCGAAGCGGCCCATGGCGCAGAATTTGCGGTAGCGGGCTTCGACGAGGCGGTCGCCGGAGGGGCCTTCGGCGAGGGAGCGGAGGTTGTCGAGGACGGCTTCGCGGACGAGCGCGATGGCGAGGGACGGATCGGCGTGGGCGCCGCCGTCGGGCTCCTGGACGATGCCGTCGACGACGCCGAGTTCGAGGAGGTCCGGCGCGGTGATCTTGAGGGCCTCGGCGGCTTCCGGCGCCTTTGCGCCGTCGCGCCAGAGGATGGAGGCGCAGCCTTCGGGCGAAATGACGGAGTAGATCGCGTTGCGGAGCATGAGGATGCGGTCGCCGACGGCGATGCCGAGCGCGCCGCCGGAGCCGCCTTCGCCGGTCACGATGACGAGGATCGGCGTCTTGAGGCCCGCCATCACGAGCAGACTGCGGCCGATGGCCTCCCCCTGGCCGCGGGCTTCGGCTTCGAGCCCGGGATAGGCGCCGGCGGTGTCCACGAGGGCGACGACGGGGAGCCCCCACTTTTCGGCGAGTTTCATGAGGCGGTCCGCCTTGCGGTAGCCGTCGGGATTCGCCATGCCGAAGCGGCACGCGATGCGCTCTTCGGTGGTGGAGCCCTTCTGATGCCCCAGTAGCAGGAAGCGGACGGATCCGATCCGGGCGAAGCCGCCGACGATGGCGGGGTCGTCCGCCACGACGCGGTCGCCGTGCAACTCGATGAACTCGTCGCACATGCGCGCGGCGTAGTCGCGGAACGTCGGGCGACCGGGATTGCGCGCGAGCTGCACGACGTCCCAGGCCGCGGGTTTCTTTGCGGAAGGTGCGGTCATCGGATGCTCCTATTTGGCGCGGTAGGCGAGGACGCGGGCGAGCACGTCCTTCAGGTCCTTGCGCGGCACGATCATGTCCACGAATCCGTGGTCGCGCTGGTACTCCGCCGTCTGGAAGTCGTCGGGAAGCTTCTGCTTGATCGTCGTCTCGATCACGCGGCGGCCGGCGAAGCCGATGAGCGTGCCCGGTTCGGCGATGTTGACGTCGCCGAGCAGCGCGTACGAGGCCGAGACGCCGCCCGTCGTGGGGTCGGTGAGAATCGAAACGTAGGGCAGTCCGGCCGCGGAGAGGCGCTGGAGCGCGGCGCAGGTCTTGCCCATCTGCATGAGCGAAAGGATGCCTTCGTGCATCCGCGCGCCGCCCGAGGCGGAGACCATGACGAACGCGCGCTTGAACTGGATGGCGTGCTCGATGGCGAGGACGATCTTTTCGCCGCAGCCCGTGGAGAGCGAGCCGCCGAGGAAGCGGAAGTCCATGACGGCAAGGACGACGCGTGTGCCGGACACGTCGCCGGAGCCGGTGACGACGGATTCGCTCTGGCCGAGTTTCTTCACCGTCGCCGCGGCCTTGGCGGCGTACGGTCCCTTGGCGTCGGCGAAGCCGAGCGGATCGGATGGCAGGATCTCGGTGCCGAACTCGCGGAAGGAACCGGGGTCGACCAGCAGGGCGATGCGCTCCCGGGCGCCGAGGCGGTCGTGGTGCCCGCACTTGGGGCAGACCTTGAGATCGTCCTCCCACTCCTTCTTGAAAATGTGCGACTGGCACTTCGGGCAGACGTGCCAGATGTCCGGCAGGGGTTCCGGCACCGGTGCCGCGGTCGATTTTGTGAACCAGGACATGATCTTCTTCCGTAGGGCCCGCGGTTCGCGGGCGCGTCCGCGCGACTGCCGCGCGGGAAAGCGAGAATTATACGAAAAGGGCCGTTCCGGGGCAACATTCCGCGTTTTTCCGGCCGTGCGGAAAAAAGGGTTGACTTATTCCGGGGGCTGTTGTAACCTTCCCTGCGTTTTGCGGCACGCGCTGTCCGGTGCGCTCCGCGACTCCCCCGGGGGATTAGCTCAGTTGGTTAGAGCGTTTGCTTGACATGCAAAAGGTCGGTGGTCCGAGTCCACTATCTCCCACCAGTTTC
>CAMNCG010000305.1 GCA_946534105.1 uncultured Verrucomicrobiota bacterium
GTTGGCCGAGCCGTTCGCGGCGCCGATCTGCCACTCGCCGCCGAGAGATGGCGGGAGGCCGGCCATCACTTCGAGCATTTCGTCCTCCGTGAGCACCCGGTCCCAGATGGCGGCTTCGGCGATCGCCCCCTTGAAGGCGCGCGGGTTGGAGGGGGTATTGCTTTCGAAACTGCCGAAGGTAAGGGCGCGTCCGGCAACGATTGCCATCACGTAGTTTCCGGTGCGTTTAATGGTCGCCGTAGTGAAGGACGAAGATCCGTTCTTGCAGGCGTAGATGTTGATGCCGGTCGATGAGCCATCGGTCGAATTCGTGGCAACGACAAATACGTCATACCATTCGCCACGGGTCAGTTTTACGCTACTTGAACCCATGGTCCCCGGCGTGAGAATGCCGATTTTGTATTCGCCGTCGAGATAGAGGCCGAGTCCTGACGCACCATAACCATTGAACCCGTTGAGCATGACGCCGTTGGGCGAAGAGGTTAGGCCGTCGGGGCGGAAGCGGGTGTACATCGTGATGTTGTCGCCCGTCACGGCGGCTTTCGAAATCGTGATGCCGCAGTATTTGCTGGCGGGTTCCTGCGGGAAGTAGATGCAGGTCTGTTCGTTCGTCTTGCCAGCGGAGAGCGGCAGGGCCACTCGCATCACGGTCTGCGACGGATAGTAGTCGCAAGTGTATGGCTTGGCGACGCCCTTTTCGCCGTAGAAGGCGTAGGAAGGCGAAGCGGCCGAGAAGTCGAATGCGTTGCCGATCTCGCCTTGGTCAAGCGTGTCGTTGCCGTTCGCGTCGCCGCGCAGGTCGAGCTTGAACTTTGCGTCGTCGAAGACGCCGGCGAAGGCGGACGCCGGGCCGAACAGCCAGACGGCAAGGGTCGTCATCGAAAGCAGCCCGCAAAGCGGGCGGACGTGGGGGGCGAGTTTCATTTTCGGTTCCTTTCCGTGGGGTCGGGGTCGTTCATCGATCCGGATTCCCGCGCGGGTACGCACGGGCGACACACATCATCATACCGTATTTTCGGCGTCATTCGCATACAAATATTCGCGATAAAAATATACAAAAATCGTCAACCGGGGTGGAACGTCCGATCCGGGCCAGATCGCGGTCTGCTTCACGGGTGGATCCTCGCGTTCAGTCATCGGTCGCCTCTCGTTTCATCCAAGCCATCACCGGCATTCCGGTGCAGCGGCGGAAGACGCGTCGAAAATCGAGGACCGATGAAAAACCGCATTCGGCGGCGACGGTTTCGCAGGGCGTTCCGGCGTGGAGGCGGGTTTTTGCACAGGCGATGCGGGCTTCCCGGATTTCCTCGACGAGCGTGTGGCCGGCGGTGGCGCGGAACAGGCGGGCGGCGGTGGACGCCGAGACGCCCATTTCTCGCACCACGTCTCGGGGCCGAAGCCCGTGTTCGCAGGCATGAATGCGGATCCATTCCTGGGCGCGGGCGACGCGGCGGTCGCGGTTCCACGCAAAGCGCGACGAATCCCGGCGGACCAGCGCGACGGCCGGAACGGTGCGGGAAGGGGGAATGCGGCGGGGGTGTTCCATCCATTCGGCGAGGAGTTGCGCGGCGGCGCGGCCCTCGCCTTCAAGGTCGCGTTGGATGCTGGAGAGGGTGGGGCGGATGGTTTCGCAGATGAACGCGAGGTCGTCCACGGCGACGACGGCGATTTGCGACGGCACCGCGACGTGGAGGCGCGCGCAGGCGTTGAGCACGGCTTCGCCGGTGGAGTCGTTCGCGGCGAACACGCCGCAAGGCTTCGGGAGGGAGGCGATCCACGGCGCGAGGCGGTCCGCGAGCGATCCCCCGCCCGGCTGGTCGAGCGGATAGGGGATGCCGTGGAAACGACCGCCGGCGAGACGGACGAGGCGGGCGAATTCGGCGCCGCGCCGCACGCTCCATGGCGTGTTCCAAATCCATGGCGCGTAGGCGAAGTCCGAAAAGCCGGAGAGCAGGAGTTCCCGGGCGGCGAGGCGGGCGAACGACACCGCGTCGCCGGTCGCGTACGGGACGCCGCGCTCCTGCGGGACGTCCTCCGGGGGATAATCGGTGAGGACGACCGGGAAAACGTCCGGGCGGCCGCGGACCGCCGCGGCCCGGACCGCCGCGGCGGAGACGACGCCGCGGGCGACGATGCACCCGTCTGGGCGGAGCAGGGACAGGATTTCCTCGAGGGAACTGCCCGAGGGCGCGCGTAGGAAAATCAGTTCACCCCCGGGGGTGCGTGTGCATTCGGCCTGGAAAAAGTGCCATCCCTTTGCGTCCGCCACCGCCTGCGTGCCGGCGAGCGTGCGGGGAAGCAGCCCTCCGAATTGCGGGCCGATGAACAGCACGGTTCGCGTTTTCGTCGCCATGCCCGCGAGTATACCACGGCTCCGCGAGCGCGGGAGGCCGGATGGGTGTAGAATGGGCGGCATGGACACGGAAGGACGGAAAACGGACGGCGCCGCGGTGGCGTTTCCGCGCACGGCGCGGGAGGCGTGGCGGCAGCTCACGGGGGACGGCGCGAGCGCGCATCCGCTCGTGCAGTTTTTCAAGTACGCCTTCGTCGGCGGGATGTCGACGGGGGTGCACGTCGTGGCGTTCAGCGCGGCGGCGTGGTGGGTCTTCCCGTGCGTGACGGAGAACGACCTCGTCGTGAAGATTTTCGGGCTCACGGCGCCCGAGGTGGAGGAGTCGGTGCGCGCCTCGCTTACCGTGAAGTCGAACGTCTGCGCGTGGGTCTGCTCGAACGCCTTCTGCTACGTGCTGAACCGCCTCTTCGTCTTCCGGCCCGGAAGGCTGTCGGTCGTGGCGGAGTTTCTCGCGTTCTCCGCCGTCGGCGGCTTTTCGATGATCGTCGGGAGCGCGGCCATGGCGTGGCTCGTGTCGGACTTCGGCGTCCAGACTTCGATCGCCTTCCTGACAAACCTCGTCGCGTCGCTCGCCTTCAACTACGCGCTCCGCAAGTTCTTCATCTTCAAGGGCTGATCGCCTCCGCGGGGGCGCCATCCCCCCTTAGGGGGCGAGCGCCTTGCGGAGGGCTCCGAGCCGAGTGCGGTCGGCGACGGAAAGGGCGTCCTTTTCCCTGTCGATGCGGGGCAGGAGCGCGGCCGCGCCGGCGGCGTCGCCGGACTGGAGGAGGGTCTCGGCGAGGCAGAGCGGGAGATGCGGTCCGGCGGGCATGCCGATCCGGTCGGCGGTGTCGAGGGCGAGGCGGAATTCGCGCGCGGCCTCGGCGGTCCGGCCGAGGGCCTGGAGGGCCTCGCCGAGCGTTTCGCGGAGCGTCGGGACGGAATCGCCGGCGGCGGCGACGGCCATGCGGGCGAATTTTTCGCCTTGGGCGGGGTTGCCGGTCTCGACGAGAAGGGAGGCGAGGTCGTTGAGGGCGAGCCAGGTCGGACGGGACGCGACGCTCGTCTGGAGGTGGCGGAGGGCGGCGTCCTTGTCGCCGCGCTGCGCGGCGACGCTGCCGAGCGCCCAGTGCGCGAAGGCGTCGCGGGGGCGGAGGCGGAGGAGGGCTTCGGCGAAGCCGGAGGCGGCGTCGCGGTCGCCGCGGCGGATGGCGGCCTCGAGCGCGGTGCGGAAAACCGGCCAGGGGGCGTCGGGATCCGCGGCGAGGGTCTTCAGCGCTTCGGCGTCGAGGGCGGCGTCGCCGCGCGCGAGGGCGGCGGCGGCTTCGGC
>CAMNCG010000306.1 GCA_946534105.1 uncultured Verrucomicrobiota bacterium
CCCCGCCCGCCGCGTCGAACGTCACCGTGACGCTTCCCGGCCACGCGCTTTCATCGAGGCCGCTTTCTCCGCCCCCGTCGCCGCCGCCGGAGAACCCGTCCTCAAGCGCCACGCGCACCTGGAAGAACCGGTGCATGGCGTTCGTCGGCGTCTCCCAGCCGTCCGCCAGCGTCTCCTTGCCCCAGACCGCGTAGACGCGGCCCGCGACATTGGAAGGCCACCAGGTGACCACCGGCATTCCTCCCTCCATGGCGATGCCCACGCGGAAGTCGTCATCCGGCTTCCTCGGATCGAGGCCCGCCACGTAGCACTCCCAGACCGGGCGCCCGTTCCTCGCCGGGGCGGCGGCCGCCGCCTCGAACGCCTCCGCGCCCGATCCCGCCGCCGCAAGCCCGTTCCCCACGAGCCATTCGTGCGGCACCGGCGCGGGCGTCGTCTTCGTCGCGGCGGCCGCGCCGCCGCTCCCGCCGCCGGATCCCGCGCCGCTCCACGACACGCGATCGACGTATCCGCGGTCCGCCTCGTCCTCGCCTTCGTTCCAGAAGACGAACTCAACATCGTGCCCGCCCTCGCCCGCGATCTCGGCGGACATCTCGATCCACCGCCCCGCCGCGTCCGACTCGATGCATTCCACCAGTGCGCCATCCATCATGAAGTCGATGCCGGCGTTGCCCGACGACTCAAGCCGCCACGACCACGAAAGCGTCCCCGGCCCCGCGAGCGACGCCGAAAGAACGCTCTCGCCGCCGCCCGTCGCGGCGCCGCTCGCCGCCGCGTCCTCGCCGTCCGCCGCCGTCTCCGTCTGGGGCGTCCACGGGCTTGCGCCCCCGCTCGTCCAGGCGACGCCCGGCGCGTCGAGCGCGCGCTCCAGCGTGAGGTCGCCCCATGGCTGCACCGAGAGCGCGATCGCGCGCGGCCCGTCGAGCGGCACCCGCAGCGTCCGCGCCTCCGCGTCGTGGACGACGCCCTCGGCGTCGCCGCCGAGCGCGATCTCGCAGTCGCCGTCGTACAGCGCGTCGTAGGCGATTTCAAGCGTCCCGCCCGCCTCCAGCCACGCGTTCGTGAAGTCCGTCGCCACAGGCCCCGCCGTTTCGAGCGCCACGAAGTAGTTCGTGCGCCAGTTCCACGCGAGCGCCGAGTCCGACTCCATCGTGAAGACGACGTTCGTCCCCTCGCCCTCCGCCGGGACGCTTCCCGCGCCCGTCCAGCCGATGCAGACGTATTGGACGCCGTTCGTCGGCTCCGGCTGCGCGACGCCCGCGCGCACGACCTCGCCCCACGAGAGCGAGTGGACCCCCGCCGCCGGCGTGGCCTCGCCGTGTCCGCATTCCACCACGAGCGGCAGCTTTCGCTCCGCGATCGTCGCGACGATCGTGCGCGGTCGGTCCGCCGCGACCGAGAGCGTCGTGCCGGAGAGCGACACGCCGTCCGCCACGTCGCCCGAAAGCGAAATGTCGTAGAGGTGCGTCGAGGGCGAGAGCGGGATCGAAAGCGTCGTCCCCTTCCGCACCCACGTCGGCGAGAACGACGTCGTGCCGTCGCCCGCAACCTTTAGGTCGATCCACACGTTCGTCGCCCATAGCCACGTGATCGAAGAATCCTCGCGGATCGTGAACGTGCGGCTCGTCCCCGTCCCGCCCGTCCCGACGCTCCCCGTCCCGGTCCATCCCGTGCAGGCCACCTGCACGCCGTCCGCCTCGGAGGAGGGCGAAACCGCGCTCGCCTCCACCGTGTCGCCGTAGGAGTGCTCGTAGGTGCCCGGCGCGGGCGACACCTCTCCCATGGGCGTCGCGACCGTGAGCGACACCTTCCGCTCCGTGATCGCCGCGCGGATCGTGCGCGGCCCGTCCGCCGGGATGGAGAGCGTGTTCCCGGAAAGCGCCACGCCCTCCGTATTGCCCGAAAGCGCAATGTCGAAGAGCGTCCATGCCGGCGAAAGCGCGACGGAGAGCGTCCCGCCCTCCGGGACCCACTGCGGCTCGAAAGCCGTCGAGCCACCGCCCGTCACCGCGACGTCGATCCAGTGCTCCGTGCGCCAGTTCCACGTGAGCGTCGAATCCTCCGTCACCGTGAACGTCGCGTTCGTCCCGGTGCCGCTCCTCGGGACGCTGCCCGTCCCCGTCCATCCCGTGCAGGCGCGTCGCGTCCCGCCGCTTGCCTCCGGTTCCGCGACCGAGACCGCGACTTCCGTCCCCCAGTCGAGCGTGTGCGTTCCCGCCGCCGGTGTCGGAGTCCCGTCCGAGCTTGCCACGGTAAGCGACAATGCCGGAATCCAGCGCACGTCGTCGAGGAACGCCGCGCCGCCGTCGTTTGCCGAACCGCGCTCGAAGACCCAGCGCAGCGCGTGGTCGCCCGCCGCGATGTCCGCCGAAAACTCCGTCCACGCCGTCGCCGTGCGGGCGAGCGCGGCCTTTTCCGCGCCATCGAGCAGGAACTTGATCGAGTCGCCCCGGTTCGCCCCGGACCTCCACCGGAACGACAACCGTCCCGGCCCCGTGACCGCCGCCTCCAGCGCGCTCTCCCCGCCCTGCTCCACCTCGCCGCTTTGGAGGCACACGCCATCCGCCGCCGTGGCGTCCTCGACCTCGCGCCACGCGGCGTCGGCCGGGACGGGGCTCCACACGTCCGCGCCGGCCTCGCCGCCGCCGATGCGCGATCGCCTTTCCCAGAGCCAGGTGATGGACGACGCCTCGGTCGGCGTGAACGAGACGCTTGTGCCGAACCCGCTTGCCGGGACGCTGCCCGTTCCAGTCCACCCGACGCAGAAGAATCGCATGTCGTGGTCGTCCGGGTCAGCCACCCATTCGTCCGCCGAGCAGGTGAACACCTCGTTCGACCGGACGTTGCGGTCCCCGACCGCCGGATTCGCGCCGCCCCTCTCCGACACAACCGTAAGCCTCACCGTGTCGTAGCGAATGATGGTGCATCCGGAAGGAACCTGTGGAATGCTTCCAGAATAGGAACTGGGGAGATACAGCGTCTTGAGGCCGCTGCAGCCGGAGAACGCATCGTACCAGATGCTCGTCACACTCGGAGGGATCGTCACCGACGTGAGGCCGCGGCAGTAGGAGAACGCCGATCTCCTGATGCTCGTCACGGAGTCCGGGATCGTCACGTCGCCATTAACGCCTGCAATCAAGGTCTTGCCATCCTTTGACAGCAACAGTCCGTTTGCCGAAGAGTAGTTTGAGTTGTTGGCATCAACAGAAAAGGACGTGAGGCCGCTGCAGCCGTAGAACGCGGAGTCCCCGATGCTCGTCACGGAGTCCGGGATCGTCACCGACGTGAGGCCGCTGCAGGACTCGAACGCCCTGTCCCCGATGCTCGTCACGGAGTCCGGGATCGTCACAGACGTGAGGCCGCTGCAGGCGTAGAACGCGCGGGACCCGATGCTGGTCACGGAGTCCGGGATCGTCACAGACGTGAGGCCGCGGCAGTACTCGAACGCCCTGTCCCCGATTCTGGTCACGGAGTCCGGGATCGTCACCGACGTGAGGCCGCTGCAGTCGTAGAACGCACTGTTCCCGATGCTGGTCACGGAGTCCGGGATCGTCACCGACGTGAGGCCGCTGCAGCCGGAGAACGCATAGTTCCCGATGCTGGTCACGGAGTCCGGGATCGTCACCGACGTGAGGCCGCTGCAG
>CAMNCG010000307.1 GCA_946534105.1 uncultured Verrucomicrobiota bacterium
CTGGCGGGCGAGACCTTCGTCCTGTTCGGCAAGGTCGGGTTCTGGCTTCCGCTCTGCCGCGCGAAGATTCCGCGGGCCACGTTTCTGGAGCAGGGGACGCTGGAGGCGACGCGCAGCATCGTCGCGAACTCCGACCTGCCGGCATTCTTCACCGCCGTCGCCGCCTCGCGCGTCCCCGCGCCGGAGGGGCGGGTTGTCGTCCCGATCCGCGACCGGGAGGCAACCGCGCTCTACCACTTCGTCGTCCCCGCCTCCCGCGCGGACGACTTCGAGCCCGTATTTGCCGCGCTTCCCGGTGCCGACCCGGACAATTAGGCCGGGTTTTCCCGGCGGGGAAGTGCAATCGCGACGAGAACCGCGACGAGCAGGATTCCCTGGTAGTAGAGCCGCCCGATGAGAGGAATCGCGCCGACGGCAACGCCCGCGCCGGCCGCGAGAGAAACCGCCATCAGCAGCTGCGCGCCGTAGGGAATGACGCCTTGCAGGATGCAGGAACCGGTGTCGAGAACGCTTGCCACCCGCTCCGGCTTGGCGCCGAAGCGGTCGCCGAGAGCCTTGGCGACGGGTCCCGCGATGATGATCGCGACGGTGTTGTTGGCGGTGAAGAGGTTCACGGCGAACACGAGAACGAGGATGCCGAGTTCGCAACCGCGCACGCCCCGCACCGCGGACCCGATTTTGACCATCAGCCAGTCGATCCCCCCGTTGTGCCGGATGAGGCCGAGCAGGCCGCCGGCCAGCAACGCCACGATGAGCGTCTCGCTCATTCCGAGCGTTCCCTTGCCCACGAGGTCGAGAGCCCCCCAGAAGTCGATGCGGCCGAGAGCGATGCCGAGGACGGCGGCGAAGACCGTCCCGCCGAAGAGAAGGGCCATGACGTTCAGCCCAAGCAGCGCGAGGGCGAGAACGAGCGCGTAGGGGAGCACCAGGACGCATTCGCGCCAGCCGACCGGCGCGCCGGCAAGTTCGGCGGAACCCCGGCCGAGAACCGCGTAGAGCGCCAGGGCCGCAAGCGCGGCCGGCATCACGATGCGGAGGTTGGCCAGAAACTTTGCGCGCATCCGGATGCCCTGCGTCCGGGTGGCGGCGATGGTCGTGTCGGAGATCAGCGAGAGGTTGTCGCCGAACATCGCGCCGCCCACGACGGCTCCGACCATCAGCGCGGGGTCGGCGCCAAGGGGACCGACGAGTCCGGCCGCGATTGGAACGAGCGCCGCGATCGTGCCGCAGCTCGTCCCGATCGCGAGCGAGACGAGCGACGAGACGAGGAACATGCCCGCGAGCATGAAGCGCGCCGGGACGAGGGCCTGCGCGATGGCGACGGCGGCGTCCACGGCGCCGGAACCCTTCGCGATCGTGGCGAACGAGCCGGCCAGGATGAACACCATGCACATGATCATGATGTTCGGCTCGCCCATCGAGGCGGCGTAGCTGTCGATTTTCTCCGAAAGCGTCTTCGGGCGGCCGAGGAAGAGCGCCGCCGCCGATGCAATGACGAAGGCGATGGGCATTGGAACCCTGTAGAAGTCGCCGGCCTGCAGCGAGAGGCCCAGGTAGAAGACGACGAAGACGAGGAAGGGAATCAGGGCGTGGCCGTTCGGCCGGATGGGGTTGGAATCGTTCATGGCATGCGTTGAATGGAAGCAGGATGTCCTATTCGCTGAATGTTTTGTTTCGGGATGCCGCCCGCGATGCGCGCAGGTCTCTTGCGAAAAGGCAGGGCGGGCCTGGAACTCCGGTTCGGGCGCGTGTTTCATGGAGCGGGAGAAATGCCCTGGATGATGCCGAGCATGCCGGTGGCGGCGATGTCGTCGACGATCTTGCCGTCTTCGTCGAAGACGTAGAAGTTCATCACGGAGGTCGAGAAGCGGCGGCCGTTGGGTTCGACGCCCGCGAAGGGCGCCTTGCCCGTGAACGAGCCGGAGCAGGTCCAGCGGACGGCGACGGTCTTTTCGTCCGCGACCATGTCCTCGAGTTTCCAGTGCACGTCCGGGAAGCTTTCGCGCATGAGCGACACGACCGAGAGATAGCCCTCCGCGCCGTGGAGCGGCTCCGGCGAGACGGGCGTCGCGAAGGCGGCCTTTTCGGAGATGAGCTCGCGTCCGAGCGCGAGGTCGTTCTCGTTGATGCACGTCTCGAAGCGGCGCATGGCGGCCTTGTTGCGTTCGATGCGCTCGATGCGGTCGGCGACGGGCGTGGCGGACGTGGCGGAATCTTCGCGCCGGAACGCGCGGACGATCCGCCCGATGTACATCGTGTGGACGCCAGCCGGGAAGTTGGCGTAGAGGGATTTCGGGACGTCGCGCATGCCCTCCGCCTCGAACGGCGCGGCATACATCCGTTTGCATTCATAGACCGCCTGAGCCTCCTCGTAGTAGGGCGTTCCGTTCTCCGTGTAGGCCAGATGCAGCCCCAGCGCGGCGGCCTTGTCGCCGTCGCGGCCGCTGTGGCGTCCCATGTATGCGAGGATGCGAGCGTCCTTTTCCTTGTCGAAGGCCATGACCGTGAAATGCGTGGCGCCGTCCATGAACTTCTTCGTGTGGCGGGACTCGGCCACATAGACTGTCAGGGCGTCGTTGCGGCCCCAAAGCGTCCCGAGTGCGCCCCAGCCGATCGTCATGGCGTTGCTCTTGTCGCGGTCTCCGGCGCACAGCAGCATGCCGCGGCCGGTGAAGACCGTGAAGGGATTCTCCGAGAACTCCTTCTTCACGTCGAAG
The DNA here is from genome assembly GCA_946534105.1 of uncultured Verrucomicrobiota bacterium. Classification (GTDB taxonomy): domain Bacteria; phylum Verrucomicrobiota; class Kiritimatiellia; order RFP12; family UBA3636; genus UBA3636. Next base: position 2,718 of record CAMNCG010000307.1, read on the forward strand.
TCGCGGAATGCGGGCGGCGTTTCGGCGGAGGAGACGGAAAGGAACATCGCCGCGAGGGCGGCGGCGAAAACCGGGAGGAGGTCGTTTTTCATGGCGTGGGCAATTGTGGTGGCGATTGCGCCCGAAGTCTATCATGCGGTGCGGTTTCGGACAAGCGCCGCGCCGGCCAGTCTTATCCAAGAAAGTTGCAGAATGTTCAACGAATTTCATGATTGCAAACAGAAACCCAATCTGATAGAGTTCCAGCCACTGCAAAAACTTGTAGACTACAAGTTTCAACATTTCAAAAAGACCATGATCATCGCGAGGAACGAATCCCCTGAAGCGATCAGGCCCGTCCTGCACAACGGGCTCGTCAAGTTTGCCACCATACTGCTGGCCTCCTGCCTGCTCTTCGCCGGGTGCGGCGGGCGCGACGCCGCGTCCGGCGACGCGCCAGCGGGCCGTCCCGAGGACGGCCCGCTCGTGCTGGCCTTCATGCCGGAGGTTCCGCCCTACACCTATCTCGATCCCGCCACGGGCGAGCCCGCCGGAATCGATGTGGAGATCGTCCGCGCCGCCGCCGCGAAGCTCGGCCGGGAGCTCGAGATCCGGATCCTCCCCTTCGCCGAGATTCTCTCCTCGGTCAAGAATGGCGACGCCGACTTCGCCGCCGCCGCGATCACGATCCTGGACGGGCGCCGCCGCAATGTTGACTTCTCGATACCCTACGCCGAGGAGGGCTGCGTGTTCCTCTACCGCGCCGGCGAGGAGCCGCCCACGATGATCCGCGCCGAATCGCTCCGCGTCGGCGTCGTGGACTCCATGTCCAGCGACGTCTACCTCACGCGCCACGGCATCGACCCCTTCCGCTACGAGTCGCTGCACGACGCCGAGGAAGACCTCCGCGCCGGCCGCCTCGACGCCATCTTCTACGACCGGCCG
>CAMNCG010000308.1 GCA_946534105.1 uncultured Verrucomicrobiota bacterium
CGGGGCTCGCCGAGGGGACGCCCGCGAGGGCGCCGAAGACCGAGGACTTGCCGACGCTGCCGCCGCCCGTCACGGAAATGACGAGCGGGCTGTCGGCGCCGAGCTGGGGCGCGACGCCGCGGGCGACGACCGAGGAAACGGACTCGCACGCCTCGCGAAGCGGGGAGGGCAGGGAAGGGGCGAGCGCCGAAAGTCCGGCCGAGACGCCGACGAGGCGCTGCCGCAGGCTTTCGCTTCCGGACGCTTCTTCCGGCATCGGCACTCCTCTCCCCGGGCTACCGGATCTTGACGACGAGGAGCATCAGCAGCGGCATCAGCCCGGCCTGAACGAGCGTGAAGCGCATCAGGACCTGCGGATTGCTCCAGTGCAGCACGGTCTTCGCCTGGTCGTGGAGCGGGAAGCGCACGGAGCGGAGCGTGCGCGCGAGCCAGCAGGGGCGGCGGGCGAGCGGGACGGACGTGCCGTCGGCGTAGTGGCGCGGCGCGCCGGCGTCGAGACCGAGGCGGGCGAGCGCCTTGAGGAGAACGATTTTCACGAGCCCGGTTCCGCCGTTCACAAGCACCACGGGCGCGATGACGAGCACGAGGACGGGGTTGCCGGTGGCGAGCGCCGCGACGCCGACGAGGAGCCCGAGCGTGCGCGATCCGGCATCTCCCATCAGCACCTGGCTCGGCCAGGCGTTGAACCAGAGATAGCCCGCCGTGGCGCCGCAGAAGGCGAGGCAGAGGATCGCCCAGAGCGCGCCGTCGGGGTTGTGGGGAAGCAGGAGGTAGTTCGCGACCTCGGCGTGGCCGACGACCACGTAGAGGAACATCGCGAGCCCCGCCAGCGAAATCAGCGTCAGCGTGCCGGCGAGGCCGTCCACGCCGTCGGAGCAGTTCGTCGCGTTGATCGTGAACCAGAGCACCGGCGTCGCCATCGCGACGTACGCCGGCCACGGCAGCGCGAAGACGCGCTTCGTGACCGGAAGCCAGATTTCGACCGGCCTGCACTGGCAGAGCGCCAGCGCGGCGAGAAGCGCCACCGCGAGGTCGAGCAGACCCTTGCGGACGCGTCCCCACTCCTTTTCGGACCGGTCGTCGAGGTAGCCCGTGGCCATCGCGAGCGCGAGGCACCCGACGATCTCCCACTGCGGGGTGCAGGGGAAGACGATGCCGCAGGCGTCGCGCATCGGAAGCGCGAGCAGGATCGCGGGCAGGGAGAGCAGGAACACCGGGAGTCCGGCTCCCGTCGGCTTGCCGGCCGAACTCTTCCCGTCCGCCACGAGCGCCTTGCCTCGGTCGCGCGGAAGTCGTCCGAAGAACCGAGGCAGCAGCAGCAGCACCGCCAGACCCGCCGCGATCGCCGCAAAGCCCATGAGGAACAGGTGCGAGAACGCGAGTCGCAACGGGCCGAATTCAAAGGCGAGGCGGGTGTTCTGGAGAAGCGAGAGCATGGGATTGCGGGAGGGAGGGGCGCCGGGAAGGGGCGAGGTCAGTCTTCCGCCTCGCCGGTCCTGAGGCGGCGGAAGTAGTCGCGCGTCAGGCGACCGACGGTCGGGGAGAGGAGCACGAGCGCGACGAGGTTCGGGAAGGCCATGAGGCCGTTCGTCGTGTCGGCGACGCTCCAGACCGCGGAGACCGTGAGATACGGGCCGATGAACACGGCCAGGACGTAGAGCAGGCGGTAGAACTTGATCACGCCCTGGCGCTTCGTGCCGACGAGGTATTCGAGGCACTTTTCCGAGTAGTAGTCCCAGCCGAGAATCGTCGTGAAGGCGAAGAAGGCGAGGGCGACCATGAGGAAGAAGCCGGCGATCTTGTCGCTCTGCGGGCCGAGGAACGCGAGACCCTTCGAGAAGGCGTGGATCGTGATGTCGACGCCCTTGAGGCCGAGCTCGGGCTCCCAGGCGCCGGTGACGACGATCGCGAGGCCCGTCATCGTGCAGATGACGATCGTGTCGATGAACGTGCCCGTCATGCAGATGAGGCCCTGTCGGACCGGCTCCTTGGTGGTGGCCGCCGCGGCGGCGATCGGGGCGGAGCCGAGGCCGGCCTCGTTCGAGAAGATGCCGCGGGCGATGCCCTTCTGCATGGCGACGAAGATCGTGCCGACCATGCCGCCGGTGAAGGCCTTCGGGTTGAACGCGGCGCGGACGATCAGCTCGAGCGCGGCCGTGACCTTCGAAAGGTTGCCGAGCAGGAGGAACGCGCAAATGAGCACGTAGAAGACGGCCATGAACGGCACGATCACGGTCGAAACCGCGGCGATGCGCTTGAGGCCGCCGATCACGACGAGCCCGACGGCGGCGGTGACGACGAGTCCGGAGACGACCGTGCTCCAGGAGTAGGTCGTGCCGAAGACGCGGAGGCCGGTCGCGGCGTCGGACGGGTCGAAGCCCGGGTCGAAGAACCGCAGCGTCGCCGAGGTGATGCCGTGGACCTGCGTGATCGTGCCGATGCCGAGGAGTCCGGAGGAGACGCCGAAGACGGCGAAGAGCACGGCGAGCCACTTCCAGCCGGAGCCGAGCCCCTTCTCGATGTAGTAGAACGGGCCGCCGAGGACCTTGCCGTCGGGCGCGACTTCGCGGTACTGCACGGCGAGCGTGCCTTCGGCGTACTTGGTGGCCATGCCGAAGAAGGCGGCCACTTCCATCCAGAAGAGCGCGCCGGGGCCGCCGGTGCCGATCGCGGTGGCGACGCCGACGATGTTGCCGGTGCCGATCGTGGCGGAGAGCGCGGTGCAGAGCGCGCCGAAGCTGGAGACCTCGCCGTGGCCGTCGGTCTCCGAGTTGAACATGTAGCGGAACGCGCGCTTCAGGTTGAAGAGGTGGACGAACCGCAGGACGGCCGTGAGGAGGATTCCGGTGACGAGGATCGCCCCGATGAGCGGCACGCCCCACACCAGGTCGTCGACTTTTCCGATCCATTCGGTGAACGCTTCAAGCCAGCCGGAGCCGGCCTCGACCGTCGCCGCCACGTCGGCGGGCTCGGGTTGGGTGATTTCGGAGGCGACGGCGGCGAGAGCGGTCGGCTCAATCGTCTTGGGGGTCTGCGCGAAGGCGCACGTCGCGACCGAGAGGAGGGCGGCGACGAGCGGGGCCGGTGTCTTTTTCATCGTTGGGCTTTCGTTGGCGTTCTGCCGCGCCTCGTCACGCGGCGGGGGAGGAAAGGGCCTCGGCGACCGCGCGGGCGGCGGGCTCCGAGTTGACGTTGAAGAGTTTCGCGCCGGGCACGGCTCGTTTCACCATGCCGCTCAGCACGGCGCCAGGACCGAATTCGAAGAAGGCGTCCGCCCCGGCGGCCGTCATCGCCGCGGTGTCGTCGGTCCAGCGCACGGGATTCGCGACCTGGGCGACCATCGACGCCCGGATCTCGGCGGCGTCGCCGTGCGGGCGGCCCGTGTAGTTGGAAAGGACCGGAACGGAAGGGGACCTGAGGTCGGCCGCCTCGAGCACGGCGGCGAGCTTTTCCGCCGCCGGGGCCATGAAGGGGCTGTGGTACGCGCCGGCGGTCTTGAGGACGACCGCGCGGCCGCCCGCGGCGGGTGTCGCTCGCTCCCGCGGCGGCCCTCCGGACGT
>CAMNCG010000309.1 GCA_946534105.1 uncultured Verrucomicrobiota bacterium
CGCGACGCCGTCATCCACGATCCGGCGCATGAGCGCCGGCTGCGCGAGGTCCATCGACGTCTCGACGGCCATCGCGACAGGTGCGAGCGCCACCCACGTCCGGTACGGACGCAGGCAGCGCATCGCGAAGCGGAAAATTCCGCGGGTGCCGCTAGTCGGCCTTGTAGAAGGCGAAATCGGCACGGCGGTTCTGCGCCCAGGCGCTCTCGTCGCTGCCGATCACGGCGGGACGTTCCTCGCCGTAGCTCACGGTCTGGATGCGCTGGCCGGAGACGCCGGCGCCGGTCACGGCGTCGCGGACGGCATTGGCGCGGTACTCGCCGAGAGACATGTTGTACTCGTTGGTGCCCCGCTCGTCGCAGTTGCCCTCGACGACGAGGACGACGCCGGGATGGTCGCGGAGAAAGTTCGCGACGACGGCGATCTTGCCGCTCTCGGAAGCCGGGACGGAGGAATCGTTGTAGGCGAAATAGACGGGTTCGACGCCGGCCGGCGTCTCGATGCGCGGAAGGTCCTGGAAGTTGCCGCCGGGAAGGGCGTCCGCGCCGAAGGCGCCGGCGCCGTCGCCGTCGATCCATCCGCCGGCGTTGAGTCCGTCCTCGCCTTCGAGGGCGTCTTCGGACGGAGGCGGAGTGCGGCAGCCGGAAAGGAGCGCGACCGCGGCCGAAAGCAGAATCGTGGAAGCGTATGTGGATTTCATCGTTTGGGTGGGTTGTTGTTGGGGAGGGGAAAAAGGACCGGGAAAACGGAACCGTCACGGACGCAGGTTGTCCGACCACGACGGCAGGTACCAGTCGCCCTGCAGGTCGAAAAGCTTGCGCGGGGCGTCGCCCTTGGCGTCGAGCACGACGAGCGAACGGCGGCGGCCCTGCGTGCGGGTGCAGACGACGTGGCGGCCGTCGGGGGCCCAGGACGGGTCCTCGTAGTCCGCGCCGTCGTCCGGACTGATCTTCGCCGGCGTCGAGGTCCGCGCGTCGCGGGAAGGGTCGATCACGTACACGCCGTAGCGACCGCCGGAACGGCCGCAGAAGACGATTTCGCCGGAAATCCCCCATTCGGGGGCGACGTTCTCGCGGATCGACGAAGCGTACACGAGCCGGCGCGGCGTCTTCGACGCGGGGGACATCGCGTAGAGGCGCGGGACGCCGCCGGCGTCGCTCACGTACACGAGCGAACGGCCGTCCGGAGACCACGAGGGGGACGATTCGCTCGCGTCGCGGCTGTTCGTGAGCCGGTCGAGGATGCGGCCGTTCGACCCGTCCACGAGATAGAGGTCGACCTGCCCGGAACGGGAAAGGACGACCGCGACCCGCCCGTCGGCCGGGGAGGCCGTCGCGCCGAGGTTCATGCCCGGGTAGGCGCAGATCCTGCGCTGCTTGTTCCGGGAGAGGTCGACGCGCCACACGGCCGGAAGGCCGGAGGCCCACGACGTGTAGAGGAACGAATGCGTGCGCGGCTCCCAGTTCGGCGAAAGGCACAGGTGGCGGTCGGACGTGATCTGGCGGACCCGCCGCCCGTCGGCGTCACACTCGTACACGGCGGTCCCGCCGTCGCGTTTTCCGACGAAGGCGATCTTGGAACTCGCCATCGGCCGCTCGCCGGCGATCGCGGAAACCATGCCGTCGGCCACTTCGTGGGCGGCGTCGCGGATCACGTCTCCGGACGCGGCGCGAGACCAGTCGCGCTGGCGCGTCCCGCCCGCCCAGAGGGCGCGAAAGGCGGCGTTGGCGCCCGACGCGCTTCCGGTCACGGAGCCGGAGAGCTGCACGGACGCGCTCTCGGCGTCCACCGGGACGAACCATCCGGAAAGCAGCAGGTCGTTGCGGAGCGTGGCGAGGAATTCGCGCGCGGCGGGGGAATCGTCCGCCCGAAGGCGGGAAAACGACACGGTCTGCTTGTCCGCCGGGCTGGCCTTGCCCACAATGCGGAGGTCCGCGCCGGGGGCCAGTGCCGGAAGGCCGGACGCGACGGCGAAAAGGACCGGAAAAAGCAACTTGCGGAAGGAGCGGAACATGCCGCGAAGTCTACCACGGACGCGGCGCGCACGCAAGACGAGGCGCGCAAAAAGTTTTGCCGTCCGAAACGTCACGGGGCGCCTCCGAGAACTTTGTAGAGCGAAAGGGAGTGAAGCGCGCGGTCGGCCGCGTTCCGGGCGACGCTCTGGCGCGCGGAAAGAAGCGCCTGGCGGCGGGAAAGAACGGCCTCGTAGCCGCCGGACCCGGCTTTCCAGAGCGCGGTCGCGGCGTCCAGCGCCTCTTCCGCCTTCGCGGCGGAAAGCGCAAGGTCGGCGCGACGGCCGGCTTCCGCCGCGTGGCGGGTCCAGGCGTCCTGCGCCTCGTGCATCGCCGAAAGCACGGCGCCGCGCCAGGCGAGCAGGGCCTCGTCCGCGGCCGCGCGGGCGCGCTCCTCGGCCGCCGCGAGCGCGCCGCCGCGGAAGAGGGGAAGCGAAACCGACGGCCCGACGGAGAGCGCGGTCGAGCGCTCCCAGTCGTCGAGCGACGAGGCGGAAAGGGCCGCTCCGGCGAGGAGGTTGACGGCGGGATACCGGGCGGCGCGGGCGGCGCCGACGCGGGCCGTGGCGGCGTGGAGCGCGGCCTCGGCCTTCCGGACGTCCGGGCGGCGCGCCAGAACGTCGGCCGGGGAGACCGCGGGGGGATCCGGCGCCTCGGGAATCGCGCCGGGGGTCCCGGAGGCGAGTTCGGCTTCGAGCGCCAGCGGCGGCCGCGAAAGGAGGGCCTCCAGCGCGCGACGCGCCGCCGACGCCTCGGCTTCGAGGGCCGGAACCGCCGCTCGCGCGTCGGCGACCGACGCTTCGGCGGCCGCGAGACCCGCGCCGGCCTCCATGCCGGAGGCGTCCTTGGCGCGGGCGATTTCGAGGGATTCCTCCGCGAGCGCGAGGTTTTCGCGGGAAAGGGCGAGCAGGGCTTCCGCAAGGCGCAGCTCGACGTACGCGGACGCGGTTTCGGCCTGAAGCGAAAGGCGCGCGCCGTCCGCCTCGGCCGCCGCGGCCTCGGCGTCCGCGCCGGCGGCCTCGGCGGCGCGGCGATTCGCGCCGAAGAGATCGAGTTCCCAGCCCGCGTCGGCGCCCGCGCGGGCGGAGCGGGAACGGGAATCCGGATCGTACGCCCGGTTCGCGGACGCGGAGCCGGAAAACCCGAGCGTCGGCCGCAGCGCCGCGCGGGCGGCGCCGAGCGCCGCGCGCACCTGCCGGACGCGGGCGCCGGCCTGGGCGAGCGAAAGGTTCGTCGAACACGCCTCGGCGACAAGCCGCGCGACGACGGGGTCGCTCCACGCGTCCCACCAGCGCGCGTCCGCCGCGGGGACCGCCGCGGCGGACGGATCGCCCTGCCCTTCCCCGCCCGGCGCGGGCGATGCGGCAAAGGTCTCCGGCACGAGTCCTTCGGCCGAAGGACGCTCGTAGTCGGGTCCGAGGAGACATCCGGAAAGAGAAACCGAAAAGGCCGCGGCGAGCGCGGCCGGAGGCGGGAAAGGGGTCCGTGCGGTCTGCATGGCGGGATTCTCTCGTGGCGGGGTTGCGGGGA
>CAMNCG010000310.1 GCA_946534105.1 uncultured Verrucomicrobiota bacterium
CACGGCGACGCCTCGATCTACGACACGATCGTCCGCCTGGCGCAGGACTTCAACATGCGCTACATGCTCGTGGACGGCCATGGCAACTTCGGCTCGATCGACGGCTACAAGGCCGCCGCCCCCCGCTACACCGAGGTGCGCATGCAGCGCTTCGCCGAGGACCTCCTCGAGGACCTGGACAAGGAGACGGTCGACATGGTGCCGAACTACGACGGCACGCTCGAGGAGCCGACGGTCCTGCCGTCCAAGCTCCCCAACCTTCTCCTCAACGGCTCAATGGGCATCGCCGTCGGCATGGCGACGAACATCCCGACGCACAACCTCACGGAGGTGCTGGAGGGCGTCAAGGCGCTCGTCCGCGACCCCGCGATCACGATCGACGGCCTGATGCAGCACATCAAGGGCCCCGACTTCCCCACGGGCGGCATCCTCTGCGGCACCGCGCCGATCAAGCAGATGTACACGACCGGCCGCGCGACGCTCGTCGTCCGCGCCCGCTGCGAGATCGTCGAGAAGGGCAGCCACTCGCAGATCGTCGTCCACGAGGTCCCCTACGGCATCAACAAGACGGACCTGCTGCAGCACATCGGCGAGCTGATGGACGAGAAGGTCCTCACGGGCATCGCCGAAGTGCGCGACCTCTCCAAGGACAAGGTCCGCGTCGAGATCGACCTCAGGCAGGACGCCGTCCCACAGGTCGTCCTCAACCTCCTCTTCAAGCACACCGCGCTGCAGTCCAACTTCGGCGCGAACATGCTCGCGCTCGACCGCGGCCGCCCGAAGGTGATGAACCTCAAGCAGTTCCTGCGCTGCTTCGTCGAGCACCGCCGCGAGGTCGTGGAGCGCCGCACGCGATTCCTCCTGCGCAAGGCCAAGGAGCGCGCCCACCTGCTCGAGGGCTTCCGCATCGCGATCGACAACATCGACGAGATCGTCCGCATCATCCGCTCGTCCCAGACGGACGAGGAGGCCAAGGCGCGCATGCTCGAGAAGTTCGGTCTGGACGACGTGCAGAGCTCCGCCATCCTCGAGATGCGCCTCAAGCAGCTCACCGGCCTCTCCCGCGACAAGATCGAGGAGGAGTACCGCCAGGTCATGGCGAGCATCGAGCGCTACGAGTTCATCCTCGCCAACAAGGAGAGCGAGATCGGCAACATCATCGTCTCCGAGTGCGACGAGATGATCGCCAAGTACGGCGACGAGCGCCGCACCTCGATCGAGCACGCCTCCGGCGAGATCGACATGACGAAGATCATCGCCAACGAGAAGTGCGTCATCACGCTCTCCGCCAAGGGCTACGTGAAGCGCTCGTCGCTCGACGCCTTCGCCGCCCAGAAGCGCGGCGGCAAGGGCCGCAAGGGCGCCAAGCTCAAGGACGAGGACTACGTCGAGCGCGTCTACACCGCGATGTCGCACGACACGCTGCTCGCCTTCACCTCGTGGGGCCGCGTTTACGCGATCGGCCGCGCGTGGGACCTGCCGGAGGCCGACCCCAACTCCTTCGGCAAGCCCATCGTGAACTTCCTCCCGCTCCAGCCGGCGATCAAGGAAGGCGCCAGGGACAAGGACGGCAGGCCCCTCGCCCCGCGACCCGCGGAGAAGGTCCTCGCCCTCGTCACGCTCGGCACCGCCGAGGAGGCCGCGCAGGCCTTCGCGGAGGACGAAGCCGCGCAGGACGACACCCGCTACGTCGTCAAGGAGGGCAAGGAAATCTTCTCCAACCGCCAGGCCGTGCTCTTCGTCACGCGCAAGGGCATCGTGAAGAAGACCGTGCTCTCCGAGTTCCAGAACGTCACGAAGAACGGCATCAAGGCCATCAACATCGACGACGACGACGAGCTCGTCTCCGCCGAGCTCGTGGAGCGCGGCGACGAGGTGATCGTCGCCTCCGCCTTCGGCCAGGCCGTGCACTTCACCGAGGACCAGCTCCGCCCGCTCGGCCGCGCCTCGCGCGGCGTCCGCGGCATCCGCCTCGCCGGCGTCGCCTTCGCCGATCCGGAGGAGGCCGAGGGCGAAGAGGAGAGTCCTGACGGCGAGGCTCCGTCCTCCCCGGACAAGGTCGTCGCCGTCGTGAAGGTCGAGAAGGACCCCGCCGCGCGCATCCTCTTCATGGTCGAGAACGGCTACGGCACGCTCAACGCCTTCGACGCCTACCCGATCCACCGGCGCGGAGGCAAGGGCGTTCGCTCCATCGACACCGGCGACCGCAACGGCAAGGTCGTCTTCGCCGCCGCGGTGCACCTCGAGCGCCCCGCCTCCGACGGCGAAGCCGTCGCAGGGGGTGCGGGGGAGCCCCCCGTCCCCTTGCAGACCGGCGAGAAGGCGACGCTGCCCGCCGACCAGATCCTGGTCGTCACCGCCAAGGGCCAGCTCATCCGCACTTCCGTGGGTTCCATCCGCGAAACCTCCCGCGGCGCCAAGGGGGTGAAGATCGTGAACGTCGCCGCCGGCGACGCCGTGGTCTCCGCGACCGTGGTCCCGGGCGAAGAGACCGACTTGGCCGGGACGGATCCCGGCCATCAGGACTCTCCCGACACGCCCGAGTTCACCGAGCCCACGCCCCCTACTTCTCCCGCCGAGCGCGAGTAAAGACCAGTCATGCCTCTGCCGGGTCCCGTCGCATGCCGCGAAGCGAGTCCTGATGGCCGGGCTCCGCCCCGGCCTAAACCGCCATCCGCTCCTCGTCGCGAAGCGAGTCCTGATGGCCGGGCTCCGCCCCGGCCTAAACGGACCATCCACCGCTACCGCCGCTTCCCCTTCTACGACTACTCGCGCGGGGCTGCGCTCTTCATCACCATCTCCACTTCGCCGCGCGCCTGCCTTTTCGGCCGCGTGGTCGAGGCGAAGATGGAACTCTCCCCGCTCGGCGTCGCCTCCCTCTGGCAGCAGGGCTGCCACGATCGCATCTGCACCTCCGAGCGCTTTATCGACTCCACCGAGCGCTACATCGCCTACAATCCGCTCAAGTGGGAGCTCGGCAAGAACCAGCCCGCGTTTCTCCGCATCCGCGAGCCGCTCGACTCCCCGCGCCTCGATCCAGCGGAATACTGGCGCGGCGTCGGCAATGTGGACCTGCTGGATCCCTCTCGGAAAATTCTTTCTCTTCGCGTCTCGCGGAAGGTCCGGGATCTCAGCCGCCTTCTTTCGCGCATGAAGGACGCCTCGCGTTCGGGCTACACGATTCTGAGCAGCTTCATCAGTCCAGGCGAAGTCGCCGTGCGCGACATGCTGCTCGCCGATCCCGCGGGGCGCTTGATCCGCATCCTCCCCGACCGAATGGCCCTTGGCCACCGTCCCGAAAGCCGCTATCTCCCGGCGATTCAGGAGCGCCGCTATCTGGAGATCGCCGAAGGCAACGAACCGACCGGGTTCACCCGCGCGGCCTGCCTCGACCTCAACGCCGCGATCATCCACATCACCACCGAAGGCGAAGGCCTGGCGGTGTATTGGAAGGAGGAAGGGCCGACCATTCTTGGCGAGGGCGGAGCCTCGCCATCAGGACTTCCGGCTACGCCGGG
>CAMNCG010000311.1 GCA_946534105.1 uncultured Verrucomicrobiota bacterium
CGCGGAGGTCGCGTTCCAGCGCGGCGAAGTATCGCGCCTCGGCTTCTTCCCATGTCGCCGGGGCGGCGGCGCCGTCCGCGAAGAGGTCTTCGACCGGCTTGGAGAGGTTGAAGACGCACTGCATGGTGCAGGAGAGTTCCTTGCCCATGATGGCGGGTTCGTAGCATCCGATGGGGATGAAGTTCGCGAGATCGGCGGGGTCCTTGCCGCGTCGGAGCATGGCCTTGCGCACGAGCGGCTCGTTGGCGAAGACCATGGCGTTCTTGCCCTCCTGGATGCACTCGGCGGCAAAGCGAAGAAGTTCGCGCGGCGTGTCGGGGTTGACGCGGATGGAGAATTTCGGGCTTGGCGTCCCGAGTGTGCGGAAGGCGCGCCACGCGAGGCGCGTGAGGCGGTTGCAGCCGTCGCGCAAAGGTTCGCCCGGAAGATAGCCGCCAAAGCAGAACGGCGCTCCGGCGTCGCGTCCTTTGGATTCGGCGTGGAAGAAAGCGAAGAACGCGACCAGCAGCTCTTCCGCCGATTCCTCGGTGAGACGGCCCGCCGCGAGGTCGCGTTCGAGGAAGGGCAGATACTGGCGGTCGAAGACGCCGAAGGAGCGCACCCACTCGCCCTCGGTTTCCTGAACGTGCCAGTAGAGAATGGCGAGCTGAAGCGCCTCGTGAAGCGTTTCGGGCGGACGCGCCGCAAGGGCAGATAGTTCGGTGGCGAGGTCATGACGGCCCTCCCGGTTGCAGACGGCGGCGAAGCGCAGGGCGAAGTCACGGAAGGCATGGCAGGCGAGGACGACGGATTCCGTGAAGGGCGTCGGCCGCACGGTGTGCCGCACCTCCGCTTCGGCGAGGAGGCCCGGAATGCCGAGCGAGAGGATGCGCTCCCAGTCGGGCGAGGTGTGGCTGAGATCGGCTTGTGTGAAAAAACGCCCCTCCGCCCAGGCGGAGTTGGTCCGGGCAAATCCTTCGGGAAAGTCACGGCGGGCGACCGCTTCGGCCCGTTCGCCCTGGATGCGGGCGATTTCTCCGACGCCGTAGCGGCTGTCGAGGTAGTGACGCTCCACGACGCCTGCGAAGTCATCTTGCTTATTGACGGCCAGCCGCGCGTTACCGAGGGCGTAGGCAAGCATTCTTGCCCGCGTCACGGGGAATGGCGCGCCCGAGCGTTCGCCTTCGTCGTAAACGCGTCGGACGCCGGCGCTCACATCGGATATTGGAAGTCCGTCAACGAAGACCGCCTCATCGAACGAGGCTTCAATTTGGTCAGGACGCATCATGTTCTCTCTCCCGGCAACGGCCGATCAACACTGTTCTTCCGCTCTACCTCTTCGCCGTGAACAGCCGGGAATCGCCCAAACAGCGACATGAGGTTCAGCCGCTGCCCTTTATAGCGAACCGCGGCCGCCATAGACGATACAGGCGCGAAGATGTCAGAAAGGAATGGGGCATGGTTCATGGCAATACTCTCGTGAACACTCCTGAACCAGTTGAAAGATAGAAGAGGCGTTTTCGGTCAACAAGGACTTTTGACGAACAGCCGGACGGGACGCGCTCCGCACCGTCCAGGACTTTCCAATGCCGACCTCCGTCGCGGCTAAATGCGACCGAGCGGTCTGAAGCGACTCCGGCGACGGCAAGGTTTGGCGTGTGCGCATCGAACGAGACGAATGCGCACTCGCCAAGGTCGCTCTCCTCATAAGGATGGAACGTCGCTCCGCCGTCGAGCGACTCCGAAAGCGTTCTTCCGGCGCGGAGGAAGCGTCCCGGACGGAACGGGTCTGCCGCACAGATGCCCGCACCGCCCTGCGATTCCCGCCATGTGGACGTTTCCCTGTCGAGATACCATCCTTTCCAAATCTTTGCGGAATAGCAGACCGCCGAACCATCGACGCCAAAATAAAGTTGCGGATACGGCCCTCCCTTGCCCCATTCCCAATCCTTGAAAAGGTCAACGCCCTTGGGCAGTCCTTCGCCGAACCACTCCCAGTCGTCACCCGCGTTCGCCGTCCGGTATATTCCCCCCTTTCCCTCTTCTACAGGGCCGGACAGGAGAATCAGGAACGAGTCGTCGGCCGGATTGTTCGCTATCGTATAGGCTCTCACGCCAGGATTGGAGGCGTCGAGTTTCGGGAGGCCGCGCAGGGCCGGGACTTTCCACCACCGGCCGGCGCTTGTGGAGCGCTTGACCATGCCCTCCCCCTTGCCGCCGCACATCATCGCCAGACCTGGCGTCCTGCGCGAATACGATGCGCTGCACGCATAGACCCATCCGTTAGGCGCCCAGAACCGCCTGCCGCCGTCCTGCGAAGAGAACAGCCCCATGTCCGCCACGCCGTAGATTATGTTGTCCTCCGAAAAAGGGTCGCATTCGACCGTGAACGACACCAGCTGCATGATGCCATCGACACGGCTTGTCCAGTGCGCCCCGGCGTCGAACGTCTCCCATATCTCGAACCAGTCGGTCGCGAGCCAGTGACTCTCGTCGCGAGGATCGACGATCAACGAGCAGAGCGCTTCCATGGGATGCTTGGCCATGTATTGGAGGCGCGGTTCCTTTTCCGGAACGCCGGCCTGTTTTCGCAGTATCGAGACCTTGCTCCAAGCCGTGTCATCGACGCCGCGCCTGTAGATGTCGCCCTTGCCGTTTCCGACGAGATAGAAGTCGAGGCCCGCCCCGAATGCCTGGTAGCGGCCCGGTGAACTGGAATCGCCAATGTCGCAGGCCGGATTCACTTCAAGGCCCTGCGAGAAGTCCTCCCACGTCTCGCCGCCGTCAAGCGAGCGCATCACCCCCCTCGCGGGGAAGAACGCGACGATTTCGCGGCGTCCCGCAATCTGGCAGATTTCCCATGGCGCCTCCGAGGAAAGCCGCCGCCAGCTGCGCCCCCCGTCATCGGAGCGGAACAACCCCGTCTCGTATGTACGCCCGTCGAACTCGAGCGCGTCAGGCGAGTCGTGGGGCATGGGAAGGAGCGGCGGAGGCGCGCAGGCGTAGATGCGGCCTGGCGCGGCCCTGTCGTACCGCAAATCGGTCAGCCATGTCCGCTCCAGGCCGACGGAAGTCCATGTCTCGCCGTTGTCGGCGCTGAACGACACGCCGTCCCAGTCCTCGCCGGCAACGAGTTCATTCGGGTTGTTCGGGTTGCGTCCAAGGACTAGGCCGGTCATCCGCCGGTTTCCGTTGCCGTAGAATCTGCCGCACCGCGTCTTGCGGAACGATCGGCCGCCGTCGCGGCTGACGAAGATGCCAGCCGGCTGCCGGAAGGTGCCGCCTGAGCACATGACGAAACGGTCCGCGTCGCGCGGATCGACGTCAAGCGTCCGCACGCAGTCGCCCGACACGTTGCGGTGGATGGCGGCGAGGTTGCCGTGAAGCGGCCGCCAGTGGCGTCCGGCATCGTCCGAGCGGTAGGGGCGGCCTACATCGACGCAGGCATACCACACGTCCGGATTCGACGGCGC
>CAMNCG010000312.1 GCA_946534105.1 uncultured Verrucomicrobiota bacterium
CCGGTCGCGCAAGTCCCGCAAGTCGCGCAAGTCCCGCAAGTCCCGCAAGTTCGTCGCGCGGAGTGAAAGGGTTCTCGGCGCGGACGCTGGCCTCGCTCTGCATCTGCATGAGGCGGGGCGCGGAGAAAAGCTGCGGCAGTTCAGACGCCCAGTCGGTGAGGCCGCGCAGGTCGGTCGGGAAGCTGGGAGAAGGGCCAGAAAAATGTGAAGGGCAGGACTTTTCTCATTTCGTCATTTCAAGGACGCCGAAGGCTCGTTCGTCCAGATGGGGCTTGGCGGGGTTGCCCTGCCAATAGAGGGTGTGGTCGCGCTCGCCGCCGCCGTCGTCATCCTGAACGGAGATGGTGAAGCCGACGCGCGCGGGGGCCGTGTCGTGTCCCATGGAGCGCCACGGGATGTAGATGCGCCCCGCGTAGCCGAAGCCGGGAAGCGGGAACGCCTCGCCCGTCCACCAGTTGACGTCCGGGAGATCGCCCCCGAAGGCCCGTGCGGGCGGGACGTAGCCATTCGGGGCGGCGGAGGAGTTGCTCTGCGCCGCGCCGTTGGCCACCAGAACGAATTCGCCACCGTGCCAGAGATGCCTGCCGCCGTCGGCGCGGCTGTCGGGCAGGCGCGCCATTTCGCCGTCGAGAAACACCTCGATGCAATCGTCCAGCCACGAGCGACAGTCGATGGCCCCGGCGGGGCAGGTGTCGGTCGAAACGTCGTCGTCGCGCACGATGGTCTCCACGAGAAGCCCGCCGTCGTCGTGGAGGCAGCGGAAGCGGTAGGAGAGGTCGTCGTCGCCGCACGGGGCGGCGCACACATCGTCGCACACCCCGTTCGTAACGGAGACGAAGACCCAACTCGCGGCTTCCGCCTCGGGCTCAGGGCAGACAGGCGCGGGAAGCGCGGGCGGAGCGCCGAAGCGCGCGGACGCGGAATCGATGCGCGGGACGCGCAGCACGGGGCCGGCGGGCGGGTAGCCGACGCCGTGGATCGTTCCGCGAAGATAGTCGCGGAAGGCGTCGGCGGAGTCGTTGAGGTTGCTCTCGTAGAGGCGCGGGTCGGCGATGAAGCCCCTGCCGCCGGGGGCTTCGCACTGAAGCGCCGTGTTCACGGCCTTCCCGTCCTTGAAGCCGAACCACATTCCCGTCACCATCGCCTCGAAGGTGCCGTCGCAGCGAATGGCGGTGTGGCGGCGGCCCGGCGAGGATGCGTACCAGAAGTTGACGCAGCCGTCTAGGACGCAGCGGTCGGAACCCTTGCGGAAGCGCCATCCGGTGGAGAAGTGGTCGGAATAGCAGCGGACAAACGAGGTGTCGGAGGCGCCCACGTCGAAGCCGATGCCGGCGTCGTATTGGTCGGAGGGGTTCGTCCAGAGCGGGTGGACGTTCGTGAGGAGATTGCCGCCGGCGCGCACGCGGACGCCGATCTGGCAGTCGGCGATGCGCATGTTGGTGAGCGTGTTGTCGTAGGCGTGGAGGATGACGCCGACGGAGCCGGGCCGGCGGTTGCCGGTGATGTTCACGTCGCGGATGTCGCAGTCGGACGAGCCGTTATTCGCGCCGCGCAGAATCTTCAGGCCATACCAGACGTTCTTCATCGAGACGTTCTGGACGCGGGTCTCGCGCCCGGACTCGATGCAGACCCCGGCCGCGCGGCCGGAGCCGTCGAGGACGCCGCCGCAGAGTCCATAGACGCTTCCGGGAGTCCGTATGTCGTTGGCCGGATGGACGCCGCCGAGGCGCACGAGCGGCTGGCGCTCCGGAAAGTCCGGAGCGGCCCTGAGGACGGCGAAGTTGGAAAGGGCGAGCGAGACGGCGAGCTCCGGCTTCGCCGGCGTGGAGACCGGATGCGAAAGCAGGTAGATGCCGTCGGGGATGGAAATCGTGTCGTTGGGGCTTGCGTCAATGAGCGCCTGGAGCGCGTCGGCGCAGTCCTCGCCGGGTGCAGGGGCGAAGACGATGTCGCCGCGACAAGGCGAGACGCCGCCGGCAAGCGCGGCCGCCAGCATCGCGGCGAAACATGTGGCGTGGAATTTCATGGCCGGGCGTGATCGAAGCTTCCCCTACCGCACCACCATCACGAAGGACAGGACCATCGGGCGTTCCTCGCCGCCGCCGGAGATCATGTATTTGCCGCCGTTGCGGAAGTATCGCTCGGACACGCGGTCCCAGAGCGCCGCGCCGCCGGTGACGGGGTCGCGCACGGGGATGAGGTCTCGCGCCAGGGCGTAGGTGCCGTCCTGCCGCCTGACGGAGAGGCGGAGCGCCCGGCACCGCGCGTGGACGGGGAAGCGCGGAAGCCCCTCCGCGTCGGCCATGAAGAGGTAGAGAGGAAGTCCGGTTGAAACGGGACCCGCGATGGACGCCGCGCGGCTACGCAGGTTGTGCGCTTGTGTAGGGGGGAGGGCATCCATAGTATGCTTCCTAGTTGTTATCAGTTGGATGGTCAAGCATGAAAGCGGCCACGCCGCGCTTGCGCACGTCGCTTTCCGGGATGCCGAGCTCGCGCGACAGGATGGCCAGGACCTGCGGGCCGCAGAAGCCCGACTGGCACCGCCCCATGCCGGCGCGGACGCGGCGCTTCACGGCGTCGAGCGTCCGCGCGCCGACCGGACGGCGGATCGCCTGGACGATCTCGGCCTCCGTCACCTGCTCGCAGCGGCAGACGATCTTTCCGTAGAGCGGATCCCGCGCGATGAGGGCGTCCTTCTCCGCGTCGGACTTGCCGGCGAACTTGACGATGCCCCGCCGCGTGCGAACCCAGCCGACCTTGCGCTCAAGCACGAGGCCCGCGCCCCGCATCTCGTGGACAACGTACTTGCCGAGCGCCAGGCTGGCGGTGAGTCCGGTCGAGCGGATGCCGGAAATTCCGACGTAGCCCCGCGCCTTCTCGGAGACGAGGATGTGGTAGCCCTCCGGGACGCGCGCCGGGCGGGCTCCGACAAACTGCGTGATGGTGTCGGCGAAGCACAGCCCCGGCACCATCTCCAGCGCCTTCATCCGCACTTCCTCCAGCCCCGCGCGAGTCGTCTTGCGGTCGGTCTTGTCCTCCACGTCGTCGGCCGTCGGGCCGACGAGCACGTTGTCGTCGGTCGTCGGAATGACGAGGACGCCGCGCGTCTTGGGGGTCGGGACGGACGAGATGATGTGCTTCACCTTCACGGGCGTGTCGTGGCCGAGGACGTAGAACTCGCCCTTGCGCGGATGGACGGCGAAGTCGCATTCGCCGACCATCTTCGCGATGTCGTCGCAATGGAGTCCGGCGGCGTTGACCACCCACGTGGCCTCGATGTCGCCCTTCGTCGTGAGGACGCGGCGGACGCGGCCGTCTCGCGTTTCGATGCCGGTCACCTCGCAGTCGAGCAGGAACTCGACGCCGTTCTCGGCGG
>CAMNCG010000313.1 GCA_946534105.1 uncultured Verrucomicrobiota bacterium
ATCGGGCTGCCGATCCGTGCGCAGACGCCGCCGGAGATCGCGCTTTCGATCTGCGCGGAAATGATCGCGCACAAACGGGCGGGAGACGCACTCGCCGGCACTTCCCTGCTTGAGCAGAGAGATTCCGATCCTGAGCTTCTGCGTTATCTCGCCGACGGGGCGGAGCCGCGCGCGCTGCTGCTCGTGCTCGCCTCCACCGGCTCGACCTCCGTCTTTCTCGACCCGATGCAGGCGCTCCACGGCGACCTCGGCATCCTCGCCCCGGCGGACGTGCTCGTCGCCCTGAGCTACTCCGGCGAATCGGACGAGATCAAGAACCTCCTCCCCGCCGTCCGCCGCCTCGGCATCCCGATCGTCGCCTTCACCGGCGCGCCGGACGGCACGCTCGCCCGCTGCGCCGACATCGCGCTTTCGTGCGCCGTGCCGCGCGAGGCCTGCCCGTTCGGCATTGCCCCCACGGCTTCGACGACGGCGACGCTCGCCCTCGGCGACGCCCTCGCGATGGCCCTTCTGAAGGCGTCCGGCTTCGGACGCGAGGATTTCGCCCGTCTGCACCCGGGCGGCGCGATCGGCAAGACGCTCCTGCTGCGCGCCCGCGACATCATGCGCACCGGAGAGCGCGTTGCCGCCGTCCCGCCGGATTCCCCGCTCGCCGAAGTGGTCGAGGCGATGACCCACGCGCGCGCCGGAGCGGCCTTCGCCGTCGATCCGGACGGCCGGCTTCTCGGCATCTTCACCGACGGCGATTTCCGCCGCGCTCTCGCCTCCTCCGGCCCCGACGCGCTCTCGCGCCCGGTTCGCGACTTCATGACCGCGCACCCGACCGTCGTCGCCCCCGAAGACTACGCCTCCGACGTGCTCCGCGTCCTCGAAGGCCGCGAAATCGACGACCTCCCCGTCGTCGATCCCGCGACCGGCCGCCTCGCCGGCGCCGTGGACATTCAGGACCTGCCGAAGTTCAAGCTCTTCTAGCGTCCCGCCCCATCGCGAGAAGCGGAAGCACGGTCAGCGTCAGGACGCCGGCGACGAGGATGCCGCCGACGCTTGCCGCGCCGATGCCGACGCGGTTCACGGCGCCGATGCCGGTCGAGAGCGCGATCGGGAGCATGCCGAGTCCGGACGCGACAATCACCATCACCACGGCCCGGAAGGTCGCCGCCACGGCGTGGCACACGGCGTCCGACCTGCCCTCCCCCGCCGCCTCGAAGCGCGACATGGCGTCCACGATCAGCACCGCCGGGTTCACGACGACGCCGATGAGCATCACGCCGCCGAGCAGCACGAAGATCGACACGGCCAGCCCCGCCGCCTGCAACGCCCAAAGCACGCCCACGAGCGCCATCGGCACGGTCGCGAGGGCGAGCAGCGGCTTGCGCCAACTTTCCAGGATCGCCGCGAGGGCGAGGAAGGTCATGACGACCGCGAGCAGCATCGCCTCTCCAAAGTCCGCGACGGACTCGCCGATCATCTCCGAGGCGCCCACGGCGGCCAGCGAATAGCCGTCGCCGGTGATGCCGTTGTCCTCGGCCAGCTTCTGAAGCTGGTCGCCGACGGTGCCCGCGGCGTAGCCAGGGCGCTCGTTGCCGCCGAAGAGGATCGCGCGCTCCTTGTCGTGGCGGAAGATCATGACCTTCTGGCCGGTGCGGACCTCCTCGGTGAAGGCGGAGAGCGGCACGGGGCGACCCGGCGCCGCGGGAACGGGCAGTTCGCCAATCTGAGCGGCGCCCTTCCGCTCGGCGAGCTTCACGCGCACGTCAATCGTCTTGAGGTCCTCCTTGTAGGAGGCGGCTTCGACGCCGTCCACGCCCGCGCGCACCATCGCGCCGACGGTCGCCGCGTCGAGTCCCATGTCGGAAAGGACCGCGCGGTCGGGGCGTATGCGCACCTCGGGCTTGTCGTCGCGCGCGGTGGTGTCGAGCTGCGCGAGTCCGGGCAGCGCGAAGGCGAGCGCCTGGAGCTTCTGCGCCTTGTCGGTGAGAACGGTCAGGTCCGGCCCCTTGAGGTTGTATTGGATGGTCGAGGACATGCCGCTCACGTAGCTCGGCATCGTCACGGTGGCGATGAGGTCCGGCTCCGTGCGCAACTCCGCGCGCAACGCTTCGAGAATGCGGTTGATGCCGCGCCCGGGCCGCTCCTCGGAGGGCTTGTAGACGACCTCGATCTGCGCCAGGTACACGCCTTCGCTGGCCTGGCCCGCGAGGGCGTCGGCGCGGCCGGGCGTGGCGAGAACGGAGAGCGCGTCCGGGTCTTCGCCGATGCGCCGCGCGATCGCGAGCGTCGCGTCCTGTGTGCGCGAGAGGTCGTAGTAGTCCGGGAACTCGAGGCGGATGAAGGCGCGGCCCCAGTCGTCGTTCTCCAGCAACGCGAAACCGAGACCGCGGGTGCCGAAGGCGATCGAGGCCGCGAGCAGCGCGAGAAAGCCCGTCACCGCCGCCGCGCGGACACCGCGCCGCGCCGCCGCGCGGCGCAGCCACGCGCCGTAGCGCGTGCCGGCGCGGGTGAGCGCCGCGTCCCAGGCGCGACCCCAGCGGGCGAGGCGGCCGGTCTCTTCGACGGCGGGCTTCATCACGAGCGCGCAGAGCATGGGCGTGAGGGTGAAGGAGACGAAGATCGAGACGAGGTTCACGATCAGCGTCGCCGTCGCGAACGGCGCGAAGAACTTGCCCATGAGGGATGTCATCATCGCGATCGGGAGCATCACCACGACGTTCGTGCCCGCCGAGGCCAGGATCGCCACGGTCTGCTCGGCGGCGCCCTCCCGCGCCGCCGCCCAGCGAGCCTCCCGCGCCGCGGAGCCGGTCGCGTCGAAGCGCCGCACGACGCTCTCCAGCACGACGATCGAGTTGGAGACGAGGATGCCGGCGGAGAGTCCCATCGCCAGCAGCGTCGAAAGATTGAGCGTGAGGCCGCAGAGCTGGAGGAAAAAGAGCGAAATGACGATGGTCACCGGCATCGTCACGGCGACGACGAAGGTGGAGCGCAGGTTCAGGAGAAACGCGAAGAGGATGACAGCGCAGAGCAGCACCGAGGAGCCGATGTCGGCGATCGTGTTGTCGACGTTGGCCTGGACGATCTGCGCGTCGTCCTGCAGCCACACGAGCTCCACGCCCGGCGGCAGCTCGCGGCGGATCTCCTCCGCGCGGCGCTTCAGCTCGCGGACGGTCTCGACGGTGTTGCCGTCGGACTTCTTCACGACCTTCACCGTGACGCCCGGCTCGCCGTCGAGGAACGCGCGCTGGCGCGGCTCCTCCGTGGCGAGGCGCACCGTCCCGAGGTCGCGCAGGTAGCGGCGGG
>CAMNCG010000314.1 GCA_946534105.1 uncultured Verrucomicrobiota bacterium
ACCGAGCATCTCCTCCTGGGTCAGTGTGGGCAGCCGCGAGGTCTCCACGCCGCACACGAAGGCCAACCGCCTCTTCCAGTACGGAGGCAACTTCCTCAAGAACGCCGCCAACTTCGCGCGCGGCCTCCAGCTGATCGACGACTTCCACGCGTGGTACGCGGACCTGTGCGACTTCGCCAAGAACAACACCGTCGGTCTTAAGACGAATTTCGCGAACGCCGACACGCCCACGAAGCTGAATGTCAGCAGTCATCTCGTCGCCAACGGGCAGAATGCCGTCGACGGACTGGAGACGCTCGTGTTCCGCGACCTCGCGGGCGACCCCAAGGCCGATCTTTCCAAGACGGGCGAGGACCTCTTCGGGGTCGAGAACAACCCCACGATGCGCCTCTGCGCCAACCGCCACGACGCGCAGGCGTCCGGCAGCCTCCTCTCCATCCCGCCGGAGAAGCGGCGCGTCCTCTACGCGGCGTTCGACGCGCTCGTCGGCATCGCCAAAAACGCGGACGAGGCCGGCAAGCGCGACAAAGCCCCTGCGACGGAGAAGCGGATACGGGACAACCTGATCTTCATCGCGCGCGCCGTCAAGAACGTCGCCGCGCTCGAGGCGAAGATGGCGAAGGGCCCGCTGACGGCCAAGGACGTGATCAAGATATGCTTCCCCGACCTCAAGAGGCCGGCGCACTACGACCTGAAGGCAGTCAACGCCTTCACGGGGGCATTCGAGGACGTCATCGACGAGACGTGCGGGGAGAACGCGACCAGCGCCGTGACGAACATCCTGGCCATGACCGGTTGCACGCTCAAGGAGGCGATCGACAGCTACAAGAACTCCCGTCCGCTTCCGTTCCTGCCGTATCTCGCGGGCTATTCGTTCGATTACACCGAGCACCGCGACGGCGGCTTCAAGCAGATGGAGGCCGACCTGACGCGCGGCTACAACTACGGCCGGGTGGACGCCAACGGCGACCAGGTTCCCGACGAGATGCTGCTTGCCGACGAAGACTACAAGAACACGCTGACCTTCCCGGACGGCGAGAAGATCGACGCGAGCTCCCGTCCGGAGCACCGTCCCGGCGTGGAGCGGGCGGTCGAGAAGGTCAGGTCTCTCTGCGGCAAGGGGCACACCATCCAGGCGAACGCGGTGGGCTACTGCCTCACGCAGTCGGCCAACATGCCGCTCAACCGCGCGCTCGGGCGCTACGGCATCTTCGCGAGCGAGCACGTGGTGCTGGACTACGCGCTCTCGAAGAACGAACTGACCGGCGCCGTCACGATCAAGTATTCCAGCCCCCGGGGCCTTCCCGTCAAGTTCTCGTGGAGCACCACCGTCGCGGTCGACGGCAGCTGCACCTCCACGCCGATGGTCATCGTCCCGCCAGCGAACGCCCCTGGCGCGTAACTCCGCAGCACCTCCTTTCAACCCTTCAACTTTCTAACGGATAAACACAATGGCAGACTTCAACATCAAGGCGCTCGGCGCATTCAGGAACGTCGATTTCGGCAACGCCGACGCCATCGCCAACCTCAAGCAGGGCGGCGGCGTGGAACAGAACGGCAGGCTCGGCAACTTCATCGGGAAGATGTTCCGTACGTCCGCGACGAAGGCCAACAACAACGCCGCGCGCACCGAGCTCCTCAAGTCGCTCGGCCAGGCCTTCGGCATCGCGGGCATGACCGAGGCAGGCGGCAAGACGACCTTCTCCGCCGAGTTCATGGCCAAGCTCGAGGGCATCCTCGGGCGCGACGTGCTCAAGACCGCCGACTTCAAGCTGAACCGCGACGGCTCCGTCACCTCCGGCAAGCCGCTCACGCAGCGCCGCATCAACACCATCGTGAACAAGGCGATGGTCGCGAGCCGCGGCCAGTACGACGCCTCCGTCTACCGCGCCAAGCTCGACAGCATCAACGCGAAAATCGCGACCATGCCGGAAGGCCCCGGGACAAAGGTGGCCATGCAGGATCACTTTGCCGCCGTCGGCAAGCTTGTCGACTTCATGGACAAGGAACTCGACGGCCTCTTCGACGAAAACTTCACCTACAATCCCCAAAAGGACCAGGAGGGCGACAACGTCCCCCACGTCCTGGTCACGAAGCTCGGCGGCAAGTTCGCGGAGAAACCCCTCAAGAGTATTGGAATGGTCACGCAATACATCAAGGACTTCACGGGGCAGCTCTTCCACATTCAGGAGAACATCCTCGCCGGCGTGAAGAACATAGCGCATCTGAGCGACCTCGACGACCCGCCCGAGCAGATCGCCGCCTACCTCAAGCGCGCGATGACCGAATTCGTGATGGCCTCCATCGACACGTATCTGGACGCCGACAAGGCCGGCAAGCTCGACGGCTACCAGGGCGTGATTTCCCACGCCTGGCCGTGCATTGAGGGCAAGACGAGCGGAATCACGGAGTTCCGCCTCACGAATCTCCCGCTCGAGGACGTCAATCCCGCCGCCGGCCCCGCGGAGGTCAACGTGAACGCCGTCGCCACGCACGACAAGGAGCAGCCCCTCAACCAGTGCATCGGGCGCGAAATCACGGCCCTCGCCGAAAAGGGCGTGAAGTTCGAGAGCTGGAAGGACGTCGCCGCCACCGTCAAGCAGAATCTCATCGGCACCATCCGTCCGATCGACGTGCCGGTCAAGGACGGCGACAGCTGGAAGTTCGAGCCCCTGCGCGACGAAAAGGGTCAGCCCGTCGTCCGCGCCATCACGGAAGAGGACATCGACAACCTCGGCGAGGCCTGCATGGACGTGATTTTGGAAGGCTGAAAAAGGAAAGGGACAGTACGCAATGGAAATAAAAGAACTCATCGCCTCTCTCGGCGACCGCATCGGCATCCAGCTTGCGCTGGATGCCGACGGCGCGTGCTCGTTCGAGGCGGACGGCCTCGTCGTGACGCTGAACCACTTCCCGGAACTCGACACCCTCGCGCTCACGGGCGACGTCGGGGAGCCGCCGCCGGAAAAGCTCGAATCGCTCTACAAGGCCATGCTGGAGGCCAACTGCGCCTTCGCCGGGACGGCCGGGGCGACGCTTTCGCTCGACTCCGCGTCCGGGCGCTTCTCGCTTTGCCGCGCGCTGCCGCTGGCCACGCTGGGCGCGGACTCCCTCTACGCGGCTGTGGAGGGATTCGTCAACACGCTCGACGCCTGGCACAAGATCGTCGCCAACTACCGCGCGCCTGCGGAGGGC
>CAMNCG010000315.1 GCA_946534105.1 uncultured Verrucomicrobiota bacterium
ACGAACATGTTGATGTAGTCCATCTGCGCGAGGAAGTAGGACCCGCACCAGAAGACGACGCCCATGAGCACGACGCCGGTCTTGAACATCAGGAGGTGCGCGCGCTGGGACGGGGGCTTCTTGAAGAACGGCAGGATGAAGTCCTGGATCCAGGTGTTCGTCGAGTCGAAAATGCGCGTGTCGTCCGTCGAAACTACCAGCAGGATGCAGAGCATCACGAGCAGCGCGGTGAGCCACTTCGGGAAGAAGTTGCGGATCACCATCGGAAGCATCTGCTGCATGTACGTGGTCCGGTAGCCCTGGTAGAGCTTGTTCGCCGCCGCGGGGTCCCCGATGTTGCCGAGATAGGTTTCGCGGACGGCTTCGAGGTACGGCGTGTCGAGGTTGGAGGCACGGGAGAGGGGCGGATCGACTCCGATTTCGTGGTGCTGGACGGGGAGCGAGGCGAGGCGGTCGCCGACGGCGGAGACGAGTTTCCCGTCGGACGAAAGTTCGTCGGAGACGCGCACGGAAAGTTCCTGGCGGATCCGGTGGGCGTCGTCGGCGAAGTTCTTGTGGTTCATGACCGTGAGAAGGGCGAGCACGAAGAGGATCGGCAGCAGCGCCGAGAATCCGTTGCCGAAGTTGCCGGTGATGCCAGCCATCTTCTGTTCGTGGGGCGAGCGCGCCACCGTGCCGTATCCGTTGCCGACCCAGGCGCCGCCGAAGATGCGGTGGAAGACCGTGACGACGAGCGCGAAGAGGTTGAAGTCGCGGAGGTCCTGGATGTCGTACGGGTTCATGAAGCTTTCGCCGGGAATGCGGTCGGCCATGACGGCCGAGATTTCGTCCGTCCAGGAGAACTCCGTGAAGATGTACACGCACATGATCACGAAGATCGGGTACGCGACGAGCCCCTGCACGGCGTCCGTCACCAGCAGCGAGATGCGTCCGCCGCAGAGAATGAAGAACACCGCGATGCAGAGTAGCCCCGCCAGCATGAACGGGAATGTCGGCACGGCGCGGCCGAAGAGTTCAAAGCGGTGCGGGATGCCCAGCAGGTAGATGAGGAAGCGCACCGCGACGGCGGGGCCGATGCAGTTGGCGAGGGCGTCGGCCGTGCCGCGCAGGATCGCCGCGAGGCGCCGCACGCCGCGGCTGTAGCGCATCTCGAGAAACTGTCCGCAACTCATCGCGCGGGTTTCGCGGAACCGGTAGCTGATCCAGCCGAACATGCTCATGAGGATGGACATGGGCAGGAGGATCTGGTTCCAGTAATTCATGCCGTAGCCGGTGTTGTAGTGCACCTCGGCGTTGCCGACGAACGTGACCACGGAGAGACCGCCCATCATGCCGCCGGAAAGCAGCACGTAGCGGCCGGCGCAGCGGCCGGCCACGAGGAAGTCGGACACGCTGCGGACGTAGCGGCGGCATCGCCACGCCGCCCAGAAAACGAATGCGATCGGGCCGACGATCATGGCCCAGTGGTACCAGGAAAACATTGTCTGTCGAAAGAGGTTTGGTCGTTTTCCCCGGTCTTCGCCGGGGGAAGCGGAAGGTGGAAATTGCCCGAAATCGCCGCCATTCGGCGGAACGAGGTTTCGGAGGAGAGAAAAAAAGAGGGGGGCCGGTTTCCCGCGGTTCCGCCGGTCGGGGCGGATGCGGGAAAGGGGCGTCACGCTGCGCGTGGCGGGGCTTCCGCCACTTCCGCAGGCGGAGGCGCGTGGTTTTCCTTTGCGGCGCCTGCGCCGACCGGAGTTCCGGAGCCGCGAAGTTCCGGCCCGTGACCGGCTCCGGCACCGTTTTCGCCGTGTTCGTGGCCGCCCGGCGCCGCGCGGACGCGCGCGAGGGTCTGCCGGTCCACGCGGCGGAAAAATCCGCCTGGGCCGACGCCGGGTTCGGCAAGCGAGGTTTTCGCGAACAGAGGGACGCCGCCGGACGAAAGAGCGCCGATTCCGTCCGGCGGGGAGGGCGGAAGGGCGCACAGGCGCGGCGTCTCCTGAACCGTTTCGACGCGGCAGGGATCGGCGTCCAGTTTTCCGGCGTCTTCCCACGCCGCGGGACCTGCGGCGAGCGGCGCGCGGGCGCCTCCTGCGCGCGCGTTCGCCGCAAGAATCGCCTTCCAGGCCTTTTCGCAGCACTCCGCGGCGTATCGCCCGAGATCGGTTCGTTTTTCCTCCGCGGATGGCACGGAAAGTCCGGCCGCGGCTTCTTCCGCGGACTGAGCCGGTTCGCCTTCCGCCCTGACGGAGAGATCGGAAACGAATCCACGGAATCGGCCGTCGACGCAGAGCGCCGGGCGGAGCCCGAACCGGCCGCTTTCGGCAAACAGCGTTTCCCCGGCCGGACCCGGCGCCGGTCCGTAGACCGCCCGGAAGAGCACTTCGCCGGTTTCCGCGTCCGCGATCTGCCCGACGGTCCGGTCCGGACCGCACCGGAGCGAGAATTCGTAATCGCGTCCGTATTTCCACGCGCCGCAATCGCGGATTTCGAGAAGGCGGGCGCCCTGCCTCTCCCGGCCCCACGTCCCGCCGGACATCGCCCTCAGTTCGAATCGGTGGATCGAACCGTGGCGGTCGGAGGTCTTGACGAGCGCAAGCCGCCAGAATTCGCCCGGCGAGCCGTACGCGGCGAGCCCCATGGCCGAAGACGCCTGCGAACGGCACCGCACCGGGCGCACCGTCGCGCGCGTTTCGAGTTCCAGGCCGGCCGGAACGGCCGCCACGGAGAATCCGTGGCCCGAAAGATGCACCGAGCCGTCTTCCGCCTGCCATTTCGATTCGCCGAAGTCCCATGCCTCGGCGGAAATCGGCGAAAACGCCGGCGGCTGCCCAGACGGGGACCCGGGGGTCGGGACCTCCGCCCCGATCCCGGGGAGAGAGGGCGGAGCGGTGTCGTCCGGGACGGCGGAGAAAGCCGGCAGGGCAGTGAAGGCCGGGAGGGCGGACAAGACGAAAAGCCCCCGGACCACGTGCGCGAACGCCGTGGTCGCCGGGTGCGTGAAGCGTGTCGTCAAAGCGCCTTGCATGGGTTCCGTCCTTGGTCGGACCGACCGCAGGTTGCGGACGGACTTCACGATACCACGCCCGGAGGAAAATGGCAAACCGCCCGGAAACCCGTCCGAATTCACCGATTTTGATAATTCTAAAAATACGTTGAAAACAAGGAAAAAATAGCCGCGAGAATTCGGTGGAATCCGGGG
>CAMNCG010000316.1 GCA_946534105.1 uncultured Verrucomicrobiota bacterium
CACGGGAAGCGCGAATCCGCTTTGCGCGATGGTCCACACGATGCCGTTGGGTCCGCGCCTCATCCCGGCGCCGACGCAGAGGTTCTGCGCGTAGCTCAAAACGCCCCAGAGCGCGATGCAAAGGGCGGGGAGCAGTTTGAACCGAAGCGAAAAGGCCGGAATGTCGGGACGCAGCGTTGCGCCCACGGCGAGAACTACCGCCGCCGCCACCCCGTACATCGACGTATAGACGAACTGATGCCGCCATGCCCCGTACCCGTGCTTTTCGGCAAGCCCAACCGCAGCCCCCGTGACGATCCACGAAAGGCCGACCATCATCGCGAAGATAATCCCGATCAACATGATTGTCCCTCCGTCGCCGTCATTCCGCCTCTTTCATCTCGAAGCCGTGCGGGGGAATACCTTCGACCGTTTCATATTTGGTATTGAGACGGGCGACGAAGCTCCTGCCGTCCTTGCGGAACTCGTGCGTCGATACGCCGTTCTCGCCCATCGAGAACTTCCCGCGCTCCGCTCCGCGCAGAAAACCGGCTAGTTCGCGGAGCTTCACCGCCTCGCGCTCGAACGCCTCGCGGCAGGCGCTTGGACTGTTTGCCTTTTCGCCGAATGGCGTGCGGCCCGGATTGTCCGCCAGCAGGTAGTCGAAGCAATGGACAAGCGATTCCCCTGCCCCGCCGAGAATTGTGTAATATGCCTGTTCGACGAACTTCTCCGGAGTGCAGTCCAAGGCGTCATACCACCCGCCACCGCACTTGCCGCCAGTAATGGAATCCATCCACGCCATGATCCAGCAAGCCTGAAGCGGCTCAGGGTTGGCGTCGCGAGTCTCGGTGCCGACCCAGCATTCGCCGAAAAGGGTGGCCTGACACGCGGGATCGTAGCCGCGCTCGCCGTAGCGTCTATGCCAGCACGGGAACTTGATGATGAAATGGGCACCCGGATTCGCATCCTTCGCCACGGCCACGATATCGCGCGCACAGACCTCGAACATGAGCGTTCGCCGATACTCCCCCCAGTCGGCGATTCCGCGAGCGAATCTGTCCTGCACACAACGCGCACAGTCGTCTCCGCACGTCGAAAAGAGGAAGTCGTCCAGAATCACCGTGTCAAACAGCCCCGCCGCTCGGGCCACCTCCGCCCGCAGCCTTTCGCGGGCCTTGGGATCGCTCCAGCAGACGACCATCGGCGGTTCCGTATTCCCCTGCGGGGCGTCGTTGAGCATCGTCGGCGTGATCATGCCGCAGACCTCGAATCCTGCGGCGCGAAAGGCGTCCCGCGCTTCGACAAGCCGCTCCGTCGACACGCATTCGCCATGCCGGTAGGTTTCAAGCCAGAGTTTCGTGAAGCCGAACTTGCGCCACCAGTCGATGGCCTTCTCGCGACCTTCCGGCGAAGCCAATTCGCCATTGACGGCCGTGACCTTGCACGACATGGAGAAGATGTGCGGGGCGTCGGGGATTGGCGCCGGCGGGATTGTCTTTGTCACGATGAAGGCAGGAGGGTCAGGCCTCTCCACGTCACGGGGAGGATTCGGGATCGGGCGGCGGGGGATCAGCGCACGTCGAGGCGGAAGGGGAAGAGCGGCAGGCCGTCGGAGGCGCGGTAGACGCACGGGTCCGGCGGGAAGGCGCACCAGGCGTATTCCACGCGGACGGGGCGCGGGACGCCGGGAGCGGAAACCTCGAGCGCGCCGTCGCCGGCGAGACGGGCTTCCGCCCATTCGCCGGTGCCGTCTTCCCGGAAGAGCGCGAAGAGGTGGCGCTCCGGGCCGACTGGACCCGGGACGCCGCGCAGTTCGAGCCCGGAGGCGGCGTCGGAAACTTCGACGCGCACGAGGCCATTTCCTTCCGCCGTGGCCGCGGCGCCGCGCGGACCGGGGAGCGCCGAGGCGTCTGCGTACGCGAGGCGCATCGCCTCGGAGGCGAGGCGCTCGCCGACCTCGCGCTTGCGAGAGGGGTGAATGTCGAAGGGGTCGCCGAGATCGATCGCGCAGGCAAGTCCGCATCCGGGGATGTCGAAGAGGACGGTTTGCGAGTCGCGGATCGGGGCGTAGCCGGGAGTCTGGCCGGGCGCGTCGGACTTCCAGAAATCGTCTGGAAGCCTGTTGTCCGGGCGGTGTGCGTGAAACGCGGCGAGCTGGGTGCCGACGAAAACGAAGTCAGGGTCGTTCCACGCGCGCCGCCAGTCTTCAACGATTTCGCGCTGGAAGTCGCGGTACTTTTTCGGCTCACCTGCATTGGAGCAGCCCTGGTACCAGATCGCGCCGCGCATGGGCATGGACGTGAACGGGGCGACCATGGCGTTGAAAAGCGTGGAGGGCGTCTGCTGGGACGTGCGGAGGTCCTCCACGGCGCCGGGCGGCGGCGGGCGCACGCCCGCGAAGGCGGGATCGACGTGGAATTCGACACGTTCGGCCCATTCGCCTCCGTCGAGGCAGACGGCGCTCCCGTCGTCGTCGGATAGCGCGATCGTGACCGGACCGGCGAACCGACCCCGCAGGAAGTGGTTCTGGTGGCGGATGGCGAGGACGTGGCGACCGTCTGCGGTCGCGGGAAGCGTCGCGCGGTAGACTCTTTCCACGCTCCAGTACTTCGGCACGTCGACGCCCGTGCGGCCGATCTCCGCTCCATCGAGGAAGGTTTCGTCGCAGTCGTCGAGCGTTTTGATCTTCACCACGACTTCGCGCCCGGCCCACGCTTCTGGCAGTTCGAATTCGCGGCGGTGCCACGTGACGCCGACCTTGAGCATTCCGCCGCCTTCGCCCATCGCGCAGCGCGTCCAGCGCGCGGCTTCTTCCGGTGGGAGGTCGGGCGAGGCCCACGTGGCGAGCGCCGCGGCGGACCGCTCGGCGAACGGGCCGAAATACTTGTCGCGCAGCCAGGCGTCGAACGTTTCGCGGACGCGCCTGCTGCGCTCAGCCCTGCGCTCCGGAAAGCCGATTTCGTCGCGCAGCGCCCTGGCCTGGGCGATGGAGGCGAGTTCGCGCGTTTCGCCGTTGTCTTCGAACGTGCGCTCCGAGATCCACGGTTGGATGGCGGTGCCGCCCCAGTACGCGCCGACGAGCCCGATCGGAACGTCGGGGCCGAGGCGGCGGCGCAGCTCGCGGCCGAAGAACCACGCGACGGCGCTGAACGGCTTCAGCGCCTCCGGATTGTCGCCGCGGCGCCACCCGCCGCG
>CAMNCG010000317.1 GCA_946534105.1 uncultured Verrucomicrobiota bacterium
CACGGCCACGGACGGCATGCTCTCGGGCCCGAATCTCGCCGCGATGGACGCCATGGCGCGCGCGCTGGAGCCGTTCGGCGCGTCGCTCGTGGCCTCCGGCGGCGTGCACGCGCCGTCCGACATCGCCGCTCTCCGCGCCCTCGGCCGCCCCAACATCGAGGGCGTGATCGTCGGCAAGGCGCTCTACGAAAAGGCCGCCACGCTCGCGGAATTCTCCGCCGCGGCCGAAGCCCCCCTTCCCGAAGGGTCCCGGCCATGACAGCTCCGGCCGCTCCCGCGGGGAGCTGGCCCACGGGCTCCTGGCGCGACGCCGAACTGGCGGACGCCGCCGCCCTGGGGCGTCTCGTTTCCGGATTTCGACTGGCCCCCGCGGCGGCGCGCGTCCTCGCGGTGCGCGGCATCGTGGAGCCCGACGCGGTTGCCTCCTTCCTGCGTCCGGCGCTTTCCGCGTGTCTTCTTCCGGACGCCCTTCCGGGCATTCGCGAAGCGGCGGAAATCATCGGCAGACACGTCGGAGAAGACCATGAAATCGTCGTATTCGGGGACTTCGACGCGGACGGAATGACCGCGGCGACCATCCTTCGCGGCGCCCTTCGCGCAATCGGCGCCCGGGCCTCGGTTTTCATCCCCGACCGCATCCACGAAGGCTACGGCTTCACCGAGGCGGCCCTTTCGCGGTGCCTCGCGGAGCACCCCGGCGCAAAGCTCGTCGTCACCGTGGACTGCGGCATCTCGCACGCCCCGGCGTGCGACTGCGCGGTGGCGCGTGGCGTCGAAGTCGTGGTGACGGACCACCACGAGGTCGGCCTCGACGTGCCGAAAAGCGCCTCCGCGCTCGTGAACCCGTGCCTGCCCGGCACACCGGAGCCGCTCCGCCATCTCTGCGGCGCGGGCGTCGCGTTCAAGCTCGCGCACGAACTGGCGCGGCGCTACCTCGACGCCTCGCGCGGCCCGCGTCTCATGCGGCCGCTCACCGCGATCGCGGCCGTGGGCACGATCGGGGACCTCGTCCCGCTCGTCGGCGAAAACCGGATCATCGCCTCGCGCGGCCTCGCGATCCTCAACGCCCGTTCCGATCCCGAGCTCGCGGGGCTGCGCGCGCTCTGCAACCTTGCGGGCGTCCGCGGCGACCTCGACTCCGGGACGCTCGCGTTTTCCATCGTGCCGCGAATCAACGCGGCCGGTCGCGTCGGCAACCCGCAGGTGGCGCTCGACCTCCTGGCGGCGTCGGACGCCGCCGCGGCGATCCCGCTCGCTCGGAAACTCGGCCAATTCAACGACCTGCGGCGCGCCGAGGAAGCGGCGGCGGTGAAGGCCGCCGAAGCGGCCATCCGCGACGCCGCGGACCTCCCGGCGCTCGTGCTGCACGATGACGCCTGGCACCCGGGGGTCATCGGACTCGTCGCGTCTCGCCTCTCGAACCGCCGGCACCTGCCTTCCATCGTCTTCACGGCGGACGACGAACCGGGCCTCCTGCGCGGCTCCGCGCGGTGTCCGGAAATCCCCGGCCTCGACCTCATGCAGCTTCTCGACCGCTGCCGCGACCTGCTCTCCTCGTTCGGCGGGCACCGCGCCGCGGCCGGACTCACGCTCCCGGCCTCGCGTCTCCCCGAATTCCGGGAACGGTTCGCGAAGATCTGCGGCGAGACGGAAGAGGGACTCGACATGCGCCCGGTCCGGCTCGTCGAAGCGTGGATCGCGCCCGAAGACGCGACCGAGGCGCTCGCGCGCGACATCGCGAGGATCGGACCGTTCGGAACGCTCAACCCGCCGCCGCTTCTCGGAATGCGCGGAATCCGGCTCGATTCCGATCCCGCCACCTTCGGGCGCGCCGCCGGCGTGAACTGGCGCCTCCAGTTCGCCGAAACGACGATCCGCGGCATGGTGTTCGGGCGGCCGGACATGCCGTTCCGGGCCGGAGACCGGGTGGACCTGGTCTTCAACTTCTCGCGCGACATGTACGGCGCGCTGCAGTTCGCGGTCCGCGACATCCGCCCCGCCGCCGGCTAGCGCCGGCGGGACGGGCCGCGGCCGGGGCGGGCCGCGGCTACTTCTTCGCGCGGCGGCCGCGCAGGATGACGTCCTCGCGGCCGGGACCGGTCGAGAAGAACGTGACGGGAACGCCGAGGTTCTTCTCGATCCAGAGCACGTAGTCGCGGGCCGCCGCCGGAAGCGCGTCCCAGTCGCGGGCTCCGCGGATGTCGCACTTCCAGCCGGGAAGCTTCTCGACCACCGGACGCGCGCCGTCGAGGAACGGCGAAGGCGGGAAGTCGTCCACGCGCTTTCCGCCGATCTCGTACGCGACGCACACCGGCACTTCGTCGAGGTATCCAAGGGCGTCCACGAGCGTGAGCGCGATTTCCGTCGCGCCCTGCATTTCGCAGCCGTAGCGCGTTGCGGGCAGGTCGAACCAGCCGACGCGGCGCGGGCGGCCCGTGGTGGCCCCGTACTCGCCCTTGTCGCCGCCGCGGCGGCGCAGCTCCTCGGCCTCGTCGCCGAAAATCTCGGAAACGAACGGACCGGCGCCGACGGCGCTGGAGTAGGCCTTCACGACGGTGATGACGTCCTTGATCTCGTACGGCGGGATGCCGGCGCCGATCGACGCGTAGCCGGCGAGCGGCGAAGAGCTCGTGACCATCGGGTAGATGCCGTGGTCCGGGTCCTTCAGCGTGCCGAGCTGGCCTTCGAGAAGGATGCGCTTGCCCTCGCGGATGGCGTCGTGCAGGAGCCTGTTCGTGTCCGTCGCGTACGGGCGGACGAGCTCCGCCAGCTCGGCGAGCTCCGCCTTCACGGCCGCCGGTTCGAGCGCGGGCCGACCGTAGACGCCGGTGAGGAGCGGGTTCTTGCGGTCGCAGAACAGCCGGATGCGGTCGTCCATCTTGTCGAGGTGGAAGAGCTCGCAGACCTGGAAGCCGATCTTCGAATACTTGTCGGCGTAGAACGGGGCGATGCCGCTGCGGGTGGAGCCGAACGAGGCCTTGCCGAGCCGGATCTCCTCCAGCGCGTCGAGCTCCTTGTGCACGTCGAGAAGAACCTGCGCGCGGTAGGAAACGGCGAGGCGAGGCTCGATGCCGGCCGCCTTGAGGTCGGCGACCTCCTTCGCGAACGCGCGGACGTTGAGCGCCACGCCCGGGCCGATCACGTTGAGCACCGCGGGGTTGAAGC
>CAMNCG010000318.1 GCA_946534105.1 uncultured Verrucomicrobiota bacterium
GTGCGCCGCCGCCTTCGCCGGCGAGCCGCCCGCGTTCCCGGAGCCGCCCGCCGATTGCTCGAAGCGCATCCAGGCGCTCGTCGACGCCACGCCAGACGGCGGCGTCGTCGAACTGCCGCCGGGTGAGCTGTATCTCGAAAAGGACGTTGAACTCAACGACCGCACGAACGTCGTCGTGCGTGGTAGCGGGAAGGGGACGAAGATCGTGCTGCACTACTCGCCGTGGGAGCATCCCGTGTGGAAACATTCCCCCCGGTTTTTCGTCCGCAACTGCTCCGGTCTTGTCATCGAAAACCTCCGCGTCACCACCGACCATCCCGTAAACGCCAGCGGACGGATCGCCTCCGTCGATGCGGCCGGCGGCACCTACGAGGCGGAAATCGACCCGCAGTTCCCGATCACGGGCTGGGAGCACGTCTTCGCGTCGGACTCCTTCGACGACGACGGGACGCCCGACTACGTCCTCGCGACCTACGACTACTGGAACGTCCGCACCGAAACCCTGCCCGACGGGCAGGGAGGGGAGCGCGTCAAAACCGTAGGGCTCGCCTACGAGGTCGTCGGGCCGCAGCGCATCCGCGTGAAGGCGTCGGCCTCCGCGCTCGCCCGCCTCCGCATCGGCCAACGCGTGTTGTACCGCTACACCGTTTACGGCCACGAGGCGATCAACGTCCGCGCGTCGCGGGACGTCACGCTGCGCGACATCGAGATCGAGCGCTGCCCGAGCATGGGCGCATCGGTTTCGCCGCCTTCCGGGAACGTCGTCTTCGAGCGCTTCAACATCCGTGTGCCGGACGGCGACCACGCCCTCTACGCCGCGAACGCCGACGGCATCCACGTGCTGGGCCTCGCCGGCTCGTTCGCGATGCGCGACTGCCACTTCCTCGGACTCGGCGACGATGCGCTCAACATCCATGCGAAAGCCGGCGAAATCGCCGCATTCGATCCCGCAAGCGGCACCCTGAAGATCGTCTGCCGCAACACGTCGGGCAAGGAAGTCCCGCTGCCGGGCAAGTGGGCCGGCACCGGCGACACGCTCGTGGCCTACGATCCGGTCACGTTTCTCGAAAAGGGCCGGCTGGAGGTCGAGCGCTACGAGGACGGCGGCGGCGCGGTCGTGCGGTTGCTCGAGGGCGCCGCCGCCGCCGGCGACTTCCTCTCGAACCGGCGCGACATGCCGTCCGTCGAAATCGAAGGCTGCTCGTTCGAGCGGAGCCGCGCCCGCGGCGTCCTGCTCCAGACCCGCCGCATCCGGGTGCGCGACTGCGTCTTCCGGTGCCTCTCGCTCCCCGGGCTGCTCCTCGCGCCGGACATGGCGGGCTGGTTCGAAGCGGGGCCGGTCGAGGACGCGGAAATCACCGGTTGCACCTTCGAAAAATGCGGCATGAACGGCGAGCCGGCGAACCTCGGCGCGATCACCGTGAAGACCAGCCACGGCGACGGCGTGAAGGACTGTCCGCCAGGGGTTCACCGAGACATCCGCGTTCTCGGCAATACGTTCCGCGGCTGCGGCGCGGCGGGCGTCTTCATCGCCTCCGCCCGCGGCGTCGAGGTTCGCGGCAACGTCTTCGAGGACAACTGGCGCAATCCGCCCAAGGACGCCGACCCGGACCGCCGCGACGTCCGGCTCGTCCATTGCGCCGACGCCCATGTCGAGAACCCGGCTTCCGCAGAAGCGAAACCATGATCCGAAAAACCGTTTCCGTCATCGCGCTGGTGGCGGCCCTTTCAGCGCAGGCCTCCGTGCATCTTGCCGACCCGTTTGCCGACGGCGCGGTTCTTCAGCGCGGAATGCGCGTCCCCGTGTGGGGAACGGCCGATCCCGGCGAAACGGTCGCCGTCTCGTTCGCCGGACAGTCGGCGAAAACCGTTGCGGGGGCCGACGGCGCATGGCGCGTCGATCTCGCGGCGATGGAAGCGTGCCGCGAGGGTCGCGTCCTTGCCGCGACCGGATCGCATGGCGGTGCACCGGCCGAGGCGAATGGCGTTCTCGTCGGCGAGGTGTGGTTCTGTTCCGGACAGAGCAACATGGAAATGCCTCTCGTCAAGGAAAACAGCGCCCGCTTCCACGATTCCAAGGGCGTCATGCGCGCGCTTATCACGAACCGGCCGCTCGTGCGCCTCTGCCGGCAAGCCGCGTATTGGGCCAACGCCGAGCCGCGCACCAACTGTCTCAAAAAGGTCGAGTGGAAGCCCTGCACGGCGGAAACGCTTCTGGGCGGGGATTCCTTCTCCGCCGTCGCCGTATATTTCGCGCTGGAGCTTTTCGCCGCCCTCGACGTGCCGGTTGGCATCGTCGGCGCGTGGTGGGGCGACACTCCGGTCGAAGCGTGGACCCCGGCGTCGGGCCTCGCGTCCGTGCCCGAAACCGCCGCGCTCGCCACCGCGCCCGTCCACGGCACCTGGGGCTGGCCGAAGGATGGCTTCGGCGGCTGCGGGCGGGCGCATTGGCAGCCGCGCGTCTTGTGGAACTCCATGATCGCGCCGTGGACGCCCTACGCGATGCGCGGGCTCGTATGGTACCAGGGCGAGCGCAACGTGGCCGACGGCGCGGCCTACGTGCCGAAGATGCACGCGCTCTACAACGGCTGGGCGCACGAGTTCGAGAACCAGGCGCTGGGCCTTCGTTTCGTGCAGGTCGCGCCGTGGGGCGACGAGCGCGTACCGGCGCTCCAGATGGCGCAGGCCCGCTTCGCCGCCGAGGAGCCGCGCGCCGCCATGGTCACGATCTGCGATGCAGGCAACCCCGCCGACATCCACCCCGGCGACAAGGAGACGGTCGGCCAGCGTCTCGCCTTCCTCGCGCTCGCCCGCGACTACGGGTTTCCCTTCGACGCCGAGGCGCCCGCGCCGCGCGAGTGGCGCGTCGAGGGCGATGCCTTCCTCGTCGAGTTCGGCCATGCCAAGTCGCTCTGCGTCTACAACCCGGACAAATCGCTCGTGGCAGGGCTGGAACTGTGCGGCGAGGACGGCGAGTGGCGGCAGGGGACGATTTTGAATCTCGACGGGACCGGCGGGCTCGTCGACGGACCCAGGCTCGTCGTCTCGGCCGAAGGCGTGTCCGCTCCGAAGAAGCTGCGCTACCTCCATTCGCGCCCGTGGTTCGGCGCGATCCACAACGAAGTCA
>CAMNCG010000319.1 GCA_946534105.1 uncultured Verrucomicrobiota bacterium
GGCGGTGCCGCCTCGGATCGCGGCGGTGCCGCCCCGGCCAAATTTTTTTGGCAACCCTGCCACTCCTCGCGCGGAGGGGTGGTAGAACTGTCTGCGTCGCCCCGCGTTGGGACGCCGCGTCAGCTCACCCCGAACCACAAGGAAAAGTCATGAACCTGCCAAAGTCAAGACACGCCATCCTCGCCGCCTGCGCGCTCGCCGCGCCGATTGCGGGCCTTGCCGCCCCCATCTACCAAAACGACTTCGCCACGCGCACGAGCGCCGGGGCCGTCCCCTCCGGCGAATGGCGCTCCGTCGCCTACGCGCCCGGACGGCTCATCAACGCCTCCTCGTGGAGCAACCCGTTCGGCGCGGCCTCCGACCTCCAGGACAACTGGATCATTGGCCAGGGGAGTCAGCAGGACACGGCCTTCGTCATCGACGACGGCGGCGACCAGGAGGCGCTGCTTTGCTACACCCAGGCGAACTGGGCCGTCAGCAGCGTCATCGCCAAGCACCGGCTGGGGAACACCTTCACGTCCGGCGTCGTCACCGCGCAGTGCGACATGAAGGCTCCAACGGACTGGCAGGCGGCCGACATCCGCTCCGCCCGCCTTCTCCTCGGCGACGAGGCCTTCTTCAACCCCGGCACCTCTTCCGACACTTACCTCACGCACCTCGCCGCCGGGGCCGGCATCTCGGTTTACGCCTCCGGGAACAGCGCTGCCTACAAGTTCTTCCGCTACGGTGCCGACCTCGCCTCCGCGACAACGGCCCCGAAGGGCGGCGCCACCTGGTATCGCGTCGTGATGACGGTGGACGTCGGGACGAAGAAGTATTCCGCCGCCATCTACGACATGGGGGCCGGCCATCCGTCGCCGGACGCCGCGACTCCCGCGACGCCGGCATGGAGCGAAACCGGCATCGACTTCTGGAGCGTCACGAAGGAGGCGTCCTTTTCCGGCATTTCCGCCGTCGCCATCGCGGGCTACGGCGTCTCCGGCACGACCAACGAAGCAGACCGCGCCCAGGCCGCGCAGTTCGACAACATCCGCGTCTGGCACGACGGCGCCCTCTGCTACGAGAACGACTTCACCACGCGCCGCGCGCGCAGCTTCGCACCCGCCTCGGCCGCAGCGGCCTACCCCGCAGCTTCCACGCCGGCCACCAACGTTCTTGCGTATGCCAGCGGCACGACAATCCTTCCGGCAATCAACACCTCGCTGGACAAGCAGACTGTCGGCTTCGACGGATGGCGCCGCCTCAACAACGGTCAAAACTGCAAGATACGCCCGACCGTTTCCGCCTACACGAACAACAACGCCATGCTCATTGACTACGCGGGAGACGCCGTCGCCTACTGCATCGCCTCCCAGCCGCTCGGCCGGACGCTCGCCGGCGGCAAGGTCCGGATTTGCGCCGATGTCCGTCAGGCGGCGCTGACAGACGGCGGCAACTACGAGCTTTTCCTTGGAAGCGACGCCATGTATTCCGGCGGTGGAAGCTACGTAGGCGGCATCTTCGCCCGCGTCGGGGTGTCCGGCGCGAAGAACGGCACGGATGCGAACGGCAACGTCATGCGCACCCCGCGCTGGGGAACGTCCACCGGCGGCGCCGGTTCGGACAGCCAAATTGTAACTTCGTCCACGGGCGCGGCGACGGCCGCGAAGTGGTTTAGGATGTCCATCGTCGCGGACCTTGACGCCGGAACATACGACTACACGATCCACCATGTGCGGGATGCAACTGGCGCTCCGGCCTACGGCACCGCTTCGGGCGAAGTCCTCTTCTCGAAAACGGGCATTGCGCGATACAAGGCCATCGGCGAAGTCACCTCCTTCGCGCTCTCGACCTACTACGGGACGACCTACTTCGACAACGTGTGCGTCTGGCACAGGCCGGCCGGGGCGGTGGACGAGGAGCTTGTCTATTCCAACACCTTCTCGACAAGAACCCTCTACGGCTGCGGCGAAGAGGACAGGCTCGTCGGGACGCTTGCAAAGGGGCCGGGCGGCATCGACGGCTGGACGCGCCTCGGAACCACGACCGACGACATCTTCCTCGTCGGCGGCGACAACCCCGCCCTCGGTTTCGAGGATGCCGGCACTTCCGCCAACTACGTCGTCCACGACCTCGGCGGCGCCTACCACAACGGGACGGCGGTTGTTCGCTTCGACATGCTCGCGCCGAGCGACTGGAACGCGAACGGCGGCAACGCATACGTGTGGCTCGGCGGTGCGGCGTTCCGGGAGGGCAACCTCAATGGCGGCGACGGCAATTTCGCGAAGTGGAGGGTCTGCGGCGCGGGATTCGCGCGGACGTCCCTTGCCGCGTTCGGCGGGGACGGCAGCGGCGGCGGGGCGTTCCAGACCGGCGCGGCCACGACGGCGGGCCACTGGTACCGCTTCGTCATGAAGAGCGACTTGACCGGCAACGGCGTGTCCGACGTCTCCGTCTATGACATGGGGACGGAGCAGTCGACGCTCTCGATGCCGACGCCCTCCTCCGGTGCCGCCGCGACGTTCTCCAACCTGCCGTTCCGCCGCCCGGCGCGCGCCGTCGGCGACATCTCGTGCATTGGCGTCCAGTTCGCTGGCGCGAAGGCCGCTTCGCCGCTCAAGGCCACCGACTACCGTCTGCTCATCGACAACATCGCCGTCGATTTCAACCCGGCGGCCTTCGTGATGGTCGTCCGCTAGAAGTCTCCGCAAAATGACCTCCATTCATTTCGCCGACAACGGGCGCGCGCTCGTCAACCCCGGCATGGGGTGGACGATGCACTACTATTCCAATGTGCCCAAGAACTATGGCTCACTGCTGCCGCAGGGCGATTCCGCCGAGTGGTTCCCCGGCTGCTCGACGGTCTATCTGCGACTGCCATGGGCCTACGTGGAACCAGAGGAGGGGAGCTTCAACTGGCCCGCACTCGACACTCCCGCCCAGCGATGGATCGAACGCGGCGGCCAGGTGGCCTTCCGCATCACCTGCTCCGAGACGTGGATTGAATACGCCACGCCCAAGTGGGTTTTCGACGCCGGGGCCAAGGGCATACGCTACAACTTCGGCTTCGGCGAGAGCGGAGGTCCTCGCCACGACGGCAGGCTCGTCGATCCCGACTACGCCGACCCCGTGTTCC
>CAMNCG010000320.1 GCA_946534105.1 uncultured Verrucomicrobiota bacterium
GGATAGTGCCGTGAAAAGGCGAGATCTCGATATGCCATTGTCGCTTGCCAGCGCAAGGAGGGATTGTTCGAATCCAAGAACGATTCGGCAAACACAAATGCATTTGTCGAATCCAGTAGACCGAGCGCTCCAACGGCTTTCCCCGGGGCGCCGGCGGGGAATTCGTCCGGATGATCGATGACATACGCAAGGACATCCATGATCTGCTCATCCGACCGGCCTCTTGCCTTCAGCGTGCCAACCACGGCCTTCCCGATTTCGTGGATCGAGCGAAACTGGCGCCCCGCCTCGGCCAGGTCATCGTCGAAATCGGAAGGCAGGTAGGGCACGGAGATTTCCGGTATGACAAGAAAAAGGGCAAGACATCTTTTCATTTTCGGTGCAAGCCAGTTTCGCATTTGCTCACTCCCCTTGGGGTTGTTTGTTTCCATGTTCAAGAAATCCGAGAGGCACCATGCCAAGCTCGTAGTTGTCCACCCAGGTCTGCTGGTGATCGTCGAGATGTCGGTTGTTCCAGAGTCCATCTACATCGCCAGCGGAAAGGTCGGATTGCCCCGGTTCGTAGCGGCCATGCATCAACAGCCTGCGCAGAACGCTGATTTGAGAAAGACCATTCAGGTAGTACCCTTCGTGGGAGTTGCTTGGCCAATCCTTTG
This sequence comes from uncultured Verrucomicrobiota bacterium, assembly GCA_946534105.1. GTDB lineage: Bacteria > Verrucomicrobiota > Kiritimatiellia > RFP12 > UBA3636 > UBA3636. The sequence goes on from CAMNCG010000320.1 coordinate 657, forward strand.
AAAATCGATCTTTCTCTGCGACGCCGGAAACCGAAAGGATTGTTTCGGGTATATGGGAGGTGTAAACGTCCTTCAAGTCGCAAAAATGACCGAATTCGTGAGCATAGATGGTCGCGGACGAAGCTCCTTCTACCACGGCTCCTCTCATCGAGGTCATTCCAAGGGACTTTTTCGTTTCTTCGACGCAATAAAGCTCCACCCCATCGTGTGGAACGCCATAAGAACATAATGCATCGTAGTTTCCATTCGTTGCAGATGAAACACGGAGCCAGTTCTCATTCGTCACAAAGTTGACTTCCGCCAGCTGCCACGTGATGCCGGCCTGGTCCCAGATGCGGTTGATCTCGGGAAACTTCCCGCGAAGGACGGGTTCCTTGACAGCGGGAACGCCGTTCGTTCCGCACACGATCCAGGCGTAGACCGGAACCGTCGTCCGCGGCATCACGCGGGCGCGGACGAGCGGCGGCGGTCCGGCGTAGCCCGTGATGTTCGCGGTCAGCGTCACGTCGCCGGTCGACACTCCGACGACGGAAACCTGCCGACCGGTTCGGACGTCGCCGACGAATCGGATCCGACCCGCGGGCGACGCGCTCCATTCGATCAGGGAATCCGGGAAGGCGGTGGGCGAAACGTCGAGCCGGAAGGTCGCCGTTTCGTTCGTCATGATTCCGCACGGGTTCAGGATGCGGTCGTCCGTGCGAACGATGGTGATCGGCTCCAGCGTCGGGGTCGTCGCCCAGACGCGGAGCGTCCTCGTTCCCGCACTTTCGTTGGTCGTTACGTTTCCGTCACCGTCGTAGCGACGGTGCACGATTTCATACTCGATTTCCGAGGGGGCCGAACCGGATTCCCCCGTCGCGTAGACCAAGGCATGGTCGGGGCATTGGCGAGGATCGACCCAATGGCCCGGCGCGGCGTACGAGCCGAAGGACAGGTTCGGGTCCATCCGAAGGAGACGTGCGTAGGAGAACAGCCGGGGGCGGGAGCAGCAGCATTCCGCCTCGGACGGGAAATCGAACCGGGTCTGTTCCGAAAGGGATGTCCCCGTTCCGTCGACGCGGATGACGGGAATCGGGCATGTGCAGTCCGCGCTGGCGTCGGTCTTGGCGGGGCACCCGTTTCCGTGCGGACAGGCGTGAGGATCGTCTGGATTGTGAAGCATGTCGCAGGCCTCGCAACGGACCAGGCGGCCGCCGGAGCAGCGATGGATCGCCGCCGCAAGCGTCTTGCTTCCGCACACCAGTTCCGGAACGGTGAACTCCAGGGTGGTCGAGTCGGAGGCTCCGGGCTCCATCGACACCGAAAGGGGAATCCGGAACGAGCCGTCCACAAGAACGGGATCGCTCCAGGTCGGCGCCATTCCCTCGTGAACGGGATCGGAGAACTGGAGCGTCAGCCACCGCACTCCCGTTTCGTCGTGGATGCATTCGTCGGCTGGAGCCGGCTCCCCCGTTTCGTAGTTCGCAAAGCGGACGTCGAATACGCAAAGATGGCCCTCGCCGGCGGAAGCGGGGACGTCGTTCGCCGCTCGTCGGGCCGGAAGCCGCCGCTCGGGCGGAGAATCCTCGCGGACCCGGAAGACGCCGGCCGGGTCGTCGAGGTGGATGGGATCGGTGGCCCCGCCTTCCGGAGCGGAGATCGAGAGAAGCGCGGCCGCGCCCCGTGTCGTGCGAAGCGCGAAGGGGGTGGAGGGGCCTTCCGGAATGCGAAGTTCCCAGGAGCCCGCCTCCTTCAAGGGGATCGAGAGGGTTCCGAGCCGGAGGACGGCCGAGCCCCCTTCCGGAACGGGTCGATCCAGATGGATTGCGACATTGGCACCATCGATCGAGTTCGTCGCCCAGAGCGGATGGGAGGCCCAGTCGGCCGGCGTGATGCCGTCGGGCACGCCGTCGCCGTTCTCGTCCGCGTCGAGAGGATTCGCGCCGGCGAGAATCTCGGCCATGTCGGAGAGTCCGTCTCCATCCGTGTCCTCGCAACGCGGATCGGTGCCGTGGCGGAAGACCTCGTCCCCGTCGGAGAGTCCGTCGCCGTCGGTGTCGGCGGTCGGGTCGATCCCGGTCGTGTTCTTCCATTCGATGGCGAAGCGCGCCGGCGTGCGGAGGACGCCGTTCGTGCAGAGCAGGTCGGCGATGGACACGCCATTCGTGACGCGCGCGCCGTCCACGCGCCAGACGGTGGCGGCGAGCGTGTTCGTTCCGAGGATGGCGAGGGCGTTCACGCCGTTCGTGCCGATCTGCCCGCCGATGACGAGGTTCGTCGCGGGCGGGTCGAGCGCGTCCGAGAAGTCGTAGCGGTAGGTGAAGTCGCCGGAGGGCAGCAGTTCGGCCTGGACGGACACGCGGCGGCCTGGCTGTCGGTCGAGCAGGGCTTCCTCCCATGTGAAGACGCGGCCACGGCCGGGCGCGGCGTCATGCCAGAAGCGGGACGCGGCGCCTGCGCTGGTCCAGTTCGCCTCGG
>CAMNCG010000321.1 GCA_946534105.1 uncultured Verrucomicrobiota bacterium
GGCGGGGCGAAGCCGGCGGGGCCTTGGGCCGGGCCGGCGAGCCGGACGCGGCGCGGGCGCTGGACCTGCGCCATGAAGTTCTGCATGCTCTCCAGCGACGTCGAGGCGCGGAAGAGCCCGGACGCGGCGCGCGTCTTGATCGACGCCATGAGCTGCTCGAAGAGGCCGTACGCCTCGCGCTTGTATTCGACGAGCGGGTCGCGCTGGCCGTACGCGCGGAGGCGCACGTCGTCGCGCAGGCCGTCCATCGCGCGGAGGTAGTCCTGCCACTCGCGGTCGATGGAACGCAGCACCACGTACCGCTCCAGGCGCGGGAGCACCTTCGGGTCCTCCATGGAGCACTTGAGCTCGTAGGCGTCCTCGACGAGCTGGTAGACGTGCTTCGCGGCGCCTTCGGGATCGCCGGCGAACGGCTTGAGGTCTTCGCCCGTGACGGCGATCGGGAAGAGGCGCGACGCCCACGCGGCGAGGTCGTCCGGCTGCGCGTCGCGGGCAGAGGAGAGCTTCGCCTCGGATTCGCCGAGGATCATGTCGTGGAGGATGTCGAGCGCGAGGCCGTGGATGTCCTCCTTCGAGAGCACGTCGGAGCGGAAGCCGTAGACCACTTCGCGCTGGCGGTTCATCACGTCGTCGTATTCGAGCGTGCGCTTGCGGATCGAGAAGTTGCGCTCCTCGACGCGGCGCTGGGCGCTTTCGATCGAATGGTTGAGCCAGCGGTGCTCGATGGGCTCGCCCTCCTGCATGCCGAGGCGCGTCATGATGCCCGCGATGCGGTCGGAGCCGAAGAGGCGCATGAGGTTGTCTTCGAGCGAGACGTAGAAGCGCGAGGAGCCGGGATCGCCCTGGCGGGCGCAGCGGCCGCGGAGCTGCCGGTCGATGCGGCGGGACTCGTGGCGCTCGGAGCCGATGACGTAGAGGCCGCACGGCTTCTCCTCAAGGAGCTGGCGGAGCGTCTTCGACTCGCCCTTCGGCTTTTCGTCGAGCGAAAGCTGCGAGCGGATGAGTTCCTTCGGGGTCCACACCACGCCCTCGCCGAGCTTGATGTCGGTGCCGCGGCCGGCCATGTTCGTGGCGATCGTGACCGCGCCTTTCTGGCCGGCGAGCGCGACGATTTCGGCTTCGCGCGCGTGGTTCTTCGCGTTGAGGACGTTGTGCGGGATCCCTTCGGCGCGGAAGAGGCGGGAGAGGAGCTCCGACGTCTCGACCGAGACGGTGCCGATGAGCACCGGCTGGCCCCTGCCGTGGCATTCCTTCACGTCGGCGATGATCGCGTTGAACTTCTCGCGCTGCGTGCGGAACATCTGGTCGTTGCGGTCGACGCGGCGGATCGGGCGGTTCGTGGGGATCACCACGACGTCGAGCCGGTAGATGTCGTTGAATTCCGAAGCCTCCGTCTCGGCCGTGCCGGTCATGCCGGAGAGCTTCTTGTACATGCGGAAGTAGTTCTGGATCGTGATCGTCGCGAGCGTCTGCGTCTCGCGCTCGATCTCGACGTGCTCCTTCGCCTCGACCGCCTGGTGCAGGCCGTCGCTCCAGCGGCGGCCCGGGAGGATGCGCCCGGTGAACTCGTCGACGATGAGGACCTTGTTGTCCTGCACCACGTATTCGACATCCTTCTCGTAGAGGCAGTACGCCTTGAGCAGCTGCGCCACGTTCTGGATGCGCTCGGAGCGCTCGGCGAAGCGCTGCTGCACTTCGACGCGGCGGCGGTCGCGCTCTTCGCGCGAGAGGCCCTCCTTGTCGATTTCCGCCATCGCTCCCACGACATCCGGCACGACGAACATCTCGGGGTCGGCGGGATTGAGCTCGGCGCAGCCGCGGTCGGTGAGCGAGGCGTCGCGCTGCTTCTCGTCCACGACGAAGAAGAGCTCCTCGCGGAACTCGCGCGCCTCGTCCTTGTGCATGTCGGTGAGCATCATCGACTCGACATCCTCGTGGACCTTGCGCACCGCCGGGTCCTCGATCATCGAGAGGAACTCCTTCGCCTTCGGCATGCCGTGGTAGATCTGGTAGAGGAGCTTCTGCGCGCGCGGCGTGTCGCCCGCGGCGAGGGCCTTCTTCGCGTCGGCGATCTTGTCGGCGATGAACTTCTCCTGGCGCCGGTAGAGCTTCTCGACCTGCGGCTGGAGCTGCTTGTACTGGTTGGAGGAGTACTCGGCCGGACCGGAAATGATGAGCGGCGTGCGCGCTTCGTCGATGAGGATGGAGTCCACTTCGTCCACGATCGCGAAGGCGTGCCCGCGCTGGACCTGCTCGCGCACGTCCTGCGCCATGCCGTTGTCGCGCAGGTAGTCGAAGCCGAATTCGGAGTTGGTGCCGTAGGTGATGTCGCAGGCGTACTGCTCGCGGCGCTGGACCGGGTTCATCGTGTTCTGGATGCACCCGACCGAAAGCCCGAGCCACTTGTAGAGGTGGCCGATCCACTGCGAGTCGCGCAGCGCGAGGTAGTCGTTCACCGTGACGAGCTGCACGTTCTCTCCGGCGAGCGCGTTGAGGTAGAGCGGCGCGGCGGCGACGAGCGTCTTGCCTTCGCCGGTCTGCATCTCGGCGATCTTGCCCTGGTGCAGGACGATGCCGCCCATCAGCTGCACGTCGAACGGGACCATGTCCCACGTGAGCTCGTGGCCGCAGACCACCGCCTTGGTGCCGACGAGGCGGCGGCAGGCGTTCTTCACGACGGCGAAGGCCTCCGGCAGGAGCGCGTCGAGCGCCTCGGCGGAAGACACGGCGTTCTTGCCGGTCGTCGCTTCCCTGTAGCGGGCCTTGAATTCCGCCGTCTTGGCCTTGAGCTCGTCGTCGGAAAGGGACTTGAACGTCTCGTCCCACTCGTTGATCTTCGCCACGACCGGACGGAGCTTCTTCACGTCGCGGGCGTGCTTGGTGCCGAAAAGGGCCTGGAAAAGATTCATCTGAAATCGAAAAAGTCCCGCGCCGGACCCGGCACGGAAAGTGGAAGGGAAAATCCGCCCGGAAGGCGGAGCGACGCCGCCCATTCTACACCGCGACGCCCCGCGCCGCAAGTGCCCGCGCCGGGGGGGTGTGACCAAACGTTGTCAGCGGCATGGCGCGCCCGTACGCGGGCTTGCG
>CAMNCG010000322.1 GCA_946534105.1 uncultured Verrucomicrobiota bacterium
GAAGGGCCCCAGTGGCGAGGGTACTGCGGCAATCGGCCGTGGGAGAGTAGCGCGCCGCCAAGGTTTTTCTTCCGGCCCCCGGTTCCGTAAGGTTCCGGGGGCCGTTTTCGTTTCCGCCCCCGCGAGTCCGCGAATCCCGCTCGCCCCGCAGGGGGGCGGCGGACTCCAGTCCGCCGTTTCACGCGCCCCGTCACGCGGGTAGGCCCTACCGGCGGGTGCCGGCCGCAGGGGCCCCGAGTTTTTCGAGCAGGATGCGGATCTGGCCGAGCGGCTGGGCGCAGGAGCCGGGTTCCTCGCGCTCGCGCGCTTCGAGGACCGAAAGCGCTTCTTCCGCCAGGGCGCGGGCGGATTCGGGACGGCCGGTTTCGGCGTCGAGGGCCGCCGCGTTTCCGAGCACGGTGCCGAGGGAGAGGGCATACGCCCCCGGTTCGTCTTCGGCCATCCGGCGGATTTCAGCCGTCGCCTCGGCGAAGTCGGCGCGGGCTTCGTCGAAGCGGCCGGCGCCGCGGAGCGCGTTCGCCCGGAATCCGAGCGCCCGGGCAAGGTCTTCGCGGGCGCCGGAAGCGCCCGACCGCGCGAGCGTCCGGAACGCGGCGACGGCTTCGTCGTGCGCGGCGACGGCTTCGCCGAAGCGCTCCATGTCGCGGAGCTGGACCCCGAGGTTGGACATGGACCGAGCGAACGGCCGGAGCCACGTTCCCGGGTCTTCGCGGGAAAGGGCGCGGCGGAGGTCCGCCGCTTCCAGGAAAAGCGCGAGCGATTCTTCCGCCTTCCCGCCGAAACTGCACGCCCCTCCGAGCGCGGAAAGGGTCGCGGCGAGCTCCGGCCGGGCTTCGGGGGCGCGCGCCGCGAGCGCGCGGCGGAGGGCCAGCGCTTCGCGAAGGTCCGTTTCGGCCCCGGCAAGATCGTCGCGCCTTCTGCGCGCGACGCCGCGGCGGTGGAGCGCCCCGGCGAGTTCCGCGTCCGGGGCGCCGGACGCGCGCAGGGCTTCGACGGCGGTGCCGTAAAGCGATTCCGCTTCGGCGAACCGCCCGACGCCCTCGAAAAGGCGGCCGGCTTCCAGCGCGAGCGCCGACCGGAGCGAGGGGTCTTTCTCCGCCCGGATCGAAGGCACCGCTTTTTCCACGGCGGAAACCACAGTGGCGCTCGAGCGTCCGCCGCCGGTTTCGGGATTCGCGGAGGAGAGCAGGTCCGCAAGGACGGAAACGGCGGATTCGCCGGTCCGCACCCGGGCGCGCCGTTCGGAAACGGCGGCGCGGACGGCCGCGGCAAAGCACAGCGCCGTCGCCGCCGCGAGACCCGCGGCGGCCAGGAACGGGCGGCGGCGGTGGCGGACCGCGCGGGCGAAGGCCTCGGCGTCGCGGTAGCGGGCTTCCGGGAGCGGCGCCGTGGCCCGCCGCAGGACCCGGCGCCACGACAGCGGCGGCCTGCCGCCGAAGCAGCGCAGCGCGATCATGCCGAGCGCGTAGACATCGGCGGCCGGGGAGGCGCCGGCGCCGGCGAACTGCTCCGGGGCCGCGTATCCGGGCGTGCCGCGGACGACGGCGTGGCCGCTTTCGACCGAAAGGGGGACGGACCCCAGCTCCGCCGGCCCCGGCGCGGCGGCAGCCTCCTTCACGAGGCCGAAATCGATGAGGACCGGCGATTCGGAGCCGGGGCGGCGCATGACGTTCGACGGCTTGATGTCGCGGTGGACGAAGCCGAGCGCGTGCAGATGCGCGACGCCGCCGCAAAGCGCTTCGAGGAACCGGGCGACGCCGGCGGAGGATCGCGGAAGGTCGAGCGGCACGAGTTCCTCCAGGGCGAGGAACGGGAGGCGCGCCCCGTCGGCGCCGTTTTTCCCGGGAAGGCCGGGGCGAACCGCCTCGCCGGAGTCGAGGAGCGCCGGAAGCGCCGGATGGGGATGCGCCGAGAGCAGGGCCGCCTCGCGGCGGAAACGCTCTGCCGCGACGGCGTCCGGACGGCGCGGGACCTTGACGGCGACCACGGCGCCGTCGGATTCCCGCCGCGCCCGGAAGACGTCCGCGCTGCCGCCGCGCCCGATCCGGCCGAGAATCCGGAACGGCCCGAACGCGGCGCCGTCGGGCAGCGCCCGTGCGTCGATGCAGTCCGGCCCGCGCGAGAGCAGCCATCTGGAAAGTCCGTCGTCCATGTCCATGCATGCTTGCGCGCCGGAGCGCGACTTTACGCGTCCCGCACCCCGGAAAGCGCCTCGACGATCCGGCGGAGCTTCGCCATGCCCCTGCTTTTCATCTGCGCGGCGGCGTTCGCCGAAATGCCGAAATCGGCCGCAACCTTCTCCGCCGGCTGGCCGAGGACGGCGAGACGGACGAAAACCTGCCGCGTCCGCTCCTGGACCGAATCGTCCGCGAGAAACTGCCGCAGCGCGATTTCCCGCACCGCGTCGCGCCAGGCCGCTTCGTCCCGCTCCGAAACCTCCTCGTCCGCCGCCGGCGTCGGTTCGCGGGGTTCGGCCGCGGCCTTTTCCTCCAGAACCGCGGCGGCGGCGCGGCGGCGCGCCGCCATCGCGGCCTTGTGGCGGAGAACGCCGGTGAGGAAGTTGTGGAACGCGCCCTTCTCTTCCGGATCGTGGCGGTAGCCGGGAAGGGCGCGCACGAGCGCCACCAGCGTCTCCTGCACGATGTCATCCCCCTCCGCCGAAAGCGACGGGAACCGCGCCGAAAGGAACGCCTCCATCATCGGACGGTACCGCGCGACGAACTCGTCCCAGCGCGGGGAATCCGCGTCGGAGCCGATTTCGCGCAGAAGCGTCGTCGAGGTCGTCGGAACGTGCATGCCGCAGATTCTACCAGAACCGCGGCGTTCCCCGCTCGGCGGGCGGGCCCTGCCCGGCAAAGGTCCGGTTGCCGGGCGGTCCGGACAGGGCGGGCAGCCCCTTCCCGCCTCGTCCCTTGCCCGCCTTCCGAAATGGCGCTCTTGTTTACGGGCTTCCGCGCCATTGCGCTTCAAAAAATGGGGAATGTCAGAGAAAAAGTTCACTGGACCACGGATTCCAACAGAGATTCCAAATTGCGGATTAGTCGCGCTGGGCGCGACTAATCCGCAATTTG
>CAMNCG010000323.1 GCA_946534105.1 uncultured Verrucomicrobiota bacterium
GCCGCCGGCCCGGCGCCGCGCTCCGAAGGCGCGCCGTCGAACGTCGCCGCCCGGGCGGTGGCGCAGACCGATCCCGCGCCGCCGCGGACCGCGGGCCCGGAGGGGACGGACCGGGAGGCGTTCGATCAGGCCGTCGAGGAGCGAGTCCGGGCGCGCGTCGCGGAAATCGAAAGGGAGCGGCGCGACGAACACGAGGCTCGCCGGCGCGAATGGGAGAACGCCACCGAAGAGGAGCGCGAGGAGCATCGCAGGAAGTTCCGGGAGCGCATGCAGGAACACGCCACCGCGCAAATCTCCGAATTCGAGACGAAGACCGGCATGGACGTCGAACAGTGCTCCGCCTTCGAATGCGAACTGGAGGCGTTCGACGTGAGCATTCGCGAAATCGCCGAACGATACGCGGTGATGATCGACGGCGGCGTTCCGTTCGGAGCCGAAATGCAGACGCGCGCCCTGAACGAAATGAGCGCCGCCGCACTCGACGCGTACGACGGACTTCGAGAGTCGCTTCCGGAGGACATCCGCAAGAAGGGCGGCGAGTTCAACCTGATGTTCGGAATCTCCCCGACGTCGCTTTCCCCGCTTTTCGACGCCCTCCGGCGCTCCGGCGCCTTTGGCGCCCACGGACCGGGGCCGTTCGGCCCGTTCGGCGGCCGCCACCAGCGGCCGTAGCCGCCTTCGCCGGCCGCGAACGAAAGGGCCTTGTCCTCGCCTTCGTATCCGACGGTCGCGCCGTCCGGCTTCGCGGTCCCGACATCGGCGACGATTTCGACCGTCGCGAGCGCGAGGTCCGCCCCCTACTCCCACACGGCGTAAAGCGTCGCGACGCCGCCTTGCGCGGCGACGAGGCGGACGGCCGCGCCGGGCGCGAAGACCGCCGCGCCATCGGGCGCGAGCGCCCATCCGGCGAGCGTCGAGCCGCCCGCGCCCGCAAACGACGGGGTCGTGAGCGTCTGCGTCAGCCCGATGGTGAAGACCTGCTCGGCCGCGTCGCCACTTCCGCCATTCGGGTCGAAACGCACGAGGATCTGCGTCGCGGGATCGATTTCCGCGTCGCGCCACCGCCCTGCGAATTCGTCAAGCGCACCGTTGCCCATGAAGCCGATCTGGCTCATCTTCGTGGCTGCGGTGCCGGACGGAAACACCGTGCGCGTGGCGTCCGCAGCGTCGCACAGCGTTATGCCGCCCACGCGATACGCGATGGTCGGTACCGTCTCGTGGAAGCCCATTTCGACCTCCAGCCGCACGAAGGCGTCCGGATCCGGCGTCGCGCCCGCGAGTCGCACCCATCCTTCGCCCGGAACGGCGGCGTAGTAGGCCGGGCCGCTCCCGTCTCCCATGTCGACGGCCGTGAGCGCGCCGATGTGATCGCCGTCCGCGGGGCTCGGCAGCGACGTCGCGCCTCGTCCGACGGAGATCTGCACGTGCTCGGCGATCGTCGTGCGTTTCCCCTCGGGCTCCGCCGCGTTCGGCGTGTACCAAAGCATTTCGCCGCGCGGCATGGCGAGCGCGAGTACGCCGCCGGAGGCCGCGCTTTCGTCGCCCTCCGCCGCAGTCCACGTCCCCATGGCGGCGGCGGGATACGCGCCGCCGTCCTCGGAGAACCAGGCTTCGTCCGCGACCGCCGACACCGGCAGCCACCGCGCGAAGAGCGTCACGGTGTCGCCGTCGGCCGCCGTCAGGTTGACGACCTGCTCTCCGTCGGCGAATTCGACCGCGCCGCCCGCGCTCCTCGCCCATCCGGCGAAGGCCATTCCCGCCGGGGCGGAGAGGGACGAGGCCGCCGGAAGCGTGCAGGGCGTGTCGTACAGAGCCGGGATGCTCCCCGGCGCTCCCGTTCCGCCATTGGCGGAGAACGCCACCGTGTAGCGGTTCGTCGTCCACGTCGCATGGCAGACGGTGTTGCTGCCGGGCATCGTCGCCGGAACTGCAGGATTCCAGCCGGCGAACGTGTAGCCCGTGCGCGCCGGGTCGGCCGGAGGCGTGACGGCCGTGCCGTAGTCCTGCCGGCTTCTCTGGACCACGTTGCCGCCGATTCCGCTCCATTCGACCTCGTCCACCCAGCCGCAGTCGGAACCCGATGACACGGATCCGTCCTTGCCGTACGTCCAGCGAAGCGTGTGCTCCCCGTCGCCGGTGACATCGAAGGACTTCCGCGTCCATCCGCCGCCCGTCCCGCTGATGCTCGACTGCTGCGAGCCGTCGATGGAAAAGCGCAGCTCGTCGCATCCGCTTTCGCTCGAGACCTTCCACCAGAAGCTCACAGTTCCGGGACCGGACACGGTCGTTTCGATCCAGGCGCTTTGACTGTGCGAGATTGCCCCGCTCCGCGCGGCCGATTCGCCGTCGTGGGTGTTGGCGCCGTCCTCCCGCCAGTCTGCGCTTCCCCCCTTCGTGAAGGCGAGGAAGGGATGGAGGGCCGTCGACAGGGAATCCTCGAAAGGCGCCACCCCTTCGTCCGACAGGAACGACAGCGTGTATTGGTTGATCGTCCAGCCGGCGCGGCACGTGGTGTCGTCCGCCGGCATCGTCGCCGGGACGTCCGGCGTCCAGCCCGTGAAGGTGTGCCCCTCTCGCGTCGGATCGGCGGGCGGCGTGACGGGCGTCCCGTAGTCCTGCGTAATGGCCTCGATGGCGCTTCCCCCGTCCGTGTCGAAGGATAGGGTGTATTGGTTGATCGTCCAGCCGGCTGTGAGCGTCGCGTCGCCCGCCGGCATGGTCGCCGGGAAGGCCGGCGTCCATCCGGCGAAGGCCCAGCCCTCGCGGGTCGGATCGGGCGGCGGCGCGAGCGCCGCGCCGTAGTCGGCCTCCACGGGGTCGATCGGGCTGCCTCCGGCGGTGTCGAAGGCGAGGGTGTAGCGGTTCACGCTCCAGCGCGCGAGGAGCGTCCAGTCCTCCCATGGCACCGGCGTCGCCGCACCGGCCCGGAGCCCGCCCTCCTCGCGTGTCCACCAGCCGAGGAACTCGTGCCCCTCGCGCATCGGCTCGGGCAGCTCGCCCAGCGTGGCGCCCGGGCTTCCGTAGGCGCG
>CAMNCG010000324.1 GCA_946534105.1 uncultured Verrucomicrobiota bacterium
CGCGTTCGGCGCGAAGCGCGGAAGCCGATTTTTCCGGAACGGGAAACGGCTCGATCCCGGCCTCGGCGGCGCCCTCGGGGAGCGACGCGCCGACCAGGACGCCGAAATCGCGCCCGTTCGACGAAGAAAGCACCTTGCAAAACGCCGCCGGATCGTCCGAAACGGCGCCCGCGAGCGCGGCGCGCGCCGCCTCCGCCGCCCGGCCCTTCGCAGGAGCGGAAAAGAGCGTGACCGGAATCCCGGCGGCGGCGATTTCGCGGACCGACGCGGGGTCGAAGTCTCCCCACGGAGCCTGGCGCGCGAGCGCGGCGTCGGACTCCTTTTCGGCGGCCTTCGCCGCCGCCCAGTCCGCCGCCACGGACAGCACGTGGCGGACCGCCGGATCGGGCGAGGACTCCGCCGGCGCCGCGCGCAGGGAGAGCTCGTACGGGCTCTGCGCCGCGGCCGCCTCGCGCAGGGCGGCGGCCGCGGACGCGGCGGCCTCCTCCCCGGCCGCGGCGCTCGCGATGCCGGGAGCGTCGACAACGGTCGATTCGACTTCCACGGCGCCCATCGCCCCGAGTCGGGCGAGCGACGCGTCGCGGTCCTTCCCCTGGCAGAGAAGGAAGAGGCGTTTCATCGGGACGATCATGCTCCGTCCTCCTTCCGTTCCCCGGCCCCGGCGGCGGGGGCGAGCTTGGCCTGACGGCCCTTGGCGATCTTGCCGCGGGCGACGGACGAGGTCTGCTCGTCGCCGAGCGCGACGTTGATGACGCGAATGTTCTCCCGGCACTCGGGAATCTTCACCTTTTCGAAGAGATTCACGCGCTGCGACGTGGTGCGAAGCTCCTCGGAGACGAGCCGCACCTGCTCGGCGGCGACGGCGCGCTCGGCGCGGACCGCCATCAGGGCCTCGGCGGCGGCGTCCGCGTCGTCGAGCCATTCCGGCGTCTCCCAGAGATCGACGTCGCGGCGCTCGACGTCGATGCCGTCGAACACCGGAATCTCGACGCCGGCGATGTTTCCGGCATGGGTGCGGACGCCGCGGAGCGAAACCGAGAGGGGCTCCGGGGACGTCGCGAGGAGCCCGGCCCAGGACTTCGCCGCATCGAGGACGGAGGTCTCCCGGGCGGCCAGTTTCTCCTCCTCGGCGCGCATCGCGCCGAGTTCGGCCTGGAGCTGCGACTTCTTCAGCTGCAGCATCGGCAGGAACTTCCGGTAGCGCGAAAGGGCGTCCTTCTGCGCCTTCAGTTCGGTTTTGGTGAGCTTGACCTTGGCCATGGCGCGGCGTCACTTCTTCGGCCAGAACTTTTCGACCACGTCGGTCCGGATGCCGGTTTCCGAGGGATCAAAGCAGTCGGCCAGGATCTCCCAGCCGAGGTCGAGCGCCTTTTCGAGCGGGATGTTGACCGAGATGTCCATCATTTCCTTCTCGAAACGGCGGCCGTACTTGAGGAGCTTTTCGTCCCACGCGCTCATGCGGAAGCCCATCGACTGCTTTTCGAGCGTCGAGCGGTACTGGGCGAAGAGCTGGATCATCGTGTCCATGATGACGCGGTGGTCGGCGCGGGACGTCTTGTTCACCTGCTGCTTGAGGCGGGAGAGGGAGCCGAACGGCTCGATGCGCCCGCCTTCGAGGTAGAACTGGCCCTCGGTGATGTAGCCGGTGTTGTCCGGCACCGGATGCGTCACGTCGCCGCCGGGCATCGTCGTCACCGCGAGGATCGTGATCGAGCCCGCGCCCTCGAAATCGACCGCCTTTTCGTAGCGGGAGGCGAGCTGCGAGTAGAGGTCGCCGGGATAGCCGCGGTTGGAGGGGATCTGCTCCATCGTGATCGCGACTTCCTTGAGGGCGTCGGAGAAGCTCGTCATGTCCGTGAGCAGCACGAGCACCTTCTTTCCGGCGATCGCGAAGCGCTCCGCGACGGCGAGCGAGAGGTCCGGCACGAGCATGCACTCCACGACGGGGTCCGCGGCGGTGTGGACGAACATCACCGTGCGGGAAAGGGCGCCCGACGCGTCGAGCGTGTCGCGGAAGTAGAGGTAGTCGTCGTTCTTGAGACCCATGCCGCCCAGGACGATGACGTCCGTCTCGGCCTGGAGCGCGATGCGGGCCAGCAGCTCGTTGTAGGGCTCGCCCGACTTCGCGAACACCGGGAGCTTCTGCGATTCGACGAGCGAGTTGAAGACGTCGATCATCGGGATACCCGTGCGGACCATGTTGCGCGGGACGACGCGCTTGGCGGGATTCACGGACGGCCCGCCGATGTCGATCATCCCCTCGGTGAGCGCCGGCCCGCCGTCGCGCGGATTGCCCGCGCCGTCGAACACGCGGCCGAGCAGGTCGTCCGAAAACGCGACCTGCATCGGGCGCCCGAGGAAGCGGACGCGCGCGTCGGTCGCGATGCCGCGCGCGCCGGCGAAAACCTGGAGCGACACCTTGTCGCCGTCGATCTTGATGACCTGCGCGAGCGACGTGACGCCGCGGGACGATATTTCGGCCAGTTCGTGGTAGGAGACACCCGGGGCGCGGAGCGAGACCACGCTGCCCGAACTGGAATCGATGCGATGGTAGACGGTGTTCATCTTCTGTGTCCTTGGCGCGCGGCCGCGGAGGGCCGGCGCGCGGTGCGGTTCGGGAGGGAAGTATATCCGATTCCGCCCTCGCGGACAACCGCCGCGGGAAAGCGGGGTGTGACCAAACGTTGTCAGCGGCATGGCGCGCCCGTACGCGGGCTTGCACTTGCGTGTGCTCCCTAGCGCGGCATGTGCGCCCCTGTGCATGTGCTTCCCGAACCGCCGCCGCCGGTCGAGGGGCTGCGCCCGATGCGCGCGAGACCACCGCCCGGACCGCCCGAAAATGCACCGAATTCTCGAGAGATATTTCATTTATTGATAAGATATATTTCATATAGAATTCGGTGCGATTTTGGGGGCGTTCTCGCGCCAGCCCGGAGGCGGGGATTCGGCGAGGAAGGAGCGGGAGGGTGGCGCGGAGCCTCAGGGCGAGGACGGGGGCGGCGCGCGATCCGCGCGCGCCGGGC
>CAMNCG010000325.1 GCA_946534105.1 uncultured Verrucomicrobiota bacterium
GCGCCCTGGCCGCCCTTGCCGCCGATGGCCGCCGCCGCGCCGCCGCCGCCATGGCCGCCGTCGCCGCCCTTGCCGTTGGTGTGGCTGGCCCCGTCACGGGAGGCGCCGCTTCCGGCGCCGCCGTTGCCGCCGTTCGCGGCATTGCCGCCTCTCGCCGTCAGCTTGCCCTTGCCGGTGATGTAGAGCGTCATGTCGCTCGGCAGCTCGATGCCCGCGCCCGCGCCGATGCGGCCGCCGACATTGCCGGCGTCGCCGCCCGTCACCGTGAGCGAACAGCCCTCGGGAATGTCGATGACGACGCGCTTGCCATTGTCCCCGCTGTTGGGTTTCACCGTCAGGGCGCTCGTGGACGTCGCGCCGGAGAGCGTGACGTTGCCCTGCACGGTATAGACCATGCCGCCGTTAAGCTCCTTGGTCGAACTGGTAATCGTGCCGGCGCCCATCTCGCCGCGCGCATTGGCCGCCGCCATCAGCGCCAACAACAACATAATCGAAAAATTAGCAGTCCTATTCATCGTATTTCCTTTCTAGGCTTCTAGGATTCTAGCCCCCGTCAGGGATTGCCGAACGCCGTGCCGTAGATCGTCTGCACGTTGGCGTTCGCGTCGGTGATCTTCCCGCCCGCCGGCACGAGGACGTTGAACGCGCCGTCGTCGCCCTCGTAGGTGAGGATCATGTCGCACGGCGCGGCCTGCGTCGTGTACTTGAAGCTGCGCTCCACGAAGCTCACCGGCCAGTTCGGACGGGCCGCCGTCACGTCCCGCACCGTGATCTCCGTCGTGCCGCCGCCGAGCTCGCGCGTCTGGCCGTTTCCGAGCTTCGTCAGGGTGCAGTTGGGCGGGAATGCCGCGAGCGACGCGCCTTGCTGGACCGTCACTTCGCCGACGGCCGCGATGTCGATGTTCACGCCCTGCGCGTAGGCCCCGGTGGGCGCGTAGACGACGTCCGCCGCCTTTGTTCGCGCCGCACGGGCCGCGCACGGCGCCGTGGCGAGCTTCTGCCGCGGCTTCAGCTCCGCCGCGTCCGGCGGCGTGAGGCCGATTTCGGGCGTCCCCTTGATGGCGCCCATTGCGTCGGCGAGCGTGTAGCCGATCCCGTCGGGATCGTTCCCGTTCGCGTCGCTGAGCTCGGCGTAGAAGACCCCGTTCGTATCCACCGGCACGCGCATCGTCCGCGCCCAGAGCGCCGTGTCCGGCGCCTTCGAGTCGTAGAGGCGGAACGTCATCTCCAGCGACATCGCCCGCTCGTATCCGCCCGTCCGCCGCAGCACGCCGCGATACGTCAGCACCTGCGGCACGTCCGCAAAGGACGCAAGGGACAAAAGAGACAAAAGAGACAGCAAAGGCAACCTGCTTGTTTTCTTCATATTCGTTTTCCTTTCAAAATTACTCCAGGTTCTTCGCCTTGAAGACGCGCTTCAGGGTGAACGTGCCGACAGACTTGATCGGCCCCTTCGAGACGAGTCCCGTCACTTCCCAGGTCACGACGCCCGAGGTCGTCTCGTCGGCGTTGTACGGGAAGTTCACGGGCTTCGCGCCGATGCCATCCTCGTGCCAGGAGAAGTCGAGGCGGTTCGAGATGCTCCACAGCTCGGGCTTGACCGGCTGCGCGTAGTTCCCGAAGTCGTCGCCCGAGGGCGCGTCGCCCGAATAGTCCGCCTTCTTGCCGTCGTGGTCGGGATGCCAGGCGTGGCGGAACGGGTTGTCGCGCGCCTTCGCGTCGACGGTCCACGAGAAGCCGGCGGAGTCGCCGAACTTCGCCCCCGCCCCCGCCGCCACGACGGGCGTATCGACGCTCATCATCACCGTCGAGAGGCGCCGGGGGTTTTCAACCTCCGCCGGCACGCTCGAAAACTCCTTGAAGAGGCGCGCCGTGCCGTTCGTGTCGACCCCCAGCGCCGCGCGCTGGAGAAGCGTGCACGCGCCGTCCGCGTCCACGTGCAGCATGACGTTCATCTTCAGCGTTCCGCCGGCCGCCACCGGCGTCGCGTCGTCGATCCCTGAAACCTGCGTGAGCGCGATCTGGCCGACCCAGAGTCCGGTCGGATAGGCGACGGCGGACGAGGAGCCGACAGCCGCCGCGACCGGTAACCTGACGCGCATCTGGCTGCCGCCGAGATCCTCGATCACCAGAATCGCGCCGTATTTATTCCCCGCCTCGAGCAGCGAACGGTCGAGGCTGAAGATCTGCTCCGTGGTTTCGTTCGGCTCCAGCGCGACCTCCCAGGCGACCGACTCGGCAACGTTCGTGTATCCCGGCGCGCGGATGGCGTCGACGCGCGGCAGGCGGCGCATCAAGGGAGGGACGCGCTCCGTCGCGTCCGCGGATGCGGCGATCGACATGCGAAACGCGCGGGCCTTCGTGCCGCGGTTCTGGACCTTGATCGACGCGTAGTTCGCGTCCGCGCCGAAGGCGACGGCATCGCCCAGCACGCCGATCACGCCCGGCCAGTCGCCGTCCTTCGTCGCCGAGAGGGCGTACGCCTGACCGCCCTTCACCTTCGGACTGGAGGCGAGCCCCAGCGAAAGGAACGTCGGCGCGGCCGTCTTGGTGCCGGCAATCTGGTAGGCGGTGCCCGACGCCGTGCCGAATGGCCCTTCGCCGAAATACGCCTTTGCGCCGACGGAGACGTTCGTGTCTGCCGATACGCCCACGAGGTTCATGAAGCCGGTCTCGCCCGACGTCGCGCGCCACGTCTGCCGCGGCGCGGCGGGAACGCCGAGAAAGTCCGTCTTCGTCCAGGCCTCGGTCGCGTAGATCAGGTAGACGCATCCGCCCCTGAGCGCGGTCAGCGTCGAGGCCGTCTCGTCGCCGGGAACCCACACGCGGTAGGAAACCGGCTTCTGGGCGAGCTCCGTCCCGTCGTCCGCGATCTGGCGCGTGGAGGAGTAGGCGTCCGACTGGTACGACGCGACGCGCGCGACGGGTGCGCCGGCGAAGAAGTCGGCACACGCCGCGTTCGTCGGCGTCGATTCGAGGTAGATCGCGTTCCACCCCTTCGCGAGCGTCATCGTTTCC
>CAMNCG010000326.1 GCA_946534105.1 uncultured Verrucomicrobiota bacterium
GTCCTATGTTCGTCGTGTTGTTCCACGCGGACAATACATGTGGTCGACGGGGATGATGGGAAGGGGGCGACCACAATCGATTCAAAGTGCAATTTAGCGTTGTCTCTAGTTCAATTTGCAAGAGGAAAAGTTTCTAGTGTGAAGTTTGTACCTGACTATGGAGAAACGGAACATCAAACGGACTATCCATTTTGATAATATTCGTCAAAACAATCATTCAATGACCATGAGTTTTCACAAAAAATCAAAGCAGGCATTTTCTTTTGCCATTGTTGTTCTTGGATGTTGTTGCATGCGTTTCCTTTTATTCGGAGGGGAAACATATTGTAGGTGGTGTCCTGACATAGATACCACATTTGCGCCGGGATTCAAAAAAGAGAACTTCCTTCAGATATCAATGGGAATGGATTCAGAAACGGTGATTTCCTTGGTTGGCGTCCCGTTCGCAAAACAGACTCCCGAACCCGACGCAGAGCTAGAAATCTGGTACTATTCGCACGATGGGGCGTTGGGCCGGTGGGGTGACAAGGCGTGGATATCGTACGAGGTGATATTTCGGAACGGTAAAGTTGTTTCTAATGCTTCGAAGATTTACTACGACTGAAATGAAAGCGCCTTTTCTTCGTCAGAAAAACAGGCTACCGTCTATTGCTGCAAGCGTCAGCGTGCTGGTGATGTTGTTTGTGGTTGGCTCTGTCCTCATTTCGACTCGGAAATACGATCATAGCCTGCCGCCAGTCGAGGAACAAGAGGCTGCGGAATCCGTACTTACAAAATCCGTTGAGGTGCCGGCTGTTTCGCGGCCCGAATCCGATTCGGCCGTCGTGTCTTCATTCATTTCTTCGGTATGCGGCCGAGTCTCATCGTCCGCTGACCGGTACGAGGACCGAAACGATGCGCTTCGCGCCATTGCGCGGAACCGAACTCTTCCTACGGCCGAGGTCTCGGCCTTGGTGGAATGGCTCGCGTCCACGAACGACGTATTGCACGCGGAGCGGCTTGCCGCGTTGAAAAACGACGTGATGAACCTCCTTCGGCGGCAGGAAAATCCTGCTCCAGACTTTGCCGACACCTTGATTTCCATGTTCGAGAGCGGAGATCATCCTCCCGCCGTCCTCGATTACTGCATCCAGCACCTCGGTGCGATGCAAGATGACATTACGGACGAATCACGACGCCTTCGCGTTCGCGCCTTGCTGGCGATGGCCGCAGGGCGCACGAACCAGCCCTACGCCGGAACGGCGCTTTATGCGCTTGCCGAAGACGGTTCCGCGACTCCGGCTCAGGAGGCGGACCTACGGCACCGGACGCTTGCCCTCTGCGCCCCCGACGCAAACCCTGTCGCCCGCATCGCGGCCATCCAGCTGACCGGACAGCGCGGCTATGTGGAAGCGCTTCCGCTTCTCCGCGCCGCGCTTTCCTCTCCGCGCCGTGATGCCGTGGCGGATATCGTCTGCATTGGCTCGCTGGGGCTTCTCGGCACTGCCGACGACATCCCGCTCCTACGGCGTTTCGCCGCCATGGGGCCGCGCTACGCAACCGCCGCCGAGACTGCAATCAGCCGCATTGAAAAGAGGGCCGACGATGGGGAACAACGCTAGAAAGCAATCGCCGGGAGGTGACATGAAACCACGAAATACACGAAGCACACGAAAGAGTGCAACCGGCGCTTTTGTGTATTTCGTGTGTTTCGTGGTTTCCGCCATTGCCGCGCCGAGGCTGGCCGTGCCGCCGGAGGGCGTGGCCTTTGGCGAAATCGCCGCCGGGGAGGGCACGACGAAGACCATCGAAGTCCGCAACGTTTCGGAGTCCTCCGTCGCCGTGTCGCAGGTCAAAGGCTGCTGCGGCGCGGACGCATCGCTTTCGACAATGCACATCGCCCCGTCGGAATCCGCCACGCTCACGGTTGCGCTGAAACCGCCGCTTCCAGGCGAGTTCTCGAAGGACGTCCGCATCCTCTGCGACGATCCCGAACGCCCGGTCGTGAGCATCCCCGTGACCGGCGTCGCCGTCGAGGGCAAGGTAGCCGCCGCTGCCTCGCGCTTCACCCTGCCGGCGATCCTTCTCGCCGGCATCGCGGACGGATTCAATCCCTGCGCCTTTTCCATCGTCATCGCGCTCGCGGGGATTCTCGCCGTGGGCGGACGCCAGCGCCGCGCCCGGATGCTCGGCGGCTGGGCATTCTGCCTCGGCTCGTTTCTGACCTACATGGCGATGGGGCTTGGCCTCATGCGCGCTCTGCGGGCGCTTGAGGGGCTGCGCACGGTCCACGACGCCGTGATGCTGCTCCTCGCCCTGGCGCTGTTCGTCCTCTCGGCGCTCAGCGTCCGGGACGCCTTCCGCTACCGCAGGGCGAAAGAGCCGTCCGTCATCACCTTGCAACTGCCCGGCCGCGTGAAGAAAGCCATCCGATCCATCGCCGAAGCCAGTTGGCGCGGCCCGGCCGTGTTCGCGGCCGGAATCGGATGCGGCTTTCTCGTCACGCTCCTCGACTCGCTCTGCACGGGACAGGTCTACGTCCCCGTCCTCGCGCTCATCGCCCGCGAACCAGGCGCTTGGCGCTCCTTCGCGCTGCTCGCGCTTTACAACCTCGCCTTCATCGCGCCGCTCGTGGCGGTCTTCATGCTCGCCGCCAAAGGCGCCGACGCCGCGCAGATGTCCCGCTGGTCCAAGCGCAACGTCTTCCCCTCCAAGCTCGCACTTGGTGTAGTATTCGCCCTGTTGGGAATCCTCGTTTTGAGTCAAGCCGCTTGACCATGAAACTCCATTTTCTTCTTTCTGCCTTCATGTCGGTCGCTCTTGCGGAAACGTCCTTCGCCGGCGGCACGACGCGGACGTTACGAGGTCTGTCCCTGCTCCGCGTACACGCTCCTCGCCGGTCCGGGCCTCTTCGACTCCACCGGATGCCAGATCATGGAGTTCGGCGGACGCGAATGCGTGATGACCGCCAACCTGGAACGGAAGCGCCCCGTTTACGCGTATCCGACGCTCGAATACGTGGGTGAGTG
>CAMNCG010000327.1 GCA_946534105.1 uncultured Verrucomicrobiota bacterium
GTCCTGCCGATCCGCGACGCCGACCAGGCGTCCGCCTCGACGTGCCAGTACTTCGCGCTGCGCTCGCGGGTGCCGGTTCTCAACGGCTACTCCGCCGTGGACGACGTCGCGTACACGCGCGACGTCGTGCGCCGGTTCGACGGCATGGCCGGCGGGTGCACGACGCCGCGCCAGGCGGTCGGGCTACGCCGGTGCGGCGTTTCGCACGTGATCCTGTGCGAAAACGGGTCGTTCGGGCCGTCGGATTCCCCGTTCCCGTTCGCGGCGACGCTGCGGCGGTTCGTCGACGATCCGGCCTTCCGGCTCGTCGGGCGCGACGACGGCTGGTGGGCGTTCGCGTTCGATCCGGACGCGGAGACGCGGCCGGCCCCTCCGGCGCGCCTTCCGCTCGTGGAGTACCCGGCGTCCGGCGTTTCGGCGTGGAAGCACCGGCCGCCGGCCCGCTGGACGAAGGAGCGCGCCGATGTTGTCGAAGGATCCTGCGGCGAAGGCCACGGATGGATCGTGCAGGCCGTCGGCGACGACGGGTTCGAGGTGGAATCGACGGCCGTTTCGCGCGAGGGGGAGCCGCGTTCGGCGTCCGTTTCGGTTCCCCCGGCGCCGGACGGCGCGCCCGCGGGCGGACGCCTCGTTTTCGTGCCGTCGCCGGAGAACGGGCGGATCGTCAAGGCCGGCGTCGAAACCGCCGGTTTCGGAAGCGTCGCGTTCGAGGCGTGGACCGCGTCCGGCGGCATCGTCGACGCGGCGCCGGGATCGCCGCCCGGCGTTTTCCGCCTCGATCCCGGCCTGTTCTGGCATTCGTCCGGGACGATCGCCGGGATCCGCGGGGACGGCACGGCGGCGGGGCTTTCGTTCCGCAAGGACCGGGATTCGCCCTCGTTCGACGCGGCGCACGGCCCGCTCCTGCCGCTGCGGCTTCCGGCGGGCGCCTACGCGTGCCGGCTCGCGTTCCTTTCCGGCGACCCGCCGGCCGGCGCCGACCCGGGCGTTTCGATCCACGCCGTGTCGGGCGTGTCCCGCTACGTTTCCCGCGGGCCGTGCGCCGGCACGTTCCGCTACGACGGCGCCTCTCCCGTGGAGTTCGTCCTGTACTGGTCCGGCGCCCGAGACTGCGATCTCGCGGCGATCGAAATCTCCCCCCTTCCGCAACCGTGATGCATCCCTTTCTCCGCCTCCTTTCCGAACGCCTCGTCTTCGCCGACGGCGGCATGGGCACGCTCCTGCAGAAGCGCGGGCTCGGCGCCGGGGAAGCCCCGGAGCGGTGGAACCTTTCGCGTCCCGGCGACGTGGCGGCCGTGCACCGCGAGTATTTCGCCGCCGGTTCGGATTTCGTCCTCTCGAACACCTTCGGCGCGAATCCCGTGAAGCTCGCCGCGGACGGCGGGGCGGGGCTCTGCCGCGACGTCGTCGCCGCCGGCGTCGCGGCGGCGCGCCGGGCGCGGGACGAAGCGGGGCGCGGATTCGTCGCGCTCGATCTCGGCCCCACGGGAAAACTCCTTTCGCCCCTCGGCGACCTCGATTTCGAGCGCGCCGTCGCGGCGTTCGCGGAAGCGGTCCGGGCCGGCGCCGAAGCGGGGGCGGATCTCGTCTTCGTCGAAACGATGTCGGACCTGCACGAGCTCAAGGCCGCGGTTCTCGCCGCGAAGGAGAACTGCGACCTTCCGGTCGTCGCCTCCGCCACGTTCGATTCGCGCCGGCAGCTTCTCACGGGCGCCTCGCCGGAAATCGTCGCCGCCGTCGCCGAAGGGCTCCGGGCGGATGTCGTGGGCGTCAACTGCGGCGTCGGTCCGGACGCCGCGCTCGCGGTGGTGGAGGCGCTTTGCGCCGCGTCGTCCGTCCCGGTTTCCGCCAAACCCAACGCCGGGCTTCCGCGCATCGAATGCGGCATCACGACCTATCCGACCGGACCGGAGGCGTTTGCCGAACAGATGGAGGCGCTCGCCCGCGCCGGCGCCCGCATCCTCGGCGGCTGCTGCGGCACGACCCCGGCGCACGTCGCGGCCCTGCGCGCGCGCTGCGCCGGGATTCCGCCCGTCCCCGTCGAACCCAAGGCGCGCACCGTCGCCACGAGCGGAAGCCGCCTCGTCGAAATCTCCTCCGCGAATCCGGTCGTGATCGGCGAACGCATCAACCCGACCGGCAAGAAGCGCTTCCGCGAGGCCCTGGAAAAAGGCGACATGCCGTACGTCCTCGCCCGCGCGGTGGAGCAGCAGGAGGCCGGCGCCGACGCGCTCGACGTCAACGTCGGCGTCCCCGGGCTCGACGAAAAGACGCTCCTGCCGGACGTCGTGTCGCGCCTCCAGGCCGTGACGGACCTGCCGCTCCAGCTCGACAGCTCCGACCCCGCGGCGCTCGAAGCCGCCCTGCGCCGCTACGACGGCAAGGCGCTCGTGAACAGCGCGAGCGGCAAGCGCGAGTCGCTTGAAGCCGTCCTCCCGCTCGTCGCCAAGTACGGCGGCGTGCTCGTGTGCCTCTGCCTCGACGAATCCGGCATCCCCCCGGCCGCGGAGGGCCGCCTCGCGATCGCCCGCCGCATCGCGGAGGCGGCGGAGGCGCGCGGGATCCCGCGCAAGGACCTGCTGTTCGACGTGCTCTGCATGTCGGTCGGCAGCGACGCCGCCGCGGCGGGCGAGACGCTCCGCGCGCTCCGGCTCGTCGCGTCGGAGCTCGGCGTCAACACCTCGCTCGGCGTCTCCAACGTCTCCTTCGGCCTGCCGCGGCGCGACGTCCTCAACGCCTCGTTCTTCACCCTCGCGCTCGGCGCGGGGCTTTCCGCCGGCATCGTGAACCCGAACGATCCCGCGATGCGCAGCGCGTGGCTGTCCTGGCGCGCGCTCGCCGGGCTCGACCCGGGGTTCGCCCGCTACATCGAGGCCCATCCGCCCCTGCCCAGGTCCGCCCCCGCTTCCCCGGCGCCTTCCGGCGCCCTCCGCCCGTCCCCGCCCCCCGGCGGCGCGGCGGCCCCGTCCCTGCTCGGCGAACGTGGGTACGATGTCAGCGA
>CAMNCG010000328.1 GCA_946534105.1 uncultured Verrucomicrobiota bacterium
CGGAACCGGGCAAGGCGGGCGCGACGTCGGCGCCGACAACGTTTGGTCACACCCGACGAAAGATTTCCGATTGACACGATGTCAGAAATCGGATAGAGTCCGGCATCGACTTCACCACTTGAAGACCACGACATGAACGCGAAACGCCTTGGAACAATCCTCATGGCAACCGCCCTTGCGGCGGGCGCCGCACCCCTCCACGAATCCGACTCCGCGCCCGCGCCTGACGAGACCGATGGCGCGTGGGACAAGACCTTTCCGCTCTCCGACAAGGTCGAGCACGAGAAGGTCGCCTTCCGAAACCGCTACGGCATCACGCTCGCGGCCGATCTCTACAGGCCGAAGGGCGCGGAGGGCAGGCTCCCCGCCGTCGCGGTGTCCGGCCCGTTCGGCGCCGTAAAGGAGCAGAGCAGCGGCCTCTACGCCCAGCACCTCGCCGAGCGCGGCTTCCTCGCCATCGCCTTCGACCCCTCCTTCACCGGCGAAAGCGGCGGCACGCCGCGCCGCATGGCCTCTCCCGACATCAACACCGAAGACTTCCTCGCCGCCGTCGATTTTCTCTCCGTCCGGGAGGACGTCGACCCGGAGAAGATCGGCATCCTCGGCATCTGCGGCTTCGGGGGCATGGCGGTGAACGCCGCCGCGCTCGACCCGCGCATCAAGGCGACCGTCGCGATGACGATGTACGACATGACGAAAGTGACGCGCGAGGGCTACTTCGGCTCCGCCGACACCACCGCGGCGCGCATGGAGGCGCGCCGCGCGATGGCCGCGCAGCGCACGGAGGACTTCCGCACCGGAAACTACAAGCGCGCCGGCGGCGTGGTCGACCCGCTGCCCGACGACGCGCCGTGGTTCGTGAAGGACTACCACGCCTACTACAAGACGCCGCGCGGCCATCACCCGCGCAGCGGCAACTCCACCGACGGCTGGAACGTCATCGGCTGCCAGTCGTTCCTCAACATGCCGCTGCTCTCCTACGCGCACGAGATCGAGACCCCCGTCCTGCTGGTCCACGGCGAGAAGGCGCACTCGCGCTACTTCAGCGAATACGCCTTCGAGAAAATGACCGGCCTCTCCGTGAAGGGCGAAAGCGCCAGGGCCGGCAACAAGGAGCTGCTGATCGTCCCCGGCGCCTTGCACGTCGACCTCTACGACGATGTCGCCGGCGTCATACCTTACGACAGGATCGAGTCGTTCTTCCGCGAAAACCTCCACTAGCCCCCTTGACGGAACCCGGGTTTTCCTCTAGCCTCTTCTTCACCGCACCCCCAACCACCGAGACACGCCATGGCCTGTTTCACCGCTCCTCTCGCGGAAGCCCTCCTCGCGACCGCCATCAAGTCCGTCCCTTCCGCGGACGCGCACCGCAACCCCTTCGTCCGCCGCATCGGCCGGCTCCAGAAGCTGCTCTTCGGAGGCAGCTTCCTCCTCGCCGTCGAACACGTCTGGCACGGGGAAATCACCTGGAAGTATCCGTTCCTCACGGCCGTTGCCGACGGCAACACCTCCGAAATGCTCCGCGAAATCGCCACTTCCGGCGTCGCGATGGCCGTGCTCGTCACCGCCGTCTGGGCCGTGTCGGTATTCATCTCCGAAGCGGCGGAACGTCGCCGCGCGGCGTCCTTGGAAGCCTAGCGCCATGTGCGAACTCATGACCCTCGCGGCCGCGATCCTCGTCTCGGCCGCGTTTGCCCAAGCCAGCCGCGCCGGAAGGCCGTCCGCCGCACTCGGAACGACCGCCCTCGCCCTCTGGGGCGCGGCTCTCATGTGGAGCGTGGACTGCGTCCAGTCGTTCCGGGAAGGCGAAGGCCTCTTCGACCTTTCGGGCGGTGATGCCGCGCTCGGCGGCCTCATCCTCGCCTGCGCCGCCTTCCTCTACGCGGTCCTGCGCTTCCGCGAACGCCGCGCCTCCCGCTAGGCCGGGACGCCCGTCGTGGTAGAATGGGCGCCATGAAGACCAACTACCACACCCACACCACGTGGTGCGACGGAAGGGACGACGCCTCCGCGATCGTGAGAACCGCGATCAGGAGGGGATTCCGCGAAATCGGGTTTTCGTCGCACGCCATGCTCCCCGGCGAAATGGAGAAGGACGGGAACCTGACCCGCGCGACGGCGACGGAATGCTTCGCCGAAATCCGCGCCCTCGCGGAAAAGGTCGCGGGGGAGATCCCGGTCCTGTGCGGAGTGGAGGCGGACTACGTGCCCGGCTCCGCGGAACCGTCGCACGCGACGTACGCGGATTTCAAGCCCGATTACGTCATCGGATCCGTACACTGGGTGGTCGCCCCGGACGGCGTCCCCGTGCCGGTGGATGTTTCCCCGGAATCGCTTTTCGAAGGTGTCCGCGACCATTTCGCAGGGTCCGCGGAAACGTTCGTGCGAGCCTATTTCCGGGCCGAGCGCGAGATGGTCGCGGGATTCGACTTCGACCTGGCGGCGCACCCGGATCTCGTCCGGAAATTCAACGCGAGGCATCCGTGGTTCGACGAATCCGCGTCATGGTACCTCGAGGAAATCGAACGCACCGCGGACGCCCTGGCGCAATCCGGGAAATACGTCGAGGTGAACACAGGGGCCATCGCCCGCGGCTGGCTGGACGAGCCCTACCCTTCCCGTCGATTCCGGGACGCGCTCCGCGACCGCGGCGTCCGGTTCGTCCTTTCGTCCGACGCCCATTCGGCCGACGCCATCGACGCCGCCTTCGATCGCTTCGCCTCGTGCGAAGATTTCGTCGTGCCCTCCTGGTCTTCGCTTGCCTGAAAGGGACGTTTCCATGAATGTTGCCCGCTCGAATCCGCCCAAACGCAGGATCTTCTCCGTCCGTGGCATGTCCTGCGCCGCCTGCTCGGCGCGCGTGGAGAAGGCGGTTTCCGCCGTCCCCGGCGTTTCGTCGTGCGCCGTAAGCCTCCTCGTGAACGAACTCGGCGTCGAAGGCGACGCGCCGAACGCGGCGATCGTCGCCGCCGTCAAAAAGGCCGGCTACGGCTGCG
>CAMNCG010000329.1 GCA_946534105.1 uncultured Verrucomicrobiota bacterium
GGTCCTCGCCACGACGGCAGGCTCGTCGATCCCGACTACGCCGACCCCGTGTTCCTCGCAAAGCTGGACGCCTTTCTCTCCGCCTTCGCCGCGCGATACGACGGCCGCCCCGAAGTGGCCTTCGTCGATGTCGGCAGCTACGGCACCTGGGGCGAGGGCCACACGCATGGCGCGACGCGCGTCCCGCAGGATAAGACCGACATCGACGCGCGCCTCCACATCAACCTCTACCGGAAGCACTTCAGGCGAACGTGGCTCGTCCTTGGCGACGACATTTCAGGATGGGACAACCCGGACCCGGAACCGCCGCTCATCTCCTACGCGCGCTCGCTTGGTCTCGCGTGGCGCGACGACTCGCTTCTGGTCCAGCCGCCGCCCCGCTCGTGGTGCCACGCGGCGCAGGCGGAGCTATTCTGGCGCACTGCCCCGGTCATCCTCGAACACCAGCACTACCGCGAAAGCCTCCGCGACGGCGCCTGGGATCCGGAGCTTCTCGTTCGTGCCGTCGAGGAGCACCACGCCAGCTTCCTGTCCATCCACGGCAACCCGCGCGACATCTTCGAAGGCAACCGCGATGCCATCGACCGCATCAACCGCCGGATCGGATACCGGTTCGTGCCGGAGGAGGTCGAATGGCCCGACACCGTCGTCGTGGGCGAAGGCGCGGAACCATTCGAGGTGCGCTGGCGTTTCCGCAACGCCGGCGTCGCCCCCGCCTACCGTCCCTGTTACCCGTGCCTCACCGTCAAGGACCACGCCGGCGCCATCGTCGCCGTCCTCGCAGGTGCCGAGTGCGACCTTTCGAAAATCGTTTTTTGCAACAAAGGACACAAATGGCACAAAGATTTCTTTGCGGTCCCTGCGTCCTTTGCGGCTGATCATTTCGTCGCCTCCTTTACCCTAGGCCGCTGGGTCGCTCCGCTCACCCTCCCCGGCGACTACGACGTGTGGCTCTCCGTGGGCGAGGCCGACGGCACGCCGCGCATCGCCCTCCCCATCGACGCAGAAGACGACGGGCACCGCCGCTACCGCTGCGGAACAATCCATTTTCGCCACGCATTTTGAAAATCATCATGAAACATACCTTGCCATTCTTCCTTGCCGCCGCCATTCTGGGAGGGCCGCCGTCCCCGGCGGCCGAAGGTGTGGCGAACCTTCCGGGCGAGCCGCCGGCGAAAGAGCCTGTCATCGCCACGCACGGCCCCGACTGGGTTCCCATCCATGTCGAGAACGAGGTCGCGGAGGGAAGCGCCCTCGACTTCTCGTTCCTCTCCGAAAACGCCCCGACGGGTCGGCTCCCGCGCATCGTCGCGCGTGGCCGCCACTTCGAGTTCGAGGACTCGCCGGGAGTGCCACGCCGGTTCTTCGGCGTGAACATCTGCGGCGACGCCAACTTCGCCGACCCGGCCCGCGCCGAGGCATTCGTCCGGCAGCTGCGGCGACGCGGCTACAACGCGCTCCGGCTACACCACCACGACAACGGCCTCGTCGCCGGCTCCACCGATGGCACGACCATCAACCCCGACAAGCTCGACCGGCTCGACGCCTTCGTCGCCGCCTGCGCGCGGAACGGCATCTACGTCACCACGGACCTCTTCGTGTCGCGCATGGTTCCGCGCCGTGTCATCGGCCAGGACCGCGACGGTGTCGTCGGCTTCGAGGAGTTCAAGGAACTCGTCCTCGTGAACGAGGCGGCGTATTCAAACCTTTGCGCCTTTGCCCGCGCCTGGATGACGCACGTCAACCCCTACACCGGGATGCGCTGGGCGGACGACCCGACCGTAGCGTTCATCGCAGTCGTCAACGAGGGACATCTGGGCATCGGCGGACTGGAGAAGCTGAACCGCCATCCCGAATACGCGGCGGCGTGGAAAGAATACGCAGAACGCAAAGGACTCGACTTCGCAGAAATCCCCTCCGGCAAACCCTGGGACAAAACGCCAGAAATGGCCGCCGCCATGCCTTTCCTCGCGGAACTGGAAAGTCGCTTCCTCGCCAGGATGCGCGCCTTCCTCAAGGACGAACTGGGCGTCAAGGCGCTGCTCACCGACATGAGCGCCGGGATGGAGAACGAGGCCTATCGCCCGGTTCGCGCCGCACTCTGCGACTATGTGGACGAGCACTGGTACTGGGACCATCCGTCATTCCCATCCAACAGCTGGTCGTATCCGTCTGTCGGACACAACCAGAACCCGGTGCGGGCGCGGGGCGCCAACGCGATGGAACTCTGTTCCGCCGTCCGCGTTGCAGACAAGCCATTCACCGCCAGCGAATACTGTTTTTCTGGGCCCAATCCTTTCCGCCATCTCGGCGGACTCGTCGCCGGCTCGCAGGCGGCGCGCGAAGACTGGGCGGCGCTCTGGCACTTCGACTGGGCCGTGAACGAGCCGACCCTCGACCGCCTCGGTGAAACGCCTGCGCGGTGGTTCGAGCTTCCCGGCGATCCCCTCGCCATGGCCGCCGACCGCGCCACGATGATGCTCTTCCTGCGCGGCGACATCGGCGCCGGCGAGGATTCCGCCGTCGCGGCGGATCGCGTTGCCGGTTCGTTCATCGTCGACACCCCCCGCACGGCAGGCGGCTTCGCCGAGGATGGCCGCATCGACGCAGGGGCTTGCTCCTTCACGACCAAGGGCCCCGCCACGGTCTGGGCTTCGTCTCTCGACGGGCGGCCTCTTCGTGAATCGAGGCGCATCCTCGTCTCGCACCTCACGGATCTCTGCAACGAGGGCCAGACCTTCAAGGACGACACTTGCCGCGTTCTGCTCTCCTGGGGGCGTCTGCCCCATCTCGTCCGCGCCGGGCGTGCCGAGATTTCGCTTGCGCTTGAGCCGGGCGTCGTTTCCATCCACGCGCTCGACACGGCGGGGCGGCGTGTGAGGGAAGTCCAGAGCTCCCGAGCCGCCGACGGCCGGCTCGTCTTCGTCGCCGATGTCGCGACCAACCCCGAATCCGCGACGTTCCTCTACGAAGTCGAGAACCGTCC
>CAMNCG010000330.1 GCA_946534105.1 uncultured Verrucomicrobiota bacterium
CGCCGTCCGGCGCGATGCGGGCGCGGGGCGCCTCCGCCCGCAGGCCCGTGGGCGAACGGCATTCCGGCCCGTTCGCCTTGCACGCCCGCGAATCGGGAGCGACTCCGGAGGCAACGGATCGGGGCACCGCGGCGGGCGCAGGTACCGGGCCGCATCTTGGCTGCTACCGTCCGTCCAAAAAGGTTGGACCTGCTCCGAACCGGAGCAAACGGGCACGAGGGCCGCTTCCGGCGCGGGATCGGGCGAGGCGGGCGCGACGTCGGCGCTGACAACGTTTGGTCACACCCCGGCCTTCCGCGGCGGGTGTTGAAAACGGCCGGGGATGTTGGTAGAATCGCGGCATTTCAACACGAGGACGGATTTTCATGAAGCTACCCGTTTCCTGGCTTGCCGAATACATCGACATTTCAGACCTGTCGGTCGAGGAACTCGCCGACCGCATTACGTTCGCCGGCATCGAAATCGAGGGCATCGAGCGCGTGGGTTCGGACTTTTCCGGCATTTGCGCCGCGCGGGTGGAGACCTGCGAGCCGCACCCGGATTCCGACCACCTTCACGTGTGCAAGGTGTTCGACGGCAAGGAGACGCTTCAGGTCGTTTGCGGCGCCCCGAACTGTCGCGCCGGCCTCGTGACGGCGTTCGCGCACGTCGGCGCCAAGGTGCCCGAGAACGGCCAGGTCCTCAAGAAGGGCAAGTTGCGCGGCGTGGAGAGCTTCGGCATGCTCTGCTCCGGCCGGGAGCTCGGCCTTTCCTCCGACCATTCGGGGATCATGGAGCTGGAGTCCTCCGTCGCGCCGGGCACGCCGGTTTCCGGCTTCGCGGAGGTCGATCCGCCCGAAACGGTCTTCGACGTGGAGATCACGTGGAACCGCGGCGACAGCCTTTCGATCCTCGGCATCGCGCGCGAATTTTCCGCGATTCTCGGCCGTCCGCTCAAGCTGCCGCCCGTCGATTTCCCGGTCGACGCGTCGGCCTCCGCGGACGCGCTCTGCTCCGTCACGGTCGAAAATCCGGAGGCGTGCCCCGCGTACACGGCGCGCGTGCTCCCGCACGTCGAGCGCCTGCCCTCGCCGAAGTTCATGCGCCGCCGCCTGGAGCTCTGCGGGATGCGATCCATCGACGTCGTGGTGGACGTCTCGAACTACGTGATGCTCGAATGCGGGCAGCCGCTCCACACGTTCGACTACCGGCGCGTGCACGGCGGCCGGATCCTCGTGCGCAACGCCAGGGAGGGGGAGAAAATCCGCACGCTCGACGGTCAGGACCGCGCGCTGGAGCCCTCGATGCTCCTCATCGCCGATCCGGAGGGGCCGCTCGCCGTCGCCGGCGTCATGGGAGGCGAAGGCTCCGAAATCGAGCCCGACACCTCGTCGGTGCTGCTCGAAGCGGCCTCGTTCGCGGCACCCGGGATCAAATCGACGGCGACGAAGCTCGACCTGCACACGGAGTCTTCCCACCGATACGAACGCGGCGTCGATCCGTTCCTCCCGGACTGGGCGAGCCGCCGCGCCTGCCACCTGCTCTGCAAGTACGCCGCCGCGACGGTCGCCGGGGGCGTTGCTGTCGCCGACGCGCGCGACGCCGCGCCGCGCCACGTGGCGCTCCGGTTCCGTCGCGCGGTCGAGACGATCGGCATGGACGTGCCGGCCGAGCGTCAGGTCTCCATCCTCGAATCGCTGGCGTTCAAGGTCGTCTCGAACGACGGCGCCCGCGCCGTCTTCGAGGTTCCCTCGTGGCGCCTCGACTGCACGGACGAATGCGACCTCATCGAGGAAATCGCCCGCATGAACGGCCTCGCCGCGCTGCCGGACGTCGTGCCGGTCTCCCGGGTCGTGCCCGGCGCGGACGACTCCCCGGCGCGCGCGGCGACGGCCTGCCGCCACGCGCTCGCGGCGCTCGGCTTCAACGAGGTCATGAACTACTCGTTCACGTCCCCGGCCGTGCTGGAACCGTTCTTCGCCCCGCAGGCGGAGCACCGCATTCGCATCCCGAATCCGGTCAGCGCGGATCACTCGGTGCTGCGCGATTCGCTCGTGCCGCAGGTCTTTTCGACGCTCGCCTACAATTTCTCGCGCGGCGTCCAGACCGCGACCGTGTTCGAAATGGGCCGCGTCTTCTCGGCGGGCGACGACGGCAAGCCGGTCGAGGACGACCGCGTCTGCGCCGCGCTCATGGGATTCGCCGGGCGCGACGGCACGGACCGCATGCGCAAGGTCGAGCCCCGCGAATCGCTGCTCTGGCTCAAGGGCGCGCTCGAAGCGCTCTGCGAGGCGCTGCACGCGCCGGGGCTCCGCCTTGAGGCGCGCGACGTCGACGGCTTCGAGCCGGGCCTTTCCGCGATCGTCTTCCTCGCCGGGCGTCCGGCCGGCGTCTTCGGCCTCGTGAAGGCCGAGACGGCGCGCCGGCAGCGCATCGCCTCCCCGGTGGCCGTGTTCGAGCTGCGTCGCGCGCCGCTCGTTTCGAACGTCTTCCGCGTCGCCAAGGCGAAGGACGTGCCGACGCGCCCCGCCGTGGAGCGCGACATCGCGCTCGTCGCGCCCGCCGGCGTCACGCACGAGGCGATCGTCAAGACCGCGCGAAAGGCCGGCCCGGCCTTCCTCGAAGACGTGTCGCTTTTCGACGTCTTCCGCGGCAAGCAGCTCGGCGAAGGCCGGACTTCGCTCGCGTACCGTCTCCTCTACCGCGCGCCGGACCGCACGCTCGTGGACGAAGAGGTGAACCGCGCGCACGAAGAGATCAAGAACGTCCTCCGCAACAAGCTGGGCGTCGAGATCCGCGATTCGTGAACCCCGCCGAGCCGCCTTCCGCCGCCGCCGGTGCGCCCGCCCCCGCGGCGGCGCTTCCGCGTTCGGTCGGCGTCCTGGGGACGGGCCTGATCGGCGGCTCGCTCCTCCTCGCGCTGCGGCGGCTTCTGCCGCGCGCCGAGCTGCGCGCCGGCGCGCTCGATCCGG
>CAMNCG010000331.1 GCA_946534105.1 uncultured Verrucomicrobiota bacterium
GCCGCCGCGCACCGTGCGCCGCGCCCGGCATTCCGGCCCGTTCGCCTCGCACGCCAGCGAATCGGGAGCGACGCCGGAGGCGAGCGCAGGTACCGGGGCGCGTTTTGGCCGCCGCCGTCCGTCCAAAAAGGTTGGACCTGCTTGGAACCGGAGCAAACGGGACGTTGGGCCGCTTCTGGCGCGGAACCGGGCAAGGCGGGCGCGACGTCGGCGCTGACAACGTTTGGTCACACGCCGCGGCGCAGCCGCCTCTTGAACTCCGATGCTTCATGTGCGAGAATCGCGTGGAGAGGTGACTCCATGGCTAACGACACGCATCAGACGGCGGACCGTCCGGCGCCAACTCCGGTAATCGGACCTTCGGGCGGATTCCGCAGAACCGTTTCTTTCGGACTGACCTGTCTCGTCTACTACGCGACGGAACTTTTCTGCCGCCGGAACTTCAATCTCCGGAACGATCCGCTCGGCAAGACGTTCGGCCAGATGGTCGGAGCGGCGCGGAGCGCCAAGCAGAACATCGTCGAAGGGTCGTCCAGGGCCGGGACGAGCCGCGAGACGGAACTTCGGCTGTACGACGTGGCGAAAGGGTCTCTCGAAGAGCTGGCAGGGGATTTCGAGGACTTTCTGCTCTCCCGCGGCGAACTGCCTTGGAGCGAGTCGGATCCGAGGGCCGTTCGGGCGCGTGCTCTGAAATTCGACCGATTCGAAGTGCACGACGACCTTCGCCACCATTTCGGCGCACACCTTCTCGCGATGCGAAAACGCTTTGCGCCCGCCCTCGAAAACGAGGATCCGTTCGTCGCCGCCAACGCCCTGCTCGTGACCATCGACAGAGCCTGTTCGCTCCTGCGTCGCCAAATGGACAGGCTCGGGGAAGAATTTCGCGAGCGGGGCGGGTTTACCGAACACCTCACGAAAGTCCGGCTCGAACGCCGCGCCGAAGCCGCGCATGCGGATGTCGACGCTCCGAAGTGCCCGAAATGCGGCGGTCCCATGCGCAAACAGATGGCCAAAAAAGGGGCCAACGCCGGAAATCCTTTTTGGAGTTGCGCCGCTTATCCGAACTGCAACGGCACGCGGAAATGGGAGTGGAAATGACGCGCGACCGACGAGCGGCGCGCGACGCGCGCGCCCGACATGCGACGAGCGACACGCGGCGTGCGACGCGCGCGGCCGACATGCGACGCGCGACGTGCGACGCGCGCGTCCGACATGCGACGAGCGACGTGCGACGCGCGGCCGACAAGCGACATGCGACAAGCGACGTGCGACGCGCGACGCGCGCGGCTGACATGCGACAAGCGACGTGCGACGCGCGCGCATGTCGAAATGTCGCATGTCGATCCTGCGCGTGTTGCATGTCGCATGTCGCGTGTCCAACCCGGCGGCGGCGCAGCCGCCGCCCCTGCCTCGGCGGCGCAGCCGCCGCCCCTGCCTCGGCGGCGCAGCCGCCGCCCCTGCCTCGGCGGCGCAGCCGCCGCCCTCGCCTCGGCGGCTCAGCCGCCGCGCCCTAGAACGGCAGCGTTTCTTCGATCACGGCTTCCTTGCGGAGGTGGCCGATCCAGTTCCGGAAGGCGGCGGCCCGTTTTTCGGCCAGCAGTTCGGAACGCAGGCCGTCCCAGACTTCGGAAAGGGGCTTCACGTCGGACGTTTCGGATTCTTCCCGGAAGACCAGGAACCACGTGCCGCCGATTTCGACCGGCGCCGACGCCGAGCCGTCGGCAAGCGTCGCCACGGCCTTCGCGAGCGCCGGGGCGAGGTCTTCCTCCGGAAGCACGAAGCCCATGTCCTGCACGGACGCGCCCGGCGTCCTGCCTTCCGCGAGCCGGGCGAACGCCGCCTCGGCGCCGCTCTCCGCCGCCTCGGCCGCGGCTTCGGCGGCGGCCGTCTCCGCCGCGTCGCCCGAAAACGACGCGAGGCGCACCTTCGTGCGCGCCGGACGGGCGAATTCCGCCTTGCGCGCCTCGTAGGCGGCGGCGATTTCGGCGGCGGACACGTGCGCCGAGCCGTCGGCGAAACTGTGCCGCATCGACGCCACGATGAGCCGCTCCTGCATCTTGTCGCGCCATTCGGCGTACGTCATGCGCTCGGTCGCGAGGTCCGAGAGCAGGTTCTGGATGTTGCCGCCGTAGCGGTCTTCGAGGATTTCGGCGGTCGTGCGGTCGATCGCGTGGGGCGGAAGGCGCTGTTCGCCCTCCCAGTACTTCTGCACCACGAGCCGGCGGTCCACGATGCCGTCGAGCGCCTCGCGGAACGCCGCGCGGAAGAGCTCCTCCTCGTCGCGCGGGGCGTCGGGCCTGCGCCGCACGGAAGAAATCGCCGGCTGGATTTCGCGCATCACGTCGGCGATCGTCACCGCTTCGCCGTTCACGCGCGCGACCAGGGCGTCGACCGGCGCCGCCTTCGCGGCGCTTCCGGCGGCGGCCGGCGCGTCTGCGCCCGGCGCCGCGCACGCCGCGCACGCGGCGAAGACGGCCGCGAGCGCGCGGCCGCCCGGACGGGCGGAAAAAACGTGGAAAACGAGGCGGGAAACGTCGGATCGGATCATGGCGTGCATTGTGCGGGTTCGCTCGCCCCCGCAGTATACACGAATCGCCGCCGTCCCGCGAACCGGTGCGCCGCCGGGCCGGAAGAGGGCGGAGCGCGCCTCGGCGCCTCAGCGCTTCAGCGAGGCGCCGATCGAGGCGTTGCCGGCGAGGAGCGAGTAGCGGCGGAGCCAGCCGCCGAAGGCGCGCGGCTTCCACGGCGCGGCGGCGGCGCGGCGCGCGGCGAGCTCCTCGTCCGTGAGGCGGTGCGAGAGCGTGCGCGCCGGGATGTCAATGTCGATCCAGTCGCCGTCGCGCAGCAGGCCGATCGGGCCGCCCTCGGCCGCTTCGGGCGAAACGTGGCCGATGCACGCGCCGTGCGTGGCGCCGGAGAAGCGGCCGTCGGTGATGAGCGCGACGGA
>CAMNCG010000332.1 GCA_946534105.1 uncultured Verrucomicrobiota bacterium
TTCAGGTCTCAAGTTTCAGGTTTCAGGTTTCAGATTCCGGATTTCAGGTCTCAAGTTTCAGGTTTCAGGTTTCAGATTCCGGATTTCAGGTCTCAAGGTTCAAGTTTCAGGTTTCAGGTTCCGGATTCCGGGTTCGGGGAAGAGGATTGGAGGCGGGCGTTGCAGGCGCGGGCGGCGGCGCGGCCTTCGCCCATGGCCTTGATGACGGTCGCCGCACCGAGGACGATGTCGCCGCCGGCGAAGACGTTGCGAATCGACGTCTCGTGGTTCGCGTCCACGACGATGCGGCCCTTCGCGTCGACCGCGAGGCCGCTGGTCGTCTTCGGCACGAGCGGGTTCGGGGTGTTGCCGATCGCGACGACGACGCAGTCGGCGTCGAGCGTCGTTTCGCTCCCCGGGACCGGCACGGGGCTGCGGCGCCCGGTGGCGTCCGGCTCGCCGAGTTCGCAGCGGACGATTTCAAGCCCGCGAACGACATCGTTTTCGTCGCCGAGAATGCGCGCGGGATTGGAGAGCACGTGGAATTCGACGCCCTCCTCCTTCGCGTGCTCCACCTCTTCGGCGCGCGCCGGCATTTCCTCCTCGGTTCGCCGGTAGACGAGCATCACCTTCTCCGCGCCAAGCCGCAGCGCGGTGCGCGCGGCGTCCATCGCCACGTTGCCGCCGCCGAGCACGGCGACGCGGCGCGCGTGGTAGAACGGCGTCGCGGCGCGACCTTCGTCGAACGCCTTCATGAGATTCGACCGCGTGAGGTACTCGTTCGCCGAAAAGACGCCCACGAGGTTCTCGCCCGGGATGCCCATGAACTTGGGAAGCCCGGCCCCGGAGCCCACGAACACGGCGTCAAAGCCGTCCTCTTCGAGAAGTTTCGCGAGCGGGCGCGAACGCCCGACGACGAAATTGGTCCGGATCTCCACGCCCATCGCGCGGAGGTTTTCGATCTCCCGCGCGACGATCGCCTTCGGCAGACGGAACTCCGGGATGCCGTAGGAAAGGACGCCGCCGCACTTGTGAAGAGCCTCGAAGATCGTCACCGCGTGGCCCGCGCGGCGGACGTCCGCCGCAAAGGCGAGCGAAGCCGGCCCAGAGCCGACGACCGCGACGCGTCGGCCCGTCGGAGGCGCGACGTCCGGAATCGAGATTTCGCCCCGCTCGCGCTCGAGATCCGCGACGTAGCGCTCCAGGCGGCCGATCGCGACCGCCTGCCCGACGTCCTTGTGGAGCTTGCCGACCGTGCAATTCTTCATGCACTGGCGCTCCTGCGGGCACACGCGGCCGCAGATGCTCGGCAGCAGGCTCGCTTCCTTGATCACGGAAACGGCGCGCTGGTCGTCTCCTTCCGAAATCGCCTTGACGAACCGGGGGATGTCGATGGAAACCGGGCACCCTTCCGTGCACGGCTTGTTCGGACACTGCAGGCAGCGCAGCGATTCCAGCCGGGCCATGTTTTCGGTGTAGCCGAGGGCCACCTCGTCCATGTTCCGGATGCGTTCGCCCGCGTCCTGCGAAGGCATAGGCCGCTGCGCGATCTTCGCGCGCCGCGGAGCGTTCAGCGACGAGGCATCGCCCAGCGCGGCAAGTTCCGCGCCGGCGATGCGGTCAAGTTCGGCACGATGGTCAGTCGATGCATTCATGGCGTCATGTACGTGAACGGCCGCACAGTCTACCACATTCCCCCCACCCGCTCAACCGGACGCGCCGGGCATTGCGGTTTGCCGGGCGGAAAAACGGGAGAGAAAAATGAGACCGCGCCCCCGGCGGGGGCGCGGTCCGTTCCGGAAGGTGCCGGAACCTTACTTCGCCTTCTTGGCGGGAGCCTTCTTCGCAGGCGCCGCCGGCTTCTTCGCCGGAGCCTTCTTCGCGGGCGCAGCCGACTTCTTGGCCGGAGCCTTCTTCGCGGGGGCCTTCGCAGGAGCCTTCGCCGGTGCCTTCTTGGCGGGGGCGGCCTTCTTCGCGGGAGCGGCCGGCTTCTTGGCCGGAGCCTTCTTCGCGGGGGCGGCCTTCTTCGCGGGGGCGGCCGGCTTCTTGGCCGGAGCCTTCTTCGCGGGGGCGGCCTTCTTGGCGGGGGCCTTCTTCGTGGTTGCGGGTTTGGTGGGCATGGACGATGGTCCTTTTGTTGGTGTTGTTTGTTGTTCGCGGACCGGTCGTCCGGTTCCGCCGGAGACCCGCCGCCCGGCGGGATTTCGGCTCCGTGAAGCGCCTATTATCATTTTTTTCCCCGTTTGTCCAGCGTTTTTTTCGCGATGTCGGGAGAAAATCGCGCTTTCGGCCGTTGCTTTCATTTTGAAAGGCGTTGTGGGATAATGCGCGCGCGCCAACGCGAGGACGTTCCGCGGCGGTGGCGAGCGGAGTTTTTTCACGATGCAAAGCAGCGAATACAATTTCACGGAATTCGAAAAGAAGTGGCAGGCGAGATGGGAGAAGGAGAAGACCTTCGCCGCGATTGATTTCTCGCCGAAGCCGAAGTTCTACGCCCTCGACATGTTCCCGTACCCCTCCGGGGCCGGGCTCCACGTCGGCCACCCGGAGGGCTACACGGCGACGGACATTGTCTGCCGCTACAAACGCGCGAAGGGCTTCAACGTGCTGCACCCGATGGGGTTCGACGCTTTCGGCCTCCCGGCCGAGCAGTACGCGGTGGAGACGGGCACGCACCCGCGGATCACGACCGAGAAGAACATCGCCAACTTCACGCGCCAGATCAAGGCGCTCGGCTTCTCCTACGACTGGGACCGCGAGGTCCGCACCTGCGACCCGGACTACTACAAATGGACGCAGTGGATCTTCGAGAAGCTCTACGAAAAGGGGCTCGCCTACGTCGCCGAAGTGCCGGTGAACTGGTGCCCGGCCCTCGGCACCGTCCTCGCCAACGAGGAAGTGATCGACGGCCGCTCCGAGCGCGGGAACCATCCGGTCGTCCGCCGCCCGATGCGCCAGTGGATGCTCA
>CAMNCG010000333.1 GCA_946534105.1 uncultured Verrucomicrobiota bacterium
GCAGCGCGCACGACAGGGCGGAGCTCGCGACCGTCGCGAGCGCGATGCCCGCGTGCCGCCATTCTTCGGAAAGCGAAAAGACCGCGGCGACGTTCAGCACGGCGTTCACGGCCACGGCCGCGACGGAGATCCAGACCGGGGTGCGCACGTCTCCCTGCGCCTGGAACCACGGCACGAGCGCCTTGTTGAGGCCGAAAAAGACGAGACCCGGCGCGTAGCACGACGCCGCGCGGGCAACGCGCGCGGCGTCCCTCGGGAGGAACGCCCGCCCCTGGAAGACCACGGTCGCCACGTCCGGCGCGAGCAGGGCGAGCCCGGCCGCGGCCGGGACCATGAGCGAGAGCATCCGGCGCACCGCGCCGAGGAACTCGGCGCGCGCCCCGTCCGCGTCGCCGCGCGAAAAGCGCCCGGAAAACACCGGCAGGAGGACCGTCGAAAACGCCGTGCCGACCACCGCGAGCGGGAGCTCGACGAGACGATTCGCGAAGACCAGCGCCCCCGCGGCCCACGGCGCGGCGATCTGGGCGAGCGCCTGGTCGCACGCCGTGCTGATCTGCACGGCGCCGGCGCCGACGGCGGCCTGGCCGGTCCGGCGCCAGACGAGACGGGTCTTTTCCGCGCCCCACCCGCGGAAGCACGGCGCGAGCGTCCATCCCCGCCGCCGCAGGGCGAAGAACAGGAAGGCGAACTGCATCGCGCCGGCCCCGACGATCGCGGCCGACGCCGCCACGACGGTCCGCGCCGCGTTCCAGTCCGGCGCGAAGAGCGCCACGGAGCCGAGCGCCGCGATCCAGACGACGTTGAGGATGCAGGGCACGAGCGACGAAGCGAGGAACCGGTCCAGCGCGTTGAGCGCCGCCATGCAGAACGCCGCGGCGCAGATGAAGACGCCGTACGGCAGCAGCAGGCGCACGAGCCGTAGCGTGAGCGCCGCCCTCCCCTCCGGGTCCGCCGCGGCGGGGCTCCACCACGAAAGCGCCGCCCCCGTCGCGAGCATTCCCGCGAGCACGAGCGCGACGAGAAGCGACACGACCATCGTCGCGACGGTCCGCGCGAGGGCGAGCGCCTCCTCCCGCCGCCCCGCCTCGACTTCCCCCTTGAACACCGGAAGGAACGCCGCCGTGATCGCCCCCTCGCCGAAGAGCCGGCGCAGGAGATTCGGAACGAGGAAGGCCAGCGCGAACGCGCTCTGCTCCATCCCGCCCCCGACAAGGCGGGACTGGAACATGTCGCGCACGAGGCCGAGCGCGCGGCTCGCCATCGTGAGGGCCCCCACGAGCCCCGCCTTCCTGCCTGTCCTGCCCATGGTCCCGGAAGGATACCAGAACCCCCGCCAGATCGCAAACCGCAACGCGCTTCGCAGTCGGTCAAACATGAGGACGCCGAAGCAGAACAGGCCGAAAGCACTACCATCCCATAGCCTGCAGAAACCCTCCCTCCTCAACGCAAGTCGAGATGGATGAGTTTTGACAGAGGTTTCCGATTTTTCGATAATCTACTTTACATTTTATCGAAAACATGCTAGTCTTTCCCGCCATGCAAGGGGAAAAACGCATGAAAGAAGGATACATCCGGCGTTGGTTGGCGCCGTTGGTTCAAGAATCGCTGGCCGTGCGACGCGTCGTGTATCTCAACGGCGCGCGGCAATGCGGCAAGACAACGCTCGTCCGCGAACTCCCGCTTGCGGGCGCGGATCGCCGGTCTCTGGACGAAGAACTCTCGCTCTACGCGGCGAAGTCGGATCCGGTAGGTTTCGTCGCGCGAACGGGTCCTGGACCGAAGGTGGTGGATGAAATCCAGAAAGCCAAGGAACTCTTGCCCGCGATCAAGCTCGTTGTCGATGCCGACCGGAGTCCGGGGCAGTATCTTCTGACGGGTTCGTCGGACCTGCGTTTCGCGGTGGCGGTCCGGGACAGTCTTGCTGGACGGATGAAGACAATTCGGCTGCGAACGCTCGCGGAAGCGGAGTTGCGCGGAAAACAGGCCCGTTTTCTCGACGCGGCGTTCCAGGGCGAGTTCGCGCAGCCGGAAACGAAAGCGGACAAAACCGATCTTGTCCGGACCGCGTTCCGAGGAGGCTACCCGGAGCTTCTTCCCTTCCCGGAACGGGAACGGCGGGACTGGTATCGCGGCTACGTGGACGATCTGCTGCTCAAGGACGTGCGCGACGTTACGGAAATCCGCCGCCTCGACGTCTTGCGGCGCGTGGCGGAATTCCTTGCGGCGCGGACGGGCAAATTCTTTTCGGACGCTGAACTGGGAACGGTCTGCGGCCTTTCGCGTCCCGTCGTCCAGAACTACATCGGCGCGCTGGAAGCGCTCTACCTGTTCGAACGCGTTCCCGCATGGACGAAAACGGATTACGCCAAAGCCGGAAAGCGCGACAAGTGGTACGCCTGCGATCCGGGGCTTGTGCCGAACCTTCTCGGATGGAGGGAGCCGGAAGCGCGGGACGATCCGGACAGGTCCGGAAAGCTGCTGGAAACCTGGGTCCACCACGAACTGGCCGTCCGGGCCGACCTCGGCGGATGGAATCTCTACCAATACCGCGATGCGGAAAAGAGGGAAATCGACTTCCTCGTCGAGGACGGCGAGGGCGCGTTGCTGGGCGTGGAAGTCAAGGCCGGGGCGACCGTTCGTTCGGATGACTTCCGGCATCTGGCCTGGTTCCGGGACCGCATCTCATCAGGATCGTTCACGGGGATCGTCCTGCACACGGGAAGCAATGTCGCCCGTTTCGGCAAGGGACTCTTCGCCGTTCCGATGACGACCTTCTTCGACACCTGACGCGGGAGACAGGCCAGGGACAGACCGCACGAATCGTCGGCGCAAAAGGCGGAAACCCCCGGCCGGATTCCGGCAGATGTTGAAGGGACAGACCCGGGTCTGACCGCCCTCGTAGATCGGGTTGCCGTAGTCCGTCTCCAACATGGGATCGAGGCCGT
>CAMNCG010000334.1 GCA_946534105.1 uncultured Verrucomicrobiota bacterium
GCGCCCATGAGCGCGCGGTTCGCGTCGTCGTGCTCCAGGAACGGGATGAGGCCGGCGGCGATCGAAATCACCTGCAGCGGGCTCACGTCCATGAACTGCACGCGTTCGCGCGGCGCCTCCTGGAATTCCGCGCGGCGGCGGACGCGCACCATCGGGTCGATGAAGTGGTTCTTTTCGTCGAGGCGGGCGTTGGCCTGCGCGATGACGAAGCGCTCCTCCTGGTCGGCGGACATGTAGACGACCTCGTCCGTGACGTGCGGCGTGCCGTCGGGCTCGTGCTCGACCTTGCGGTACGGCGTCTCGATGAAGCCGTACTGGTTGATCTTGGCGTAGATTCCGAAGGAGGAGATGAGGCCCACGTTCTGGCCTTCGGGGGTCTCGATCGGGCAGATGCGGCCGTAGTGGGAGGGATGGACGTCGCGAACGGCAAAGGACGCGCGCTCGCGGGAAAGGCCGCCGGGGCCGAGCGCCGAAATGCGGCGCTTGTGGGCGAGGCCGGAGAGCGGATTCGTCTGGTCCATGAACTGCGAGAGCTGGCTGCGGGCGAAGAAGTCGCCGAGCACGGCCGCGAAGGTCTTGGAGTTGACGAGGCGCTTGGGCTGCAGCAGGTCGCTCTGGCCTTCGGCGTTCTGGTTCGTCGCCTGGCTCATGCGCTCGTGGATGTTGCGCTCGGTGCGCGCCAGGCCGATGCGGCACTGGTTCTCCAGGAGTTCGCCCACGGTGCGGATGCGGCGCGAGCCGAGGTGGTCGATGTCGTCGATCGGGATCTGCGTCGCAAGCTTCCACTGGGGAGCCGCCGGACCGCGCGCCTTGTTCGTCGTGTTGACGGCGGCGAGCATGCGGAGCGCGGCGATGATGTCGTGGTTGGAGAGGACGCGCAGGTCCTCGGGAAGCGCCTCGGGCTCGCCGAGCTCCGGGTTTCGGAACGGAGCGAGCTTCTGGTTGAGCTTGAAACGGCCGACCTTGCCGAGGTCGTAGCGGCGGATCTCGAAAAAGTCGCGCGAGACGAGCTGCTTGGCGTTGGAGGCCGTGACGGGGTCGCCCGGACGGAGCTTGTGGAAGATGTCCTTCAGCGCCTCCTCCTGATTGTGCGTCGTGTCGGCGCGCATCGTTTCGAGGAAGACGCCGCCGTCCCACGTGACGTCAAGCAGCTCGATTTCCTCGATGCCGGCCTTGGAGAGCTGGTGCAGGGCCGCGGGCGTCGCGAACTCGTAGCGGTGCGCGAGGAGCGCGCCGGTCTTCGGGTCGCGCTTGTCTTCCGGAAAGACGCGGTTCTGGAGGCGGCGCGGGTCCTTTTCGGTGGTCGGAAGCGTCTCGTAGGAGTAAAAGTTCTGGAGAATGTCCCGGTCCGTCGAAAAGGCGAGGCAGCGCAGGAACTCGGACGCGAGGAAGCGGCGGTTCTTGCGGCGGCGGTCCATGTAGACCCAGACCTTGCGGTTGGTGTCGAACCGGAATTCGAGCCACGAGCCGCGGTCCGGGATGATGCGGACGGAGAAAAGCGGCGTGCCGTTCGCGTGGATGAGGCGCTCGGAGGAGATGCCCGGAGAGCGGTGCAGCTGCGAGACGATCGCGCGCTCGGCGCCGTTGATCACGAAGGCGCCGTTTTCGCGCATGAGCGGGATTTCGCCCATGAAGACGCGGTCGGAGGAAAGCACCGCGCCCGCCGCGCTCGCCGTGGAGCGGAGCTTGAAGGTGACGTAGAGCGAACCGGAGTACGTGACGCCCTCGCGGAGCGCGCGCAGCGCGTCGTCCTTGGGCTGGGGATTCGCGGGATCGCCGGTCTCGATCTCGTACTTGTCGAATTCGAGCTCGAACTTGCCGTCGTAGCTCTGGATCGGGAAGACGCTCTGGAACACGCCCTGAAGCCCGATCGGCTCGCGCTTCGCGGGCGGCACGTCGAGCTGCAGAAAGTCCGCGAAGGACTTCGTCTGGATTTCGATTTGGTCAGGCGGATCAATGACCGGCGAAAGTTTGCCGTAGATGGTGCGTTCGGCCATGAGTGGACCTCAATGGAGGGATGGACAAAGGTGGGGCCCCGGCTATGCGCACCGGAAAAGGCCTGACAAAGGAGCAAAGAGCGGAGTGAGGGACAATGGGGGCCGAGGGGCGGACGGTCCGGAAGGGGCGGACGGTCGGGCCGCGCAGGACCCAAAGACCCCGCGCCGGGCGCGGCGGAAACCGCGTCCGGCGCGGAATCGGCGAGATTACTTCATCTCGACCTTGGCGCCGGCGGCCTCGAGCTTCTTCTTGAGCTCTTCGGCTTCCGCCTTGGCGATGCCGGTCTTCACGACGCCGTTCTCCTCCACGAGCTTCTTGGACTCGGCGAGGCCGAGGCCGGTGGCGGCGCGGACTTCCTTGATCACGGCGATCTTCTTGTCGGCGGGCGTTTCGGCGAGCTTGACGTCAAACTCGGTCTTCTCCTCGACCGGAACGGCGGCGGCGGCGGGGCCGGCGGCCACGGCGGCGACGGGAGCGGCGGCGGAAACGCCCCACTTCTCTTCGAGGGTCTTGACGAGATCGGCGACTTCCAGCACGGAGAGGGCGGAGAGCGCCTCGACGATTTCTTCCTTGTTCATTTTCTTTTCTTTCTTTTTTTCGTCCAACCCTCCGCGCCTTTGCGCGGATGGAACCGGAGCCCCGTCTCGCGGCACCCGCCGCGTCGGTCGCGTCCGGTTTTGTGGAACGCGGGTTTGCAGGGCGCAAAGAGGCCGCTAGGCCTCCGAACCGCCCTCCTTTTCGGCCTTCGCCTTGAGGACGTACAGGACGCTCTTGAGCGACGCGGCGAGGACGCGGACCATGTCGGTCGCCGGGGCGCTGATCGTCGCGAGGAGCTTGGCGCGCATCTCGTCCTTGCCCGGAAGCTCGGAGAGCTGCTTCACCTGCTCGGCGTCGAGCGTCTGGCTCTCGAGCTGGCCGGCCTTGACGGAGGCCTTCTCGTT
>CAMNCG010000335.1 GCA_946534105.1 uncultured Verrucomicrobiota bacterium
CCGCTCTTCGATCCAGCGGTCGCGGAAGCGCGCGGCGTCGAAGCCGGCGAGGTCCCGCGCCATTTCGGACGCCGCCGCCAGCGTGTAGAGGAATGGGCGGATGTTCGAGACGTTCACGAGCAGCAGTTCGCGCGCCCCCTTGCGGAAGGCGTCGGCGAGAATCTGGCGCGTCCGCGCCGGCGGAACGAGTTCGCAGCGGTGGTTGCCGTGGACGATGGCGAGATGGTAGTAG
Organism: uncultured Verrucomicrobiota bacterium; assembly: GCA_946534105.1. Taxonomy (GTDB): domain Bacteria; phylum Verrucomicrobiota; class Kiritimatiellia; order RFP12; family UBA3636; genus UBA3636. Next base: position 233 of record CAMNCG010000335.1, read on the forward strand.
AGGCCGAAGCGGCGCTGGGGGTTGAGCGAATCGACCCCGCCGATGTCGTTCTGAAATTTGAGACCGGGGCAGTTGTCGGAAAAGATGACGATGACTCCTTCTGGGATTGCGAGGAATCCGCGCCGGTAGTATTCGGTGCCCTCGATCCAGAGCTGCGTCGCGAAGTGCTCGGGGCGGTGGCCAAGCGCCTCCGTGATCATCTCCAGCTGCTCCGCCATCGCGGAGGAAATCAACGCGGCGCGGCGGCGGTCCTCCTCCTCGGGCACATCGGGCGAACACCACTTCTCGGGCGTCGTCCAGAACGGCATGTCCTTGCGCCCGCGAAGGCCCAGCTGCCAGATGACGTCCGGCACCTTGGCCCACTCGGCGATGTATTTCCGCCACGCCTTGCGCCAGAGATCGGGATGCGAGGCGTAGGTCGTGCCGCGTATCTCCGGAAAGTGCAGGTCGAGCTGGAGCGCGCCGGCGCCCACGGGTTCCTGGTGGTGGGTCGTCACATAGAGGCCGCGCGACGAGGCGATGTCAATCAGCCGCTTTTCGTCTGGATTGAGAATATCGACGTAGCTTGCGCAGATGATCGTGTTGAAGCCGGCGCGGACAGCGGTCTCGTAGAGGGCGTCGGCAAGCGTCGGGCCAAAGCACACATGGTAGCGAGGGTAGGCGATTTCGCGTTTCCCGTTCTCCTCCGGGCGGAAGCCGTTCAGGAAGTCCTCGTCGTTGATGAACCAGGCGCGAAACTTGAACGACGGGTCCCCCTGCCGGATGGAAACGCCGCCAGGCCACGACTTCTCTTCCGCCCTTTCCGGCTCCCGCCCGCTCCAGAATCGGAACGGATCGACGCCCAGGCAGTCGGCGGCAAAGCGGTAGAGGCCGAACATGACGCCCCGGTCATCCGAGCCGGAGATGGCGAGCGTGTTGCGCGGTCCCGATTCGACGGCGTAGTTCTCCCAGCCGGAACCGGCCTTCGAGAGGACAATCGCGTTGCCGCCACGTGGCGCCTCCGAGACGATCCGCGGCCGCGCGCCGAAAATCCGCTCGATATCGCCCGCCATGTCCTCGGCGGCGCGGGCGACGAACGGGCGCAACCCCTGCGGCACGACAAGGGCCGGCAGAGCCGCCCGCGAGATGCGGAACGGCGCGCGTCCCGTGCGGCCGTCCCCGTCGCTTTCCGCCGGATCGCCGTCCGCCTGATTTGCGCCCGCCGCGTGGCGGCATGAATTGTGACGTGTTCCCTGCATGGCTTGCATGGCCGGAACCCGCACGGCGGATTCCTCGCCAACGACAACAAGCCTAGCAGAGCGAACGGGGCAACGCAAGTTTTTCGCGTCTTGTAACGCAGAAGTTTTTCGCGTCTTATTCCGCAGGATGCGACGCGTTGTTTCTCAACGCCCGCCACTGCGTCATGGAAACGCCGGCGCGGCGGCGGAAAAACTGGCGCAGCCCGGATGCCGTGCGGAAGCCGCAGGCCAGATGGAGCGTCGGGAAGTCCGGCCTGGCGCGAGAAAGGAGGGTGACGACGCGTTGCCAGCGCATCTCGTCAAGCGCCTCGAGGATGGTTTTGCCGGTTTCCTCGCGGAAGCGCTCGCGGCAATGGCCGTCGCTGCCGCCCATGACGCGCACGACGTCTGCGACCGTCACGGGCGAGGCGTATTCGGCGGCAATGAAGGCGAGCGCCTTTTCGACTCTTGCGTCTACGGGACGCCGGTAGGGTTCGCGGGTGGTGGCGCGGCGCACGACGCCGGACGCACCGTAGAGGTATTCGCGCTTCGGGCGGTCGCCCCGCATTTGGATTTCAAGCGCCTCGGCGACGAGCCTGCCGCCTTCCTCCCAGTCCGGGCGAACGCTCGAAATGGGCGTCGCGAAGGACATGCAGATGCGCTCCATGTCGTCGCACCCCACGAGCCGGATGTCGCGCGGGCAGCGCAGGCCGAGCGCCTCGGCCGCCATGAGGACGATGCCGGCGAGGTGGTCGGTCACGGCGAAGACGGACACTGGGCGCGGAAAGCGCTCCAGCGCGACTCGGACCCGCCCGATGGCGGAATACTGGCCACTGGGCGGACTGTCGATCTTCACGACACGGCATCGGCCACCGGCTTCGCGGATGCTTGAAACAAAGGCCCGTTCGCGCGATCCGGACCAGCGGCTGTTCTTGAATCCGAAAACGGCATACTCGTGAAAACCGTCCGAGACGAGCGCTCTGGCGGCGATACGTCCGAAGCTGGAATTGTCGTGGCGCACCATGACGGAATCCCTGAAGGGGCGCGGGCAGTCCACCCATACCGCCGGCACGCCGCGCACCTGCGGGAGCGTGCCGATCTTGCCGACGAAATTCCCCACGAACCCGGTCGGCTTCAGCAGCTCGAACGCCTCCGCGAGGCTGCTCAGGTCATCGGGGGTCGTCGCCGGCTCGACAAACGCGAAGGTCCAGCCGCGTTTCCTTCCCTCTTTCAGCAGCGAAAGGAACAGCTGGTTGTAGTTCGTGCCGGGGTGGCGGGTATAGACGAGAACCGTCTTCATTCGGGAGCCGCGATGCCATGACGGCCGCCGTCAAAGCGGCTCGACGACCGGGATGTCGATGTTTCGCTTGCGGGGGGAGAAGTTGACGCCGATCAGGGGGACGGGGGGCTTGCCGCCCTTCC
>CAMNCG010000336.1 GCA_946534105.1 uncultured Verrucomicrobiota bacterium
CGTCCTCGATGCAGTGGCAGAAGACGGCGACGGGCTTTGACGCCGCGCGAAGCCGCGCGGAGAGCCAGCGCGCCACGGCGCGGGTGTTGTTCCAGCGCCCCGGCGGGACGGCTTCGCGCAGGACCCACCGCTCGGGAGGTCCTGCGGCGCCGGGCGTGGCCGCCCAACCCTCGGAGAACCCGGCGAAGCGCTGCGCGTGGACGTTCATCCAGTGCGTCGAGAACCAGACGGCGCGACGGTGGTTGGACGCGGCGAAATGCTCCGCCGCGAGCCGCCCGATGGCGACGTTGTCGAGGCACACGCGGGGGATTTTGATGTCGGGGCGCTGGTTGGAGAGATCGACCACCGGTATCCCCGCGCGACGCAGCCTCCGCACGAATGCGAGGGTCGCGGGGTCTTCGCGCAGCGTGACGATGGCGCCGTCGCCGCGCCACCCCGCCAGGCCGGAAATCCCGCCGATGAGCCGGGAGGAGTCGATGAGGTTCCAGCCGGCTTCGCGGGCGAAGCGCCGCACGCCGTCGGAGCGCCATGGCAGGTGCGGCGTCATCGACAAAAGGACCTCCATGCGTTTTTCCGTGTGCATGGCGAAGAGGATACCACAGAGTCACGGATGATTCAATCCTACATGTTCGGGAAACAAAATTGCAATTGTCGATAGGAAACTCGTGTGGCAGACTTGAATGCGTTCACAGCCCCTGTTTGACGGGATGCGTCCAAACACGAGATTTGCACGCGATCCTCCACCCCGAAAAAAACGGAACCAACACCATGAAGACCCACATTGTCCTCCCGCGCAGCGCCGTTCTTCTCGGCGCGCTCCTTCTCGGTCTCGCCCCGTTCGTCGCCGGCGCGACCACCTACTATGTCAAGCCCGCCTCGGAAGGCGGCAGCGACTCCGCCGCCGGCACGAGTTGGGACACCGCCTTCGCGACGCCAAAGAAGGGCTTCGACTTGGTCAACAACAAGAACACGGCGGGACTCGAACTCGTGATTGCGCCCGGCACGTATCAGCTCGCCGACGCGATCGGTTGCACCGGTGGCTACGGCGAGTCCCACCGGGTGGTCGTCCGCGGCGAAACGGACAACCCCGCGGACGTCGTGCTGCGCAGTCCCGGCGACCGGGAGGTTCTCCGCCTCGCCGCCGACATCACCATCGCCAACCTGACCCTGGAAAACGGCTCCAACAACGGGGCGAAGGAGTTTTCCGGCGTTCGGATCGGGACTGGCGGATCGGAGGGAAGGCTCTCCGTCGTCTCCAACTGCGTCATTCGCGGGTGCCGCAACACGTATGCCGCATCGTCCGGCAAACCACAGGGCGCCGCAGCCTACGTTCAACGGGACGGGCTTCTCGTGGATTGCGTCGTGAGCAACAACACCGCCCTCTACCTCGGCTCGGCCGTCGCTCTCGTTGGCGCGGACGCAAAGGCCCTGCGGTGCCTCGTCACGGGCAACGCCGCGACGAACGCGGCCGCGAGCGGTGCCGCCGTGATCGGCATCAGCGGCGGCAATCTGGTGGACTGCACGGTCTCGGGGAACAAAGGCTCCGTCTACGCCGGCGCGCTGAACGTCGCGAACGTCTCGGGGTGCCTCTTCGAAGGCAACGCTGCCATGACCGAGGGCGGCGGCACGGGCGGCGGCCTCTCCTTCGGCCTCACCGCCAACTCGGTCGACGCTTCGGTCTCGAATTGCGTCTTCCGGGGGAACACGGCGCTGTCCGGGGCGGGCGCCTACATCGCGAACAACGCCGCGAAGTTCGTGGATTGCCTATTCGAAAACAACGTGGCGTCCCTCTCCGGCGGCGGCGTCCGCGTCACCGGCGCCGCGAATGCGACGTTCGACAATTGCCGGTTTCTCGACAACGCGACGACCGCCGGTAGCGACGACAACCACGGCGGCGGCGGACTCTTCCTGCAGGGGCAGACGGACGACGGCTGGTGCGCGGTGTCCAATTGCGTCTTTTCCGGGAACGCGAGCGCGCGCCGCGGCGGAGCCATCGGCGCGACATGGAACGGCACCGTGTTCGGAGCGATCGGCAACTGCGTCTTCACGAACAACTCGGCCGCCCTCCAGGGCGGCGGCATCTGCATCCGCGAAGGCAAGACCAACACGCACGGCGACAAGGTCCTGACCATCCGCAACTCGCTCATCGCGAACAACCGCACGACGGGGGCGTCGGGCGACCGGGCCGGCGGCGGTCTCTACCTCGTCACCCCGAACCCGGTCGAGGTCTCCAACTGCACGATCGCCAACAACGTCACGGCCCAGGCGGCGGGCGGCGGAATCTACCAGCGTTGGGGCGGACGCTTCGTCAACTGCATCCTCTCCGGCAACACGGTGAACGGCGGTTCCGGGCAGGAGCCGACGTCCGGGACCATCTGCACGGACGCCGACGGCACGTTCCTCAGCTGTTGCGTCCATCCGACCATGACGGCGCATTTCACGGCGGCGAACGGATGCGTCAACGCCGATCCGCGCTTCACGGACGCGGCGAACGGCGATTTCACGCTGGCCGCCGCGCGCCCCTGCACCAACGCGGGCCGCAAACTGGACTGGATGGACGGCGCGTTCGATCTCTCCGGCATCGTGCCGCGCATTTTCGGCGACGTTCCTGACATGGGCTGCTACGAACGCATCTACCAGTCCGGAACGGTCGTGTTCTTCCGGTAGGGAGGTGGCGATGTCAGGGGAAGAGCGCGTCGAATGCGGCGCCGGCGGCACGTGCGCCGGCGGTCCGTACGGCGGCGGTCCGTGCGCCGGCGCCGCGTCTGCGCCGTTCCGCGCAGGTTCCCCCTGCCTCCAGGCGCCGGCGGAGACGTCCATGGGAGTCTCGTGGGCGGTTTC
>CAMNCG010000337.1 GCA_946534105.1 uncultured Verrucomicrobiota bacterium
CGAACGACGGGATCGCGTAGCCGGCGAACACGGCGACGGACGAGAGCAGGTCGAACGGAGTGCCGCGCCGAACGGCCTTGGCGATGCCAAGCGGAACGCACACGAGGTACGCAAGAAAAAAACCGGGAACGCCGAACCAGAGCGAAACCGGGATCCGGTCCGCGACGAGACGCCAGACGGTCTTGTCCGGATAGTGCCACGAGCGCGCGCGCAGGCCGCAGACGTCGCGCACGAGCCAGTTCCAGTAGCGTATCGCGATCGGCTTGTCGAAGCCGAAATGCTCGTTGAGCTGGCGGCGCATTTCCTCCGTGACGGAGCCGGGGCCGCCGCGCGCGCCGCCGCTTTCGACCTGTTGCGCGCCGCCGCCGCCGAGACCGCGGAGCGCGGCGAGCTTCTGCTCCACGGGACCGCCCGGCACGACCTGCACGAGCGCGAAGCAGACGACCGTGATGCCGACGAACGTCGGCACCACGAGGGCGAGGCGGCGCAGGAAATAGCGCAGCACGGCCTACGCCCTCCCTCCTCCGGGGCGCCACGGCTCCAGCGGCGTCCGCGGGGCCTTTTCGAGAAGGGCGATTTCCCGCGCGGTCATGTCCCGCCAGGCGCCGGACGGCAGGCCGGACGGGAGCCGGAAGGCGTTCACGGCCACGCGCCGCAGCGTCTCGACGCGGAGACCGGCGAGTTCGCACATCCGGCGGATCTGGCGGTTGCGGCCCTCCCGGAGCCGGAAGAGAAGCCGGTGGCGCGGGCCGCAGGGCCCGTCGGCGAGGCGGCGCTCGTATTCGACGCGCACCGGCGCGAGCGGCACGCCGTCGAGTTCCATCGGGCCCTGCAGCGCGTCGAGCGTTTCGTCGTCGAAAATCCCGCAGGCCTGCACGCGGTAGACCTTTTCGTGGCCGTGGCTCGGGTGCGTGAGGCGGTTCACGAGCGCGCCGTCGTTCGAAAGGACGAGCAGGCCCTCCGAATCGCGGTCGAGGCGGCCGGCGGAGACGAGCCGCTCGCGGACGCCGCCGAGAAGGTCGTAGACGGTGCGCCCCGGCCCCTCCGCGCGGGTGCAGAGCACGCCGCGCGGCTTGTTCATGACGATCACGCGCCGCCGCGGTGCGCCGGCGCCCGAAACGGCCACGCGGCGCCCGTTCACGCGGATGTCGGCGCGCTCCGGGTCCTCGACGCGGAAGCCCGGCTCGCGGACGACCACGCCGTCCACGGTCACGGCGCCGCCGGCGACGATCGAAGCGCAGTGGCGGCGCGAGTCGACGCCCGCGCGCGCCAGGACGCACTGCAGACGTTCGCTCGCCATCGCGCGGTGGCCCTCCTCGCCGCCGCGCGGGCTCAGGCGCCGGCCTTCGCGAGGCCGAGCATCTCGGACACTTCGCCCCACGCGTCTCGCGCGCGGAAGCGGGCGATGCGCTCGTCCTGCTTCTTCACCACCGCGGCGCGCACGGCGGGATCCTTCAGGACGGCGCCGATCGCCTCGGCCATCGTTTCGGGCCGCGCGTCGCGGTCGAAAAGGACGCCCGCGCCGTCCATCGTCTCGGGCACGGCCCCGGCGCGGACGGCGAAGACGGGGACGTGCCACGCCATCGCTTCGAGAAGCGGGGCGCAGAAGCCCTCGTGGTCGGACATGCAGAGGAACGCCGACGCCGCCGAATAGAAGGAATTGAGGCGGCGGTCGTCCACGAAATCCGTGAACTCGACGTTCTTCAGCGCGAACGTGTAGACGGAGCCGAGGAGCATGGTCTTGTAGACCTCGGCCCCGCCGGAACCCCCGGCCACGATCAGGCGGCACTTCTCGTCGACGTACCGCTGGTACGCCGAAAAGACCGCGAGAATGCGGTCGTGGCGCTTGTTCGGCGCGAGACGGCCGACGAAGAGGAAGTTCGTCATCGGCGGGTCGAGCAGTTCGTTGCGCGCACCGACGTCGATGGCCCCGTGGCCGTAGTTCTCGTCGATGAGAAGGGGCAGGACCCGCACGCCTTCGTATCCCATCGCTTCGAGCTCCTTCGCGTTGAAGGAACTGTCGGCCCACGTGGAATCGGCCGCGCCGCGGAGCGCCGCGACCTGTTCGAGCCCGTCGGCGAGAACCTGGGACACCGACGGATTCAGCCGTTCGAAAAACCGCGGCGGCGTGACGTTGTGGTACAGGATCACGCGGCGGCAGGGCAGCTTGGCGAAGATCTCGTTGCAGCGGCTCCCGATCGAAAGGTGGAGGAGCGCCACGTCGTCCGGCTTCACGTCGGCGGGGAGGGACTCGACGTCCTTCACCAAATGGCGGTCGGCCGCGCCCGCGGTGCGGCGCGGACAGCGGATGTCCGAATCGAGACCGTGCCGCGCGCAAAGATCGCGGATGAGCACGGCCTCGTTGCTGATGGCGTCGCCCAAGCGGAAACCGGCGACGAGCTGGTGCAGGACAGACATGGACGGACGCGGAAACGCCGGGATTCTAGCGGGTCTTGTGGCGCTCGAGCTTGATGCGCTTGTCGTGCTTGTGCTTGGACATCTTGGCGCGGCGCTTCTTCTTGATGGAACCCATGGCGGGCGTTCTCCTCGGGAATTTCTGGTTGTTATTGGTTCGTCCATGCGGCGGCGGACCCGGGCTTCGTGCGCGTGTCCGCCGCGCAAAACGCGGAAAAGCATACACCAACTCGCGTCAAAAATCCAGTTTTATTTTCGGAGGGTGTGATCCAACGTTGTCAGCGCCGACGGCGCGCCCGTTTCGCTCGGTTCCGCGCCGGAAGCGGCCCTCGTGCCTGTTGGCTCCGGTTCCGGCGAGGCCCAGCCGTTTGGGACGGACGGCGGCGGCCAAGACGCGCCCCGGTACCTGCGCCCGCCGCGGTGCCC
>CAMNCG010000338.1 GCA_946534105.1 uncultured Verrucomicrobiota bacterium
GTCGAGCGCCACGAAGGTCGCGGAGTCGCCCGCGGCGGCGTCGGACGCGCCGTAGGTCACCGTCACGCCCCGCCCCATGACGGAGCCGGAAACCGGGACCTCGATACCCGTCCACTCGCCGGGCTTGATCGGATGGGCGCCCGCCGCCACGCCGTTCGTCGCAAGCGCCACCTGGAAGCCGTCCGAGCCGTCGGACTCGAGCATCGCCTCGACCACGACGTCGCTCGCCGCGCGGGGATTGCCGAAACTCCACCGGGCGAGATGGCCGGCCGTCGCGTCGCCGTCCGGCGACACGTAGCACGCGAATCCGAGGATCGCCGACGGCGCGTCGGCCGCGAGCAGCCGGCCGCCGAGATCGACGGACGCCGTCGAGTTCGTCTCGACGAGCAGGAGCGCGCGCCCGCCGCAGGCGGTCATCGCCGGATCGGCCGAGCCGAGCTGGGACGCGAGCGTGATTTCCGGCAGGAGCCCGGGCACCTTCGTCGCATCCCACGTCACCCGGTAGTTCTGCACGAGCGCCGGGTAGCTGACCGGAACGGGCATCCGCTCCGTCTGGAAGTTCGCGCGCCACCACACCTGGATCTTCGCGTTGTCCACCCCGTTGACGCCGTAGATCGCCGACTGGAGCGACGCGTAGGGGTCGGATTCCGTGTCTTCCGTCACGTTGCTCTGCATTTCGTCCAGCGACGGCACGTCCTCGGGCAGGCCGCCCACTCCGCCGCGTGGGCGGTGGTAGAGGCGCGGGTTCCAGTTGCGCCCCAGGGACTCCGGCTCGTAGATGAAGCCGGGGAGATTGTCGTCCACGCGCTCGGACATCGCGCGCGCATTCTCCCCCGCCTCGATGCCGATGCGGGGCGTCAGCTCGATGCCGACCGGCCACTCGAAGATGGTCGAAGTCGCAACCGACGCGTCGCGGTAGTCCGTCAGCTCGATCGGGAGATACGACGGGCAGCCGTTCCCGTCCTGGTTCGAGAGCCGGACGAGGATCTTGCCGCCATGCCTGCCCTTGAGGGCAAGTTCCCGCGTGTAGGCGTCGTAGGCGGCCGAGACGTCCGCCGGCAGCCGGAAGCCGGTCGTCGCCACGTAGTTCGTCGGCAGGGTGACGGGGCAGCCCGCCGCCGAGCCTGTCGGTGCCACGACGACGCGAAGCGGTTCCTCCGGCCAGCTGATGAGATACCAGTCGTGCTCGAAGGTCCACTTCGTCTTCATCGGGTCTTCCGTCTGCCAGAAGACGTCGGCCTTCCACGGCATGGCCATGCCGGATGCGCTCGTCGAGACGTCCGTCGGCGCGATGGCGAACACCTTGTCGTGGTCCGGATCGGTCAGCTCCTCGCCCTTGGCGGCGGAATACTTCTCCAGATACGGCGAATAGGGGTCGTTGTCCTCGCGCGCGGCGCCGGCGGCGACGACCGAGTAGAGCCGCTCCGTGCCGAAGCCGCCCCCGGCGGGCTTCAGGCACTCGCCGACCTCGGCGTTCAGCGTCGTCACGTTCGGCGGACAGATCTCCACGACGATGTGCGCGACCATGTGGTCCTTCGTCTCGGTGTCGTAGTAGGCCAGCACGAACTGCCCCTGCGGGCAGTCGATCGCGCCCGTCTCCTCGTTCGTGCGGTAACGGACGGTGAGCATCTTCGTCGTGGCCGGATTGTAGTCGATGCCGTAGACGACGTTGGAGACGCCGGGCGCGGTCTCGGCGTATTCGCTCTTCAGGAGGTTCGGGTCGCCGAAGAACTTCACGAACTTGCCCGTGAGGTCGATGAACGCGGCGGAGTTGGCCTCGTCCACGCGCGTCGCGAAGATGCGGTAGGGACGCGCCGACGACGAGCTGCCGACATCGTAGGTCTGCGTGACGGTGGCTCCGCCCGTGCGGACCCAGGTCACTTCCGTGGCGCCGCTCGCGGTGAAGATCACGCGCTCGTAGCCGTCCGCCGCGCCATTGTCGAAGACGATGCGCCCGTCGGCGACGGCCGCGGCGTTCGCGGCGGCGGTCGCCGCCCAGTCGATCTCGTCCGGATCGAACGGGATGTCGGTGCAGAAGTCGCCGAGCTTGGCGTCCGGCGGCTGCTCGGAGAGCGTCCGTCCGACCGTCCACGCCGCCAGTTCCCACTTCATCGTGGCGTCCTTGGACGAAACGACCGACACCTGCTCGCCGGGCGCCGTCGGCGCTTTGACGGTCGAGATCGGATACGCCACCGTCGGCTGCGTGTAGCCGGCGCTGCCGCCGTCCGGGTGGACGTAGACGGGCAGCTCCACCTCGCCGAGCGTGAGATCCGTGTCCGCCGGCCCGTCGGCAAACGCCGCAAAGGCGCTCAGCAAAAGCGAAATCGTCACTCTTCTCTTCATGGCTCTGTTCCTTTAAATCCAGTCTGAATATTTTACGTTTCTGTGCGTTCTTCGTGGCTCAAAACCAACCTTCAAGTCAATTGCCTTCCTTGCCGATGAACGGATAGAACGTCACCTTGAGCCCGCCGTCGTCCGACGTGGGCGCGCGAACCTTTTCATCCTTGCGGCAGTACTGCACGACCGCCGGGCAGCGCAGGGCCCGCGAACCAGACGCCTGGCTCGAGATGAGCGCGACGCCGTCCGACGGCGCGGTGGCCAGCACCTGCCCGCGCAGGGCCGACGACACGGTGGCCAGCACCGTCGGTTTCGCCCGCGAAAACGCCTTGACGCCGTTTCCGCGCAGGAGCCGCGTCCGTTCCTCCGGGCCGACCACGAGCGGCGAAACCTCCACCTTGCCGGCGCCGGGCGCGGTCACCCGCCCCGCGACTTCGAGCTGCGACACCGTCGCGTCGGCCGCCACCAGGGCGTTTTCGGTCGCCAGGC
>CAMNCG010000339.1 GCA_946534105.1 uncultured Verrucomicrobiota bacterium
GTAGCGCAATTGGCAGAGCAGCGGTCTCCAAAACCGCAGGTTGCAGGTTCGAGGCCTGCCTGACGTGCCAAAAACAGCCGCCGTCCGCCGGGGCAGCCCGAGCGGGCGGCGCGCGCCGTGAAACCAGAAACCCGACCCCAGCGAACCGCAAAGCCATGAGCAAAGTCGCAGACAATGTCAAATCGTTCGGCAACTTCCTCCGCGAATGCCGGGTGGAAATCGGCAAGATTTCCTGGCCGGGTCGTCACGAGCTTGTGGGTTCCGTCTGGGTCGTCGCGGGGCTCATCGTCCTGCTGAGCGCGTTCGTCTTCCTGTGCGACCGCGTGCTCGCCGAAGTCCTGAAGCTGCTCATGTCGCTCGGCGGCTGAGCCCGGTTTCCCGTCCAGCGTCCAACCTCCAACCAGCACCGGAATTTTCATGAGCAAGCAGTGGTTCATCCTGAGCACGATGACGGGCCAGGAGCAGAAGGTGCAGCGTCTCATCCGCGCGAAGGCGAGCGAGGGCGAGATCGACCTCGCTCCGGCGATCGGCGGTCTCGAGATCCCGACCCAGCGCGTTCTCGTCTCCCGCAACGGTCGCCAGAAGGCCGTGACGCGCAAGCTCTTTCCCGGCTACGTCTTCGCCGAGCTCGACCTGTACAAGGACGTGCGCCGCAAGCAGTTCAACAAGGAACTGTGGCAGTTCGTGAATTCGATCGACGGCGTGATCTGCTTCCTCGGCTCCGAGCGCAACGCGCGCGGCGAGATGGTCCGCCCCCCGATCCCGATGACGGACGAAGAGGTGGCCAACGTCCTCTCCGTGGGCGGCGGCGCCGAGGGCAAGCCGCGCCCCAACGTCACGTACCAGCCCGGCGAGCAGGTCAAGGTCGTGGACGGCGCGTTCGTGGGCTCCGTCGGCACGGTCGCGGCGGTGGACGACCAGCACGGCCGCATGACCGTGAACGTCTCGATTTTCGGCAGCGACGTGCCGGTCGACGTGGAGTACTTCCAGGTCGAGCGCTACGTCGAGCCGACGCCCGAAGAGAAGGCCGCCGCGGACGCGGCCGCCGTCGCCGCCGCGGACGCGGCCGCCGCGGCGTTTCTCGAAGCCGCGCCGACCGGACGGTCGCAGGTCGCGGCCCCCGCGGAAGGCGGGGAGGCGCCCGCCGCGGGCGCTCCGGCGTTCGGCGCCTTCTAGTCCCGGCGCCCCGGAACCGTTTTTCGGAGGGTCCGAACGCACCGGCAGGGAACCGGGAGGACGCTCCGGCGAAAAAAAGACAAAACACCCAAATCCCCTGAAATGGCAAAGAAAGTAATCGGCATGGTGCGCCTCCAGGTGCCCGCCGGAAAAGCGAACCCCGCGCCGCCCATCGGTCCGGCGCTCGGCGCGCAGGGCGTCAACATCATGGCGTTCTGCAAGGAGTTCAACGCGGCCACGGCCGACAAGGCGGGGCTCGACATTCCCGTCGTCATCACCGTCTACGCGGACCACTCCTTCACGTTCATCCTCAAGAGCCCGCCCGCGGCGGTCCTTCTCAAGAAGGCGGCCGGCGTCGAGAAGGGCTCGGGCGTCCCGAACAAGACGAAGGTCGGCAAGGTCACGCACGCGCAAATTCTCGAAATCGTGAAGACGAAGGCGGCCGACCTCAACGCGTCCGACCCGGAGCACGCCGCGCGCATGATCGAAGGCACGGCCCGCTCGATGGGCATCACCGTCGTGAAGTAAGGAGGGCCCGTTCATGAAAAAGCACGGCAAGAAGTACACCGACATCGCCAAGAAGGCCCCCCAGGGCGCGGTTTCCGTCGAAGAGGCGGTCGCGTTCGTGAAGGCCCATCCCTGCGCGAAGTTCGACGAATCGGTCGAGCTCGGCATGCGCATGGGCTGCGATCCCCGCAAGAGCGACCAGATGATCCGCGGCACCACGAGCCTCCCGCACGGCACCGGCAAGGACGTGCGCGTCGTCGTGTTCGCCGGCGGCGCCGCGGCGGACGCCGCGAAGGCGGCCGGCGCGGTCGCGGTGGGCATCGACGACCTCCTCGAGAAGATCAAGGGCGGCTGGATGGAATTCGACGTCGCGATCGCGACGCCGGAGGCGATGACGAGCGTCCGCAAGCTCGCCCGCGTCCTCGGTCCCCGAGGTCTCATGCCGAACCCGAAGACCGGCACCGTGACGGACGACACCGCCGCCGCGGTCACGGCCCAGAAGGCGGGCAAGGTGGAGTTCCGCATGGACCGTCAGGGCAACATCTGCGTCATGATCGGCAAGATGTCCTTCACGAAGGAGCAGCTCGCCGACAACGCGAACGCCCTGATCGAGGCCGTCCGCGGCGCCCGTCCGGCCGCCCTCAAGGGACAGCTCTTCAAGAAGGTTTCCGTGAGCTCGACGATGGGCGTTCCCGTCCGTCTCGACATCCACGACTAACGCCCGGGGAAGGAGACACAAGCCATGACCAAACCCCAAGCCAATTCCAAGCGCCCCGAGAAACTCGCGGCGATCGAGGAAATCGACAACTACGTCAAGGAGTCCGCCTACTGCTTCGTGCTGAACTACGGCGGCCTCACGGTCGACCAGCTCTCCGCGCTCCGCGCCGAGCTCGCCTCCACCGGCTCCTCCCTCAAGGTCGTCAAGAACACGTACCTCTCCAAGGCCCTCGAAGACAAGGGCTGGACGCAGCTCGAATCCGTCCTCTCCGGCCCGACGGCCCTCGTGGCCGGCTCCGGCGATCCCGCCGAAGTCGCCAAGAAGATCGTCGCGTTCCTGAAGAAGAACGAGAAGGCCTCCGTCAAGGCCGGCCAGCTCGAGAGCCAGACGCTCGACGCCG
>CAMNCG010000340.1 GCA_946534105.1 uncultured Verrucomicrobiota bacterium
ATTTGCGGGCTGTCCGGTTCCATTCGGTCGATCCATCCCCGAGCGCGGTCAGACGCCTTTGATCATACCACAGCCGCCGCGCGCGGAGCAACCGGGGAGGCGGTCAGCCGCGGCGCGGCCAGAGGCCGCACCCCCCAGACGGTTCCGCGGGCAAGATGCCCGCGCTCCCAGGGACGCCCGCGCTCCCAGGCGGGCCAGCGCGGCGCGCAATACCGCTACCGCCAGCGGAGGCCGTTGAAGGGATGGACCGGGCCGCCGTCGTCGTCCGCGACAGGATACGGTCCGCGGCCGATGTCGGCGGGGACGTAGTTGGTCGGCCAGCCGCCCGCTGGCCTCACGCCGAAGACGTCGCGCACGGCCTCGTACATCCCGAAGCCGAATTCGCCGTTCGGCTCGGCGTAGGAGCCTTCGCCCCACTCGTTGAGCGGTCCGAGGCAGACGCGCTTCGCGCCCGTCTCCTCGGCGTAGCGGCGCGCCTCCCGGCAGAGGCGCCGGAACGCCTCGACCGAGCGGTGGTGGACTTCGATCGGCCCGTCGTTCCACGGGAAGTCCCAGTAGCCGGTGGTGAGATTCGGCAGGAAGGCCGCGGGGCTCGCGTCGCGCATGGCGCGCCAGTAGGCGGGACTCGCCGCAACGATGTCGTCGTATTCGCGCACCCACGGGATTTCGCCGTCCGGCCCCGCCGGCACCTCGATGTAGTGGTAGGTCGTCGTCTCGTCGAAGCCGTAGTCCGCCATCCGCTTCACATCGACCGAAAAGCCCAGGCACTGCCCCTGGAAGTAGATGCCCTTGTAGCCGGCGTCGCGCGCCATCTGCCGCGCCAGGTCGAGCATGCGCCGGCATCCGCCGGGACCGTTGTCGCGCTCCAGCCGGTCGCCGCTCCACACGCAGAAGTAGGGCTTGCCGTCGACGTACTTGTAGGACGGGTGCCGGAAGTCCTTCTCCAGGCAGCGCCGGATGACGTTCGTCCAGTGCGCCTCGTCGCACTCCGGCGGCGGGAGATGGTTGCACCACATGTTCGCGAACTTGATGTGCCGGGCGAACTTCGCCCCGGCGAGCGCCTTCTCGAAATGCCAGTCCTTGCCGTACCAGTCGACGAGGAAGAACGAGATGCCGTTCTCGACCGCCCACTTGATCTGCCAGTCGAGGACTTCGGCGTTTTCGTTGTCGTACCAGCCCAGCGCGGGACGCCGCTCCGGGGCGAAGCGCCAGACCTTGAGCCAGTGGTGCGCGCGCGCCCAGTCGGGAAAATAGAAGGCACCGACCTCGCACGGCGCGGTCGCGATGGGCGTCGGCTCCGGGATGTAGGCCGCGTTCTGCGGCAGGCCGAGCGACGTCCCGATTTTCACGGGCACCTCGGCGACCGCTTCCGGCGCGTTGCCGCCGGAGAAGACGAGGCGCGCCGTGAAGGCGCAGGACGCGTCGGCAACGATCGTCGCGCGGTGCAGGACGGAATCGCCGCCGCCGAGGTCGCAGAGGCGGAACGCCCGTTCGGGATTCGTGACGCGCACGCCCTCCGGCAGGCCCTCGACGCGCACCGTCACGCCGGTCGCGGCGACGGTGCCCACGTTGAAGACGCCGACCTCGACGTCGACGGGGCGGCCCGCGCGGTCGAGCGCCATCGGGACCTTCGTGTGCGAGAGGATCAGTTCGGGCGGAAGGCCGGGATTGCCCGGAACGATCCGGAGGTCGCGGACGGGGACCTCCTCCTTCGTCTTGTCGTTGAAGACGCGAAAGGAGGCGATCGGGCCGCTCCATTTTTCGGCGAGGTTGCCGTCGGGGTAGTTCGCGCCCCAGCGGACGGGCGCCGCGCCGTCGAAGAAGTAGCGCCGCTCCTTCCCGTCGCCATACAGGTGGAGGTGGCGCCAGGCCGTGTTCGTCTCGCCTCCGGCCGTCACCCACTCGACATTTGCCCAAACCGTGCGGCCCATCGCCGGCACGGTGAAGACCGCGCCTCCCCTGCCCCGCACGGCGGTGCCGAGAATCGGCGCGGTGGGGGGCGGGCCGGACGCGGACACCGACGTGGTGGCGGATGCGCCCGGCAGTTCGCGGGAGAGCGAGAATCGCACCGTGTGCTCCGCATCGGGACCGGAGCCGGCGGGTTCGGGGGAGGAAATGTCGCCGAACCAGAGAAGATTGGCGCCGCCCGGTCTCCCGAAGGACATCAGGCGTCCGGCCCAGGCGGGGACGATTTCGGCGCGGATGGCGCCGTTGCTCAGAACGATGGACCCCGCCTCGTCGGCGCGGGACGGGATCACCGCGGCGAATGCGGCGGCTATGGCGGCAAAATGGAGGGCTATCGGCGCTTTCATGGTTTCGGAGCGGTGGTGGTTGTTCAGCCGCGGCGGACGAAGCCGTTGTCGGAGTCGTCGCGGACGCGGGTTTCGAGATCGCGGAAGAGGCGGCGCAGGTCGCGGAGGCCGCCCCAGATGAACCAGACCGTGCAGACCATCCCCAGGACCATCGGGATGCAGAGCGTCATCACGTAGTAGTAGCTCCCCCACCACGAGGCGGGCAGCGGGCGCGCCACGTTCCAGAACATCACCCCCACCGTCGCGATGCCGATCCTCCACACGAACATGTAGAGGAACGTGGCCCACGCGACAATCCGGTCTCCGCGCGTGTACTCTTCGTCGATGCCGACGAGGCGCCGCAGCATTCGCGACGCGAATGCTGCGGCACCTCGAATGACATGCCGCGCTCCGCGCGGCAATGACGGGCGGCCTTCGGCCGCAATGACGGGGTCGCCTGCCGCGACAATGACGGGGCGGCCTTCGGCCGCAATG
>CAMNCG010000341.1 GCA_946534105.1 uncultured Verrucomicrobiota bacterium
TCGAACTCGTCGGCGCTGCCGTTCGCGGCGCCGATCTGCCACTCGCCGCCGAGCGGCGCTGGGCCGGCCATGACTTCGCGCATTTCATCCTCGGAGAGGGTGCGGTCCCAGATGGCGGCTTCGGCAATCGCTCCCTTGAAGGCGCGCGGATTGGAGGGAGTGTTGCTTTCGAAACTGCCGAAGGTAAGGGCGCGTCCGGAACCGATCGACATCGCATACGTTCCGGTGCGGGTCAAAGTCGCCTTGCTGAAGGAAGATGCGCCATTCTTGCATGCGTAAATGTTGATGCCTGTCGACGCGCCATCGGCCGAGTTCGTGGCAACGACGAATACGTCATACCATTCGCCTTGGGTCAACTTGACATTGCAGGCACTCATGGTTCCTGGCGTGAGAATGCCGATTTGACATAGGTCGTTGAGATAGAATCCGAGACCTGACGCCGCATACCCGTTGAACCCGTTGAGAAAAACTCCGTTTGGCGTCGTAGTTAAGCCGTCGGGGCGAAAGCGGACATACATCGTGATTTTGTCGCCCGTCACGGCGGCCTTGGGAATGGTGATGCCGCAGTATTTGTTGGCGGGTTCCTGCGGGAAGTAGATGCAGGTCTGTTCGTTCGTCTTGCCGACGGCGAGCGGCAGGGCCACGCGCATCACGGTCTGCGACGGGT
Source organism: uncultured Verrucomicrobiota bacterium (assembly GCA_946534105.1). Classification (GTDB taxonomy): domain Bacteria; phylum Verrucomicrobiota; class Kiritimatiellia; order RFP12; family UBA3636; genus UBA3636. The sequence continues at coordinate 668 of CAMNCG010000341.1, forward strand.
AGTTTTCGCACGTGTATGGCTTGGCGACGCCCTTTTCGCCGTAGACGGCGTAAGAAGGCGAGGTGGCGGAGAAATCGAACGCGTTTCCGATCTCGCCTTGATCAAGCGCGTTGTTGGCGTTCGCGTCGCCCCGCAGGTCGAGCTTGAACTTGGCGTCGTCGAGAACGCCGGCGGACGCGGGGAACGCGAAGGCGACAAACGCCGCCGCCAGCGTGACGAGGCGCGCAACGGAGACAACGGGCGACAGACGGCAGAATCGTGTTTTCATGGGTGTTTTTTCTAGATTTCTAGACTTCTATATTTCTAGATTTCTAGGTTTCTAGGCTTCTAGGCTTCTAGAAAAAGCCTAGATCACAGAGCAACAATTCGGCCCACGCGGGCCGACAGGGCAAATCGTAGCACTTCCAAAGAAGAAATGTATCCCGTTTTCACCTTTGTTTTTATACCGTTTTCACCTTTTGAGCGCCACCTTGGTCCAGGCGCCGACCGGCTTGCCGACGACGCGGCGAAAGACGCGGCGGAAATCGAGGTAGGAGGAGTAGCCGCATTCGGCTGCCACGGCGTCGGGGGGGATGCCGGCGCGCAGTCTCTCCATCGCGCGCTCGATGCGCACGGCGTGAATCTCCCGGAGGATGGGGCGCCCGGCGACGCGACGGAAGATTCGGTCTGCGGCGGAGCGCGAAAGAAACATCGTGCGGATTGCGTCGAGGGGCGCAAATCCCTCCTCGCAGGCGTGCAGGCGGATGAACTCCTGGGCGCGCGACACGCGCTCGTCGCGCAGCGCGGAGAACTGGGTCGAGACGCGGCGCACGAGCGAGACCGCAGGGATGGCTCGCGGACGCGGCGCGCGGGAAGGCGCGTCCAGCCATTTGTCGAGCAGTTCCGCGGCGGCGCGGCCTTCCGCTTCCAAGTCGCGCCGGACGCTGGAAAGCGTGGGGCGCGTGGCGTCGCAGATGTGCGCGAGGTCGTCCACTGAAACGACGGCAATTTCGCCGGGAACGCCGATGCCTAGGGCGTGCGCCGCGTTCAGGACGACCTCCCCGACCGCGTCGTTCGCCGCGAAGATCCCGCACGGCCTCGGCATCGAGGCGAGAAACCGGGAGACCGCGCCGACAAAGTCGTCGGACGGGCGACCGGACTCTGGCTCGGCATTCGGAAAAGCGTGGAAGCGCCTGCCGGAGAGGGAGACGAGCCGCGCGAAGGCCTCGCCGCGCACTGCGCTCCACGGTTTGTTCGGCGAAAAGGAGACGTAGGCGAAGTCGTGGAATCCGGATTGGAGAAGCTCGCGCATGGCGAAGCCGGCGAAAGATTCCGGATCTCCGTGCACGTAAACTGCGCCCTTGGCGGACTCCGGCTCGCCGATGTGGACCACGGGCGGCATCGCGCGCATCCCGGCGGCCCTGGCGGCGGCGCGAATGTCGGCCGGCGGGATGATGTGCAGCACGTCGAGCACCCCGTCGGGCTTCAGGAGGGCGAATATCTCGGCGAGGGAGCTCGCTCCGGGAGGGCGAAGGAATACGAGGTCTCCGGCGGGGTCGCGGTTGCAGATCAGGGAGTGCAGGTTCCAGCGCCGCGACTCGGCCAGACGATACACTCCCGACATGATTCGCGGAAGGATGTTCCCCACCAGAGGCGCCACCAGGAGAACCGTTTTCACGTCTGTGTGGATGCCTGTCGTCGCCGTTTCGGTCATGCTCCGTCCCTTGTCGCTTGCGGCCTCAAGTCTAGCAGAACTCCGGGCGAAAGCCAAGTTGGGCAAGAGGCGCGACCTGCTCGAACGTCAGGACTTCGAACAGAAACGAATGGATTTCCCGCTGAAGAACAGGCGGAGGGGCGGGGTCAGGGCAGTTCGATCCGGACCTTGATGCGGAAGAAGCGCGAGGAGGGATCGCCGGCGGCGGCGGGGAGTGCGACGGGGGTGCCCGGCGCGGCGGCGTCGCCGACGGGAACGTCGGCGGAGGGGTCGGCAAGGTCGGGAATCTCGTAAACGCGATAGGTGACAGTTGCGCCGGTGGTTTCGTCCACGGCGAGGTCGGCGTCGGAGACCGTCACGGCGCCGGAATCGACGGCGATGTCGGCCAGCGGCAGGGAGTTCGGATTGGCGGGGTTGAG
>CAMNCG010000342.1 GCA_946534105.1 uncultured Verrucomicrobiota bacterium
ATGGCCTGGAACTGCTGGAGGGAGACGTTGATGTTGGCGAGGTTGATGGGCATGGCGGTTCTTCTGGTTGAAAGGTTGAAAGACGGAAGGGTTGAAAGGTTGAAAGGTTGTGCCGTTCGACTGGGTTACACGCGGAAGGAGGGCGTGGTTACACGCCGCCGCCGACACCGCCCCGTCGCGTTGCTGCCAACGCGCTCCAGTCTACCAGACCCGCGCGCGCGGGACAAGACCGCCGCGCGCGAAATCCTGCGGCGGCCGCGGGATGGCCGCCTTGATTGTTGCCAGTTCCCAATGTTGCCAATTCCAATGTCCAGTGGCCAATTTGGGCGACGACTCCCAGAGTTCGAACCCGATGCGGGCTCCGAGGGAGCGGAGCAGTTCGGCGGGTTCCATTGGCGTGGGGGGGACGGGAACTGGTTTGTCAGTTGAGGACGAAGCCGAAGCCGGTGGAGGGATGGAGGCCGAAGCGGAACGGCGCGGGGAGTTGGTTCAGGGCGGCGGCCACCTTCTGGGCCACGGGCGGCTGGGCGTCCAGCGTCGCCTGGGCCGGGGCGGTGTCGCACCCGGCGAAGTCCAGGCCGCCGATCGCGTTCATCGTCGCGGTGGGGAGCGTGAGCTCGAAGGAGCCCCGGATTTGGCTGCCCGGGCCGAGCGGAATCGCGTCGGTCCCCGCGAGCAGGTGCGTCGGCCGGAACGTCGCGTCGAATTTCACGACGATCGCGTTGTCGGGGTCCCGCTCCAGGCGGAAGGTCCACGTGTGCGCGTTGGCGCCGCCGCCGTGGGCGAAGGTGGTCGTCCTGCCCTCCGGGTCGAGGGCGATGGACGGCCCGTCGACGACGGAGCGCACCGAATCCTGCGTGAGGAGCGTCATCACGACGTGGACCTGGTTGCGCTCGGCCGGCGCGAGCTGCGCGTAGGCGGCGTCGGGGCGGCCGGTGACGAAGCGCGCGATCTCGTCGGCCGCCGTGGCGGGGTCGGTGGAGAGGCGGGCGCCGTCGGGGAGGACGACGTCCATGCCGCGGGCGCGGTCCTTGGCGAACTGCGAGTCGGCGAAGGGCATGGTCGCGAGCGTCTTCGCGCCGATGACGATGTTGGTGTTGATCATCCGCGCGACGGTGGTGGAGTAGGCCGTGGCCAGGGTGATCGAGGGGTCGATGGACGGGGTCGCGGCGATGCGCCTCTGGAAGATCCCGCGCATCGCGGCGGCGGCGGGCGAGGCGCCGGGGAAGGTTTCGCGCAGATACGCCTCGCCGGCGGCCGCGCATTCGGCCTCGGCGGCGCGCTGGATCTGGGCGAACACGGCGCCCGCGCCGATGCGCCCCATGTCGATCTCGCCCTGCGGCGCGGGGATTTCGCCCGGCGCGTCCGGCTCGCCGAGCGCGCGGCGGACCGCGCCGAAAAGGTTCCTCGCGTCGCGCGCGAGCGTGGCGGCGATGCGCTGCACGTCCGTGTGGACGCCGCCCGGCATGGGGGGCATCTCGACGTTGTCCTGGCCGACCTCTCCGTAGAAGGCGACGAGCTGCGCGGCGTTTTCCGCGGCGAGGGCGGCGCGGACGCCCTGGCGCTGCGCGGCCGCGAGGTGCGCGACCGTCATCCGGACGAGGAACGCGCGGCAGATCTGGATTTCGTCGGCGCCGTCGAGCAGGCCCTGCGCCTTCTTGGCGTCGAGGATGGCGTCGGCGTTGCGGTTGAACTGGAGGATCGCGGCGTGGATGTCGGCGGCGGAGGAGCGGGCGCGGAGCTTCGCGAGGGCGTCCACCGGGGCGCGGCGGACGGAGTCGACGAGGTGCTTCACGAAGCCCGGCGGGACGCGGCGCGCCTCGAGCCCCTTGAGCATCTCCAGGCCGGCGGCGTAGGCGTCGGGGTCGCCGGCGGTGGCCTCGCGCAGCTCCGCGAGGTTGGCACGGACGTCCGCGACGATGCGCGCGACGGCGGTCACGCCGCGGATCTGGCCCGCGCCGTTCGCGGTCACGCGGTCGATGCCCGCGGTGACGATGGCGAGCAGGTCCGCGTCGTCCTCGCAGGCGCGGACGGCCGCCGCGATGCCGATCTTGATCCCGGGGGCGAGCGTCGCGAGGCGCTCGGGCCGGCCATTGACGCCGTGGTGGCACAGCAGCGCCGCGTCCCAGCCCCGGCGGAAGTCGCTCTGCGGGTCGAGGACGGCGTCGATCGTTGCGTCCATGACCGCCCCGCCGCCTTCGACGACGTAGGCCACGCGGGCGAGCGTCGGCAGGTCCGCGAGCGCGAACCCGGCGGCGAGGGCGCGGCGTGAGGCGGAGGAGGCGGGGTTGTCGAGGCCGCCGCCGCCGCAGATTTCGTCGAGGTGCCGGGCGACGGCCTTTTCGCTGTCGGGTGCGGCGGCCTCGGAGAAGTCGAGGGACTCGGCGTATTCGCGCAGACGCGCCTTGTCAGCCTCGGAGAGACCGCCGGCGTATTTGGCGAGCGCCGCCTCCAGGCGCGCGCGGTCGGCCGGGGGCAGCGCGACGTCGGCGGCGCCGCCGAGGGAACGGAGGATCGGCACGGCCAGTTCGCGCAACCGGGCCGGGGAGACCAGGCCCGGCGCCTGGGCGACGGCGGAGGCGAGCGCCGATCCGGCGGGGTGCGACGGACGGAGCATCGCCATGCGCTCGGCGACGGAGAGGGCGCCGAGCCCCGCCTCCTCGAAGGCCTTCATCAGCGCCTGGGCGTGGAAGGGCGGCATCGAGGGCGTCCCGAGCGACGCGGCCAGCTCGACCTTGACGCCGCCGGGCGGCAGCGCCATCTTGAACATTCCGCTG
>CAMNCG010000343.1 GCA_946534105.1 uncultured Verrucomicrobiota bacterium
TCGATCCGCTCATGGGTTTTTCGGCGGAGATCGGGGCGGTAGCGGTGCCGCGGGGAGCGGCGGCCGTGGCCGGTGTTGCGGGAAAGACCGTAGGACATGGGGAGGGAATGGAACGGGATGAACGGAAGCAAAGGTAGGTGAAACGAATACCGTACGGCAAGGAGGCGGACTGATACGGAAGAGACGCGAAAGGGAGAGGGTGAGAAGAAAAGTTTGACAAGAACGGGGAAAAGAATCGCACAGAAAAGGAAAAAAGTCAAATCTTAAATAAACAATAATAACAAATAAATCATTATGCGAGATTTCGGTAAAAACAAGGACATGGGAGGGGATGCGGAGAGGATGCGGGGGAAAGGGCTGCCGCAATGAAAACACGGGAAGGGAGCCGTGCCCGCGCGATCTACCGGGCAGCGGCCCGCTGGGCCATGAGCCCGCCCGCGAGAAGAATGGCCTTCTGCCGGTCGGAAAGCGAGGCGCGGACCTTGAAGACGCGGCCGGAGCGCTTCGCCTCGACCGTCGCCTCGCCGTTCCCCGCGACGGCGGCGGCGAGGTCCGGGAAGAAGAGCTCGTCGCCCGTCTCGACCGCGTCGCCGTCGGCCGGATCCTCGAAGAGGAACGGCACGATGCCGAAGTTCACGAGATTCGCAGCGTGAATGCGCTCGATCGACTTGGCGAGAACCGCGCGCACGCCGAGATACATCGGACAAAGCGCGGCGTGCTCGCGCGACGATCCCTGACCGTAGCTTTCGCCGGCGACGATGACGTTCGCGACGCCCGCGGACTTGTTCGCGAGACAGCGGTCGTGGAACGTCGGATCGAGCGGCTCGAAGACGTACTTCGCGTAGACCGGAACGTTGGAGCGAAACTTGAGGCGCGCGCCCGCGGGCATAATGTGATCGGTCGTGATCTTGTCGCCGACCTTGATCGCGACCTGCGCCGCAAGGGAGCCCGGGAGCGGCGTACCGTCCGGCACTTCCCCGATGTTCGGACCGCGGACAATCCGGGCATCCGGAACGCCGACGCCCGCGGTCTCGCGGTAAAGGAACATCGAATCGTCAATGCCGAAGCGTTCGGGAAAACGCACGGGCGGAACCGCACCGGACGCAGTCGGGTCCGTGACAACGCCCGAAAGCGCCGCGGCGACGGCGCTTTCGGGTGAGACGAGGTAAACCTGCGCGCTCTTCGTGCCGGAGCGGCCCTCGAAGTTGCGGTTCGACGTGCGAAGCGAGACGGCGTCCGTGCCCGGACTCTGGTGATTGCCGATGCAGAAGCCGCAGGCGTTTTCGAGAATGCGCGCGCCGGCCTCGACGAGATGCTGGAAAAGGCCTTCGCGCATGAGCTCGAGCACAACCTGGCGGGAACCGGGCGCGACACCGAACGAGACCTCCGGATGGATCTTCCTGCCCTTCAGGAGCAGCGCGACGGTCTTGAGATCGCGGTAGGAGGAATTGGTGCAGGAGCCAACGAGCACCTGGTTCACATTCTTCCCGACGAGCGAGGCGATCGTCGCGACGTTGCCGGGGTTGTGCGGGCAGGCGGCCATGGGCTCCACCTTCGAAAGATCGAGTTCGAATGTCTCCTCGTATTCGGCGTCGGGATCGGCGGCGAGCGGAATCCAGTCCTCCTCGCGGCCCTGAGCGGCGAGGAAGCGACGCGTCTCGTCGTCGGACGGGAAGACCGACGTCGTGACGCCGAGCTCCGTGCCCATGTTCGTGATCGTGGCGCGCGACGGCACGTCGAGCGCGGCAACTCCCGGACCGGCGTATTCCATCACGCGTCCGACGTTGCCGGAGGAGCCGTATCTGGCGAGAACGGCGAGGATGACGTCCTTGGCGGAGACGCCGGGCCGCAGCGAGCCCGTGAGCCAGACTCGCACGACGCGGGGGGCGGTGATGTAATACGGGCCACCCGCCATCGCGACCGCGACGTCGAGTCCGCCCGCGCCCATCGCGAGCATGCCGATGCCGCCCCCCGTCGGGGTATGGGAATCGGAACCGATGAGCGTCCTGCCCGGCTTCCCGAAGCGCTCCAAATGGAGCTGGTGGCAGATGCCGTTGCCGGGACGGGAAAAGACGATGCCGTACTTTTTCGCCACGCTTTGGAGGTAGGCGTGGTCGTCGGCGTTCTCGAAACCGACCTGAACCGTGTTGTGATCCACGTAGGAAACGGAAAGTTCCGTCTTGACGCGGTCCGCGCCCATGCGCTCGAACTGGAGATACGCCATCGTGCCCGTGGCGTCCTGCGTGAGCGTCTGGTCGATCTTGAGCGCGATCTCGCCGCCGGGCGCGAGGTCGCCGGAGACAAGGTGGGAGGAAATCAGCTTGTAGGTGAGATTCATGGAACGGAAGTATACCCAACCGCCCGGCCCCGCGCAAGCGCGAGACCGCCCTCCCTCAAAGGGCGAGCAGAAAAAGGGTCAGGACGGCGAAAACGGTCGCGTCCTCGCGCGGTCCGGACCACGACGGCCCGGCGCCGGGAACGTCGATCTGGGAGGAAACAAGGGCGTCGGCGATGCGAGACCTCCAGTCCGCGGGAAAAATCCCGCCCGACGCGACGCGCCGCGGAAGGCCGTCGGCGAGCAGCGCCGCCAGGAACGCGGTTTCCGGATCGAGGGCGCGTCCGGGCGCGCCGCCGGGCGCCCCGGAGCCGGGCCCGCCGCCGGAAAAAAGCCGCGCGGAAAGCCAGCGCGCGTGCGCGAGGACGTCCGGCCCCGGCTCCTCCGCGCCACGGGCGCGCGCCCGCGCCCCTCTCGCGACGGCCCGCGCGGC
>CAMNCG010000344.1 GCA_946534105.1 uncultured Verrucomicrobiota bacterium
GTCGTGGAAAAGCAGCTGCGGCCTGGCGGAAAGGCATTCGGGGTTGTGGCACCAGCGGCAATGCAGAGGGCAGCCCTTCACGAACACGGTCGTGCGCGTGCCTGGGCCGTCGTGGAGGGTGAGGCGCCGTATTGCCGCAATGGGAATCTTCATGCGCCGCTCCCTTCCGCCTCGCGGATGATCCAGTCCTGATGCGCCCGGTCGAGATGACGAAGCGGACATTCCAGCCGCAGAGACGGACTTGGAGATTATTCCATTCATGCCAACATCCTCCCATTCAAGTCCTCGCAGTTGGCGTCCTCGATCCGTGGACGGCGTCGACCCCGTTTCGCTTGCGTTCATTTTATTTTCCAGACGTTCCTTCTCGGATCCGTTCTTCAGACGTCCCTCCTTAGCTCCACCTCATTCGGGGCGGCGACCTGCATCTCCAGCCGGCCATCGGGGCCCCGTTCGACTCTGACGCGGACGGTATCGCCCCCGGGGAGCGCCATGGCTCCTTCGGCCCAGTCGAGATTGCCGAGGAAGGGCCGCACTTCGACTTGGCGACAGCCCATGCCGAGCGGGCGGATGCCGAGGATGTGGCGGATGCACCACGGGGCGGGCCCGCAACTCCATCCGTGGCAGAGGGAATGCCGGAAGCCTGGGTAGCAGAATTCGCCGAAGTCGCCGTGGATGTCCCGTTTTCCCGGCACGGGCAGTTCGTCGATGCGGAAGGCGTTTTCCGTCCATGCGAGATTGAAATCCTCCCAGAAGCTCGTCGCCCCCATGTCGAGCAGGGCGCCCCAATAGTCGCGGACGGTGTCGAGGGCGCGTTGGTCCTCGCCGGCGGCGGACATCGCCTCGAGCATGTAATAGCCGTAGAAGGTGGAGACGCCGGCATGGCCGTTTGCGCCCAATACCTGCTTGAACATTGTCTTGGGGGCCCGGAGGCCTGAAAGCGCCAGCAGCGCGGCGGCGGACTTCGCGCCGTGCGGGTCGGGGCGGAGGCGAGACAGTTCGGCGGCCATCGCAGTGGCCTTCTCCGCGAACGGCGCCCGCCCGGCGGTCTCCGCGAGGAACGCCGCGTCACGTGCGGCCAGAAGCGCCAGCGCCTGGGTGCCGGCGGTCGCGGCGGCGGGGTTGTGCTTCGTCGGCCAGTCGATGAAGTTTCCGGCGCGCCACTGGCCGTCCTCCATGCCGGAGAGGACATGGTCGAAGGTCCTTTCGAGGTAGTCGGCATGCTTCGCGAGGAAGACCGTGTCACCCGTGTAGCGCACCCATTCGGCCAGATTGCGGATGAACCACAGCGTGTAGGTGGGCATCGTGTTCATCCAGGCGTCGGGCGGCGTGACGGCGGCGAGGTAGTCCAGCGTGTCGGGAAGCACGGGCGCCGCCCCGAAGACGGAGAGGACGGCCATCGTCTCCGGATGCATGTCGCCGGCCCAGACGAGGCGGTCGCGCTTGATGCCGTCCCAGAGGTAGTCCTGGCAGCAGAGGTGGACGGTGCGCACTGCGGTCTCGAAGACGGCGTTCAGCCTCTCGTCGGAGCAGCGAAAGGCGCCGAGGCGCGGCATGTCGCGCATCAGGGAGACGGCGCGGACGAACTCGAATCCGGCTTCGCCGCCCGACACAAGGTCGATGCGGACGAAGCGGAAGCCCGTGTTGCCGACCTCGATTGCGCCCATGCGCGGCACTTCGACCACGAAATCGCGCATGGCGTGGTCGTTGGAGGCGTGGCGCCCGTCGCCGATGTCGCTCATCGCCTCGGAGACGGACTCCCCGAAGCGCAGACGCAGACGCGCTCCGGGCGTGGTGGAGGGGCCCATGCCCAGTGAAAGGCCCCCGTGCAGCTCGCGGCCGAAGTCGAGGAGCATTCCCACCGGCTCGCCGCGATGGATGAGCCGAGTGCCGCAGGAGGAGCCGAACGGCCCCTCGCAGACCTGCCCGCGCTTGCGCGCGAGCAGCGATTCCGCGCCTTGCGTCTCGCAACGCATCGGCCAGCCATCGTCCTTTTGCTCCCCCATCGTCTGCCATACGATGCGCACAGGGTAGACGAAGGAACGGATGCGTGGGTCGCGTATATCATTCATGGTTGAGCCGTTTACCTAACGATAACGACAAATGCTCCCGGAACAGAAAGTTCGAGGTTCCCGTTGTCGAGGTGCTTGATTCTTGCACCGGAAATCGCCGAAAGATCGAAGTCGCCGGTCAGCTCAGCATCGGCAGCGGAGCCAAAGACAAAGCATTTGGCAGCTTTCCACGCGGATTCGCCGGAGGCCGACGGGACGAGGCGGACGCCATGCCCGCGTAGCAGCGCGAAGAGGCGGGCGACCGCTTCGGCGTAGAGCAGCGGCTCGCCGCCGGAGACGGTGACGCCGCCGCCGGATTCGTAGAAGGCGGCGTCGCGCATGAGGAGCGGCAGGAGCGCCTCGGGCGTGTAGTCGCGACCACAGATTTCGAGCGCCCCATTCCAGCAGGCCTCAGCGCATTGGCCGCAAAGCCGGCAGCGGGAACGGTCGATGGTGCGTGGCGAAACGGAGTGGCAGCCTTCGGTGCACATCGTCGCGCACTTGCCGCAGCCGGCGCAGAGGTTGTCGTGGAAAAGCAGCTGCGGCCTGGCGGAAAGGCATTCGGGGTTGTGGCACCAGTGGCAATGCAGAGGGCAGCCCTTCACGAACACGGTCGTGCGCGTGCCGGGGCCGTCGTGGAGCGTGAGGCGGCGAATGGCGGCGACGGGGATCTTCATGCGCCGCTCCCTTCCGCCTCGCGGATGATCCAGTCCTG
>CAMNCG010000345.1 GCA_946534105.1 uncultured Verrucomicrobiota bacterium
CGAGGGCAACGTCGTGAAGCGCTTCCATCCCAGGACCGCGCCCGAGGCCCTCGACGCCGAAATCGCCACGCTGCTTTAGCGCGCTTTTCCGCGACGGAACCGACCTCGGGTGCCGGCTTCCGGGCTCGCGCGTCGGCGCGAAGTCCACGACCGCTTGCACGGACATTCCATGAATTCCGCTTCTCCCTCCCCCGAGCGCGGGCGGCTGCGCTTCGGCCAGTTCGACTACGCCGCGTTTCTGACGTTCGCCACCTACGCCGCCTCCTCGCTGGCGATCCCCGTCGTGCTCGTCGAGATGGCGGACGACCTGCACTTCCCGCTGCTGGAGGGCGGGATGGCGACGGGAGGCTCCTTCCAGATCCTGCGCAGCCTGGCGATGTGAGCCCCGATGGTCTTCGCGTCCGCGCCGGCGCATCCAAGGACGCGGTGGCGGAACGCTCTTTCAACAAACTGCGTTACATGCTAGGATCGGCCGCATGAAAACATGCACTCCGGCGGGCGCGTTCGCCCGCATTCTCGCGTCCTGCTTCGTCATTTCGATGTGCGGCTGCGCGTCGCCGCAGCTGCGCGATGGCGCCGCCGCGCCGCGACCGGCCATCGCCCGCATCGAATCGAGGGGAGTGCTGCTCGTGGGCAGCACGGGCGACTACCGGCCGCTCACCTGGCGCGATCCGGAGTCCGGCGAATGGGAGGGCTTCGGCATCGATCTGGCGCGGCGCCTCGCCGCAGAACTGGGCGTCCGCGCCAAGTTCGTGCAGACCTCATGGCCGACGCTCGCCGCGGACGTTCAGGCCGACCCGCCGGCCTTCGACCTGGCCATCGGAGGCATCACCGTCACCGACGCCCGGCGGGAGACGATGGCGATGTCGCGCGGCTATCTCGCCAACGGCAAGACGATCCTGTGCCGCGCCGAGGACGCCGGGCGCTTCCGCTCGCTCGCGGACCTCGACCGGCCGGACGTCCGCGTCATGGTCAACCCCGGCGGCCTCAACGAGGCGTTCGCCCGGGCGAATCTCCCGCACGCCGGGCTCGACGTCCACCCGCGCAACGAGGAGATCCCCTCGCTCGTGGCCGAAGGGGCGGCCGACGTGATGATCGCGGAGATCGTCGAGGCGCCGTGGTACGTCCGGAACGATCCGCGTCTCGCGGCGCCGATCCTCGACCGTCCCTTCACCCGGGGCGAGATCGGCGTTCTCCTGCGCAAGGGCCAGGACGACCTGCTCGCCTTCGTGGACGCCGCCCTCGCCGGAATGGCCGCGGACGGAACCCTCGACTCGCTCAAGGCGAAGCATGGCCTCGCCCCGGGCGGCCGGCCGTCATGTCCAAAGGAGTCCCCTCGGAGTAGATCATCTTCTCCGGCAGGGCGTCCCGTCCCAGGAACATGACCATGCAAATCGGCGCATGAGAATCTGCCCTTCCACCGCGAGAGTCGAATCGTCGAGGACGAGCGCCTCCTTGATCGCGTATACGCCCCGGAATCTCAGGCAAATCCAAACATTCCGGCAAGTTTAATTTTATACTTGACGGAATCTCCGATTTTGGATAGGATTCCGGCTTGTTCGAGCAACGGAGGTCCCATGATCGGCAGAACAGAGGAGCGCCGTCTCCTGCGGGCGGCGGCGGAAGAAACGGAGGCACAATTCGTCGCGGTCTACGGGCGTCGGCGCGTCGGCAAGACGTATCTGGTGCGGGAGACGCTGGGCCCGGACTTCACCTTCGCCCACGTCGGAATGACGTCGGGGTCCATGGAGGCGCAGCTTCTGCACTTCCGCGATTCGCTCGTGCGGTGCGGTCTGGCGGGCTGTCCGTCCCTGGCGTCGTGGAGAGAGGCGTTCCTCGCTCTGGAACGGCTGTTGGAGTCGAAGCGCGGAAGAAGAGTTGTCTTTCTCGACGAGCTTCCGTGGATGGACACGCCCAAATCGCGCTTCGTTCCCGAATTGGAGCATTTCTGGAACAGCTGGTGCGCCGCGCAGAAGCGGTTCCTTCTGGTCGTGTGCGGGTCGGCGACCTCATGGATCGTCTCGAAAATCGTGCGAAACCGGGGCGGGCTGCACAACCGGCTCACGCGGCAGATCCGGCTCGCCCCCTTCACGCTTCGGGAATGCGAGGAATACGCGGTTTCGCGAGGGCTCTCGCTCACGCGCAGAGATGTTTGCGAACTCTACATGGCCCTGGGGGGAGTCCCGTGGTACTGGAGTCTGCTTGAAAAGGGCTGGAGCGTCGCCCGGAGCATGGATGCGCTCTTCTTCGCGGAAGGGGCGCCCCTGCGGGGCGAATACGACGAACTGTTCGCGTCCCTCTTCCGCCATTCGGAAATGCACCGCAAGGTTGTCGCGGCGCTTGCCGCCGTGGGGGTTGGTGCGGACCGCGAGACGCTGATCGCACGGACGAAACTCCCGGACAGCGGCACGCTCACGCGCTGTCTCGAGGAACTGGAGCAATGCGGGTTTGTCCGGAAATACACGCCGTTCGGAAAGAAGACGAAGGGCGCACTCTGGCAACTCGTGGACGCATTGACGCTCTTCCACAACCGGTTTGTCGCGGGCGAGTCGAACCCGGACGAACGCTTTTGGTCCCGCTCCGTCGCGTCGGGCGCGCAGAACGCATGGCGTGGCCACGCCTTCGAGAGAGTCTGCCTTGCCCACGTTCCCCAGATCAAACGCGCGCTGCAGATTGGCGGCGTTCTGGTCCGCGTCGCCTCGTGGCGGCACGTTCCGGACGACGTTCATCCCGACGGCGCACA
>CAMNCG010000346.1 GCA_946534105.1 uncultured Verrucomicrobiota bacterium
TCCTCTGGCTCGGCTGCCGCGGACAGCTCCATGCCGTCAACGACGTGAAGCGGCGCTCCTACGGGGGCGTGCTGCATCCGGTCGCGCTCTACGTCTGCTACCTGCTCGCGACGTTCTACGACTGCTTCGCCTTCTACGGAATCGCGATTGCCGTGCTCGCGCTCTCCGATACCGCGGCGGCGCTCGTCGGCGAACGGTACGGACGGTTCCGCTACCGCGTCGACGGAGAGGACTACCGCTCTATAGAGGGCTCGTTCTTCTTCTTCCTCGTGACGTACGCGCTCGTGCAGCACATACTACTGCTCGCACTCGGGATGCCCGCGCTCGAGGCCTCCGTCCTCGCCTTCATGATCGGCGCCATCGTGACGCTGTTCGAGTCCGTCTCGCTTGGCGGCGCGGACAACCTCGCGATCCCCATCGGCGTGATGGCGATCCTCATCAAGAACGCGCATCCGGACGTCGCCGTGATGGCGCACCAGATCGCCTGCCTCGCGGTTTCCGTTCTCGCCGTCTGCATACCCATGCGCATTCTCGGCGTGATGCAGGGCTCCGGACGCGTCGTAACCGCGCTGCTCGTCTATCTTGCAAGCGGACTCCACTCGCCTTGGTGGGGGCTTGTGACGTGGCTGGGCGCGGTTGGCGCGCACTACAGCCACACGCTCCGCCTCGCAGAGGTGCGCACCGTGTTCGCGCTCGCCGCCCTGCCGTTCCTGACGGTGATGGGGTTCAACCTCGCCGAAAAGCTCGGCGGATGGTCCGACCTCCGCATCTCGACGCCTGTATACGCCGTTTCCCTGATCGTTTCCTTCATCGCCGTGAGAGCCTATGAAAAACGCTGAATGCCACACGCTGTCGCCTGAAACGCGCGGACTTTTCGAAGAGCTTCCGCGCCGCCTGTACGGTCCGCGCTACGACCGCGAGCGCGCGCCGGACGGACTTCCGTTCTTCGTCGTCCGCGGCGCATCCGGCGCGGTGCTGGCGCGCGCAGCCGTCTGGACGAACCCGGACGTCAGGTATCTCGGCGAGACGCCCGGCCTAATCGGCTCGTTCGAGTGCATCGACGACGCGGATTGCGCGGCGGCGGTCCTCGGCGCGTGCGAGGAACGCATCCGCGCGGATGGATACGGAAGGGTGGTCGGTCCGATGAACGGCACGACATGGGCGCCCTACAGGCTTGCGCTGCCCGAGGGGGCGCCGTGCCGTTTTCCGCTCGAGCCGCGAAACCCGGCCTACTACTGCGCGCTCTGGGAGTCGCTCGGGTATCGCGTCATCGCGAACTACACGTCGTCGTCGTTCCCGCTCGGACCCGACTCGTTCCCGCGCCTCGAAAAGGCGAAGCGCATCATGTCCGCGCGCGGAATCACCGCATCGGACTTCCGCCCCGACCGTCTTGACGACGAGCTCAATGCGATATTCGACGTGTCCGTCGTGAGCTTCAGGAACAACTACCTCTACGCTCCGATAACCCGCGAGGAGTTCTTCGCGCAGTATCGTCCGATCGTCTCCCGCCTGCGTCCGCACGACGCGGTGATCGGGCGGCGCGCGGACGGAACGCCCGTCGGCTTCGTGTTCGGGTTTCCGAATCCGTATGCCCCGGCGGGGACGGAGTACGTCCTCAAGACCATCGCCGTGCTGCCGTATTCCGACTGCCGCGGACTCGGCGGGCTTCTCGTCGACTGGATGACGAAGTCGGCCTACGAGGACGGATTCATGCTTTCCTACCATGCGCTGATGCACGAGGACAACATCTCGTCAAACATGGGCAACCACGCGCACGCCCGGGTCTGCCGGCGCTATCGGCTCTACGCAAAGGATCTGTGATGACCGCAACTACCGAAGCCAACCTCTTCAGCTGCCTCCGGCGTTTCGCCGAAGAGGCGCCCGGCCGCCGCGCGCTGATACACCGCGGCAAGACGCTCGCCTACGGCGAATTCCGCATCCGCGTCGAACGCCGCGCGGCGGAGCTGCGCCGGCGCGGAATCGGGAAGGGCGACCGCATCGTCATCTTCGTCCCGATGGGCATCGACCTCTACGAAATCCTCCTGGCGGTGTTCGCCGTCGGCGCGGTAGCGGTGTTTCTCGACGCATGGGCCGATCCGAAGCGCCTCGACTACGCGGCGCAGCTTGCTGAGGCGAAGGCGTACATAGCCGTTCCGAAGGCCTTTCTCCTGCTGCTGCGCTCGCGCGCGCTGAGAAGGATTCCCGTGCGGCTTCTTCCAGGGTTCGGACGGAGAAGGGCGTGCGGCGGTTTCGTTCCGGCGGCGTGCTCGCCTGACGACCCGGCGCTCATCACGTTCACGACGGGTTCAACGGGCGTTCCGAAGGCGGCGCTTCGGTCGTGCGGTTTCCTGTGGGCGCAGCACGAGGCGCTTTCGGCCTCGCTGGACGTGCGCGAAGGGGACGTCGATCTCGCGACGCTTCCGATCTTCGCGCTCAACAACATCGCCTGCGGCGTGACGACGCTCATACCGGACTTCAATCCGGCGCATCCCGCGGACATCGATCCGGCGCGCATTGCCGCCGAGGCGCGCCGCGCCGGCGTGACGACGACGGCAGGCTCTCCCGCGTTCTACCGGCGGCTCGCCGAAGCCGCGCGCGAAGGGAATCCGATTCCCACGCTGCGCGCGCTGCACGTCGGCGGCGCAGCGGTGTTCCCGGAATTCGCCGCTGAGCTGTCCGCCGCGTTCAGG
>CAMNCG010000347.1 GCA_946534105.1 uncultured Verrucomicrobiota bacterium
CGCTCCGGCCCGCGATCTTCCGGGGCGACGCGGAACGCCATCCCGAAAACGTCGTTTTTCGCGACTGCTCGCGCGTCCATCTCGACCGCCTCGCTGTCCGCCACCACCCCGGCTACGGCGGCGGACACCCGGATGCATTCCTGGAAATCGAAGGCGTGGCCGACGTCCGCCTCGAACAGCGTTAGTTCCGTCCGCCCCGCATGTCGCGTCAACTTGCCGACCGTATGCTGCAAAAGCGGCCTGGACGTTGTCGCGAAGTTGCCCGAGGTGCTTGTAGCGCGTCAGGCCCAGCAAGATGCCGGACACCACCGTCGAGAGCAGTTCTTCCAATGTCGGAGCATTCGGACTGGTGTAGCGCACCGGACATGTCACTTCTAGGACTTGCGGGACCGGCGAGACCGGCGGGACGTGGGGGAGGACTGGCGCGACTGACGGGCGCCAGGCTCGCTGGTCCCGCTCGTCCCGCTGGTCCCGCCTGTCCTTCCGGCCCTGACTTTTCAACCTTCCGATCGTGTTTTCTGATTGACATCGACCGTGTTTCTGGTAGTGTTCCGCATCGCGTTCCTCACACTCCTTTCGGCATGAGTTGGTAGCTTTTTGCCGCGAGAGAACCTGCGCAGTAAGCGCAGTTGGCGCGGCTCGCGCCGCGCCAACTGCTGCAATTAGGTTTAACTTTTCAACCTTTCAACATTTTAACTGGCGCAAGCCCATGAAACTTCTTCTCGACACCGACATCGGCAACGACATCGACGATTCGCTCGCGCTCTCCTACCTGCTACGCGAGCCGCAGTGCGAACTTCTCGGCATCACGACGGTCTGCGGCGAACCGGAAAGGCGCTGTGAAATGGCCTCCGCCATCTGCCGGCACCACGGCCGCGGAGACATCCCGATCCACCCGGGATGCCCCGTGCCGCTTTCCATTCCCCAGCGCCAGCCGACGTGCCCGCAGGCGGCGAAACTCGGCGACTGGCCGCGCGACCGCTTCGCGGCGGACAACTCGGCCATTGACTTCATGCGCCGCACGATCCGCGCGAATCCCGGCGAAGTGGCGCTGCTCGCCATCGGGCCGTTCACGAACGTCGCGACGCTCTTCACGCTCGATCCGGAGATTCCCACGCTCCTGAAGGGCCTCTACCTCATGTGCGGGCGCTTCTTCGACACGATGGGCGGCGAATGGAACGCCATCCTCGACCCGTGGGCCACGGCGATCGTCTATGGCAACACGGCGCATCCGCGCCCGCCGGTTCATGTGAGCTACGGCCTCGACGTGACGGAACGCGTGCGGCTACCGCGCGACGAGGCGCGCCGGCGCTTCGCCTCGCTTTCCGGCATCGGCCCGGTGCGCGACTTCGCGGAAGTGTGGTTCGAACGCGGCGGCGCCCTCTATGCCCGGACCCGGAAGGGATTGCGGACCGTCACGGAGCCGTAGGAGCGGCCGTCGGAGAGGTCCTCCGACCAGAGGGTCTCGCAGCCGGCGCTTTCGGCGGCGGCGACGATGAGCGCGTCCCAGTAGGAGAGCTGATGCTCGCCCTGGAGTTCGATCGCGCGGAACACGAGCTCTCCCGTGAGCGGGACGACGCGGAGGATCGCGAGCGCCCTGAGGTTTGCGAGGACGGACTCTCTTGAAATCGTGGTCGTAAGTTTCCGGGTCAGCGTGACGAATGTTTCGCCTAGGACTTGCGCGGAAATGACTCCTCTCCGGTTTTCAATGGCCGATTCGAGAACGGAGCGCGCCGCTTTCTGTTTGACGATGTCGGTCGGGGACATCGCGTACACGAGGATGTTTGAATCGAAGAAGACTTTTCCCCGTAGTGCCATGTTAGCGCCTTTCATGGAGTTCCTCGCGCGTCCAGGTGATGGGACCGATACTTACCGGATTCGCGTCGAACGTCCTGAACATTTCCTCGACGGGACGGCGCCGCCGCGCCCGTCTGGATTCCACCAGGTCGGCGAGAAATTCACGGATCATGGCGGATACTGAGGTGTCTTCGTCGATTGCGATCTTCCGCGCTTCCCGAAGGATGTCGCCGTCAACGGCAAGGGTGAGGTTCATGGGGTGGGTGTCCTTTCCGTGAACAAGTGAAGCACTTATTCCGTGCAAAGTCAAGCGCTTTGCGCCAGCCCTGGGAACATCAGAGAAGACAATTATCGAGTTTGAGTTCCGGAATCCGGGAAAATGCTTGGTGTTTTCTGTTGCAGCGAATCCGAATGTAAATTTGGAATGGAATAGGCAATTCCAAATGTTCATTTGGGGGTATGACCAAGCTTTGACAGAACGCAAAGGCCGCAATCACGCGGGCCGATGTGTCATCGAACGCCGCTGTGCGGCTATGACACAATCGCCCCGCGTTTTTTTGGGGGCCAAAAACAGTGGACTGAAAATGGCGGCTTGTGGCGTAGGCGCCAACGGCGGCGTACGATGCCACAGCCGCAATTTTCCTTGCGCTCTTTGCGTTCCGTTGCACGAACAGATTTTGGTCACACCCGATATTTGGCGCAATTTTGCATTCACGCCGGCTCTTTGCTAAAATTGAAGCCGCAAACGCAAAGGGGCGCGCCATGGCAAAACGCATCATCCGACAGCTCACCACCAGCAACGTCGACTTTCCTGCCCTGGTCCGCAGCAAGACGAAGAAGTATGTCGACAAGACGGA
>CAMNCG010000348.1 GCA_946534105.1 uncultured Verrucomicrobiota bacterium
ACGATTTTTCCGCCTTTTCCACGGGCTGAACGCCTCCGAAATTTCCCACTAATTTCCCACTGTTTTTTTCCGCCGTTCTGCTATCTTGTATTTCGCCGGGGTGATCATCGGCCCGTTGCCGGTCTTCCGCCCCCTCCGAAACAACAAGAAGGAACGACATGAAAACACGCGCCCAAGCACGGTTTCGGCGACTTCTCGCCGCCGCACTCCCGCTTCTCCTCGCGCCCGTCCCGGCGCTCCTTGCGCAGTCCGCATCCGTCCTCGCAACGCCCGAGGACGTCCGCGCCCTGCTCCGCTCCGCGCAGGCGGCGGCGCTGCCGTCCGCGCCAGTTCCTCAATCGCAGAGGGGCCCATCTTATTATGTTTCCATACTCAATGGGTGGAAAACGGAAAACAATGCTTTTCAAGCGAAAGACGAGGGTGACGGAGCGTGCCAAACCCCGACAAAACGAGAATTCAAATTCGGTTTTTCTTCAGAATCTTTCGTTGATCTTCATGTTCTGGGATTCACGCTTTTGAATGAAGTCCTTGGCGATAAGGAAGATGTCATTTGGTCTCCTGCGTTTTCGTTCTAGACAAGATGAAAACTCTTCGGCAAGGGTTTCGAACCCAATCCTCATGGCAACATATCCGCCTGTTTCAGACTTTGCAGAGGTTTCTCCTCGAACGCAACAAAATCTGTTTTGAGCCAACGAACATGGCCGCATGATCCGAACCCGATCTCAACGATGCCTGTATGTCAGAAGAATTAGCCAAGGTCGGGATGGAAGATGAATCAAGGAGAAATGCAATGAACAATCCCCAGGGTTTCCCCATTTCTGGGATGCCGTCCAGAAGATCCGCATGGCGCACGATGGCGCTCCTCGCACTCGTGCTGTCGGCGTCTCATTTACTGGTGTTCGGCATCGCGCGGCTCTTGATCGCGACCCGCGAACCGTACGTTTTCGCCGAAGCGGTTCTTCGCGTCTCCGCGCCGGCCGATCTCGTCGCGTCCATCGTCGCGACGCCGGCATTCCTCGAATCCATCCAGGATCCGGAGTGGACGCCCTTCCTGGACGCCGCATTGTCCGAAAGAAACGACGGACCCGTGCGGGACTCCGTTCGCGGATCGTTTCTGTTCCGCCATCTGACGATGGAGGTCAAAGGCCGGATCGACGACGGAATGATCCTGGCGATCAAGGTGATCCTTCCCTACGAGCTTTGCAAGCAGTATCCCCATGGAAGTCTGCCGGCATGCATCGCCAATTCGATCGCAAGGGAATACAGGAAGTCGTTCGACCAGATTCTCGAGGCGGTGGTCGAATACAACAGGAAGCCTCTTCGGAAAGAGCTGGATTTGTTGTCCGGTCCGGATCGACGTCTTTCGGATTCCACACCGCCGCGGGAGGAGGAATTGCTGTCACGGCTCTCCCGATTCCGGAACATGGGGACGCTCGATGCCGAAACGGTCAGGATCGAGCGGCTGGCAGACCAGGACGCCTTCCCGAAGCTCCATGTCGAGAACGCTTCCGCCCGGCCTTTGACATTGCTGCTGGGCAATGTTCTGGGAATCGTCGCCTATGCAATTCTCGTTAGAGCGGTTCAAGAAAAAGTGTAGCCGCACGAGGCGAACCAAGAGGCCGCGTCCTGGGGCGTGACCTGGAGCAGCGCCTTTCGGATCGCCCGGTGCAGCGCGGGGGACGTCCGCGCCGCGATCGCCCGGAGTGTCGCCTTGATTTTGCTCCACATCTTCTCGATCGGATTCAGGTCCGGCGAATAGGCGGGAAGATACAGCGCCTCGGCGCCCGCGCTCCGGATGGCCTCGGCCACTGCCGCCGTCTTGTGCGAGCGCAGGTTGTCCAGCACGACGATGTCGCCCGGCCGGAGCGACGGAAGGAGGACCTTCCGGACGTAGGCCAGGAACACGTCGTTGTCCGTCGGGGCGTCGATGGTCATACACGTGGTCCGCCCGTCCCCCCGGATCGACCCGATCAGCGTCCGGACGCACCAGTGTCCGTGCGGCGCCGAGTCGCGGGCCCGTTCGCCCCGCATGGACCGCCCGTAGAGGCGGGTCATCTTCGTCGTGACACCGGCCTCGTCGAGGAAGACGACCCTGGCCGGATCCCAGGCCTTGGAACGCTCCCGCCATGCTTCCCGCTCGGCGGCGATGTCCTCGCGGTCCTGCTCGGCAGCCCGCAGCGTCTTTTTTTATATGTCAGCCCCATGCGGCGCAGCGTGTTGTCCACCGTGGCGATGGTGCAGGACAGACGGCAGGCGGAGGCGATTTCGGAGAGCGTTGCGCCGGGATGAAGCCGGACGTACTCCCTCATCTGCGCAGCCTTCTCCTTGGAGACGGCCTGCTTGCGTCCCACGCGGAAATACAGGTTGTCGACGATGCCGAGGCGTTTTCGCTGTCCGAGGAGCTTCTTGACGAAGCCGAGGGAGACGCCGAACCGCTCGGCGACGTGCTGGCGGGTGGAGTCGTGTTTGTCGCAGGCGGCCAGGATGCGGGTGCGCAAATCGAGGGAGAAGGTTTTCATGGCGCGGGATTCTACCACGTTCCCGCCCGAAAGTCTACACTATTTTTAGAAAATCGCGCGAGGCCGGGCCGCAGGCCGTTTCCGGCGTCGGTTCGACGCCTGAAACGGCTACACATTATTTAGAACCGCTCTAGC
>CAMNCG010000349.1 GCA_946534105.1 uncultured Verrucomicrobiota bacterium
GCCGGTGGCCGCGTGTCCGCTGCGGTTCGGTGTGCGCACGATCTCCGTCCCGGCGCAGCGTCCGGCGGCGGACGACCTGCCGAAGGCCCGCGACTACGTGCGGCTGCACCGCGAAGGACGCGACGCGGAGATTCCCTTTACGGGCATGGCGCTCACGACGGTCGTGGCGGAGGCGGAGCGGATGCTCCTTCTCGAGAACGGCCCCGATTCGTTTGCGCTGCCGCTGTCCGTGCTGGCCCTCGGCGACGCCGTGGCGTTTGCCGGGATTCCCGGAGAGCCGTTCTCCGAGATCGGCCGCGCCGTCCGCGAGCGGTCGCCGTTCAGGATGACCGTCTGCACGTGCCTGACGAACGGGTCGTGCGGGTACTTCCCCGTCGCCTCCGCCTACGCGGAAGGCGGCTACGAGGCGCGGTCCTCGATCTTCGCGTCGACCGTCGCCGCCGACATCGTCGCCGGCCTCGCCGGCATGCAGGCTTTCCAGAAAGCAAGGATTCTGTGAACGCGAAAGGAACGTGTCAGATGAAAAAAATGACGTTGGCAATCAGCCTCTTGGCGGCATTCTTTGTCGCTGACGCGCGCGTGACGGAGTTGGGGACCGGGCGCGAGGTCATGTGGGACATGGAGCGCATCGCGGCGCTCGGCGGCGGCGCGGCGCTGAGGCTGCACCATCCCGAGCAACGCGAGGTGGCGATGGTCCACGACGCGCCGTGGGAGGGGAACGTCTGCTGCTACCATACCGTGCTGCGCGACGACGTGAACTACAAGATGTACTACCGCGGCAGCGCGTACAAGCTGCCCGGCTACAAGAACCACCAGGTGGTCTGCTACGCGGAGAGCGACGACGGCGTCGTCTGGCGCAAGCCGAAGCTCGGCCTCTGCGAATACGGCGGCTCGAAGGCGAACAACATCATCCTGAAGAACGACGGCAAGCAGGCGGCGCACAACTTCTCGCCGTTCTTCGACCGCAATCCCGCCTGCAAGCCGGAGGAGAAGTACAAGGCCGTCGCCGGCGAGGGCAAGAGCGGGCTCGCGGGATTCGTCTCGCCCGACGGCATCCACTGGAGAAAGATCCGAGAGAAGCCGCTCATCACGAAAGGCGCGTTCGACTCGCAGAACATCGTGTTCTGGGACACGGCGCGCGGCTGCTACGTGACCTACTACCGCACGTTCTGGAAAGGACCGGACGGCAAGAGGCTGCGCGGCATCCAGTGGGCGACGTCGTCCGACTTCCTGGCGTGGAGCGACCCGAAGTGGGTTTCGTACGACACCGAGTCCCCCAACGACCAGCTCTACACGAACGCGATCCATCCCTACGATCGCGTGCCGGGGATGTACGTGGGCTTCCCGAAGCGGTTCACCGAGGGACGTTGCTCGGTCTACGACACGAGCGGCGCGGGCGGCATTCCCGGCGTCTCCGACGGCGTGTTCATGTCGAGCCGCGACGGCGCGCGCTTCCGGCGCTGGAGCGAGGCGTTCCTGCGTCCCGGGCTCCAGCACGAGCGCTGGATCAACCGCAACAACATGATCGCGTGGGGATTCGTGCAGACGAAGTCCGCGATTCCCGGCTGTCCCGACGAGCTTTCGCTCTACTCCACGGAAAACTACTATTCGCTCAATTCGCCTAATCGCCTCCGCCGCATGACGATCCGCCTCGACGGGTTCGTCTCGGTGAACGCCCCGTGGCGCGGCGGCTCGGTTACGACGAAGCCGCTGACGTTCGCGGCGGCGCCGGGCGGCAAGCCGACGCGCCTCCTGCTGAACGCCTCCACCTCCGGCGCCGGCTTCGTCCGCTGCGAGATCCGCACGGCTGACGGCGCACCGATTCCGGGTTTCACACGTGCGGAAAGCAAGGAAATCTACGGCGACGAGATCGACCTCGCAATGGCGTGGACGGGCGGCGCGGACGTAAAATCCCTCGCCGGACGGCCGATTACGCTTCATTTCGAGCTGAAGGACGCCGACATCTACTCCTACCGTTTTGGTGAATAGCGTTGGCACGCCAGTGACTGGGGGCGGCGCCTACGATTCGGGCGAACGTGTCGGAAAAGTGCTGCGGGGAGTTGAAGCCGAGCTGAAGGGCGATGGCGGAGGCGGACAGGCCGGTCCCGCGCAGCATCTCCTTCGCCTTCTGGACGCGGCATTCGATCTGGAAGCGGATGGGCGGAAAGCCGGTCGCCTTGCGGAACTGGTTGATGAAGTGCGTGGGGGAGAGCGCCGCCTCGCGCGCGAGGGCGTCGATCGTGAAGGGGCGTTCCGGATGCGCGCGGACGAGTTCCACGACCTTCGCCACGCGCGCGGAGCAGCCGTCGTCCGCAGGATTTTCCGACAGCGCGAGGAGCAGCATGAGGATGTCGAGGAACGTCTGGCGCATCCGGACCGACGCGAGGGGCGCGCGCGGCGCGTCGCACAGCTGGAGGAGCCGCGTGAAGAGTTCGCGGACGCGTGGCGCGCGCACGCCGGCGGAGAGCACGCGGGGCAGGCGCCGGAGGTGTTTCCAGACGGCGGACGACTCGGCGGCGGGAAGGTCGAGAAGCGGACGCGACGCCGTCGGCCTGCGGACCAGGAAATAGTAGATGTAGAGTCCGTTCGGACGCGAGTTGAGGCAGTGCGGCACGTTCGGCTGGTTGATGAAGAAGCTGCCCGG
>CAMNCG010000350.1 GCA_946534105.1 uncultured Verrucomicrobiota bacterium
CACCCCCGCCCAGCTCGCCGCCACCCTCGGCAAGCCGGACATGCAGCCGCTCTTCGCGCAGGCGCTCATGAAGGCGGCGGACGAAGCCGGCCTCGCGCAGCTGCCGCCGGAGATGAAGCTCGCCGCCTTCGGCGCCGGCACGGCCGCCGGACGCATCCTGCGGGAAGCCCTCGCCGCGATGCCGAAGGACATGTCGCCCACGCCGAATTTCCTCTACGGCATCGCGCGCGGCGCGGCCAGGGGAATCGACGCCGCAGGGCTTCGGTCCATCAACGAGACGGCGAAGCGCTTCGCGCAGGATGCGGCCATGCAGGGGAAGGTCCTCGCGGCCGGCTACCACAAGAGCGAGCTCCCGATGCTCGCGGAGGCCTTCGCGTTCATCAAGTCCGCGACCGGCTGCAGCGACGCGGACGCGCTCAAGAAGACGCTGGACCCGGCAAGCTCCGAGCGCCGCCTTTTCCAATACGGCGGGCGCTTCACCGCTTCAGCGGACAATTTCAAGGCGGGCCTGAAACTCATGGATTCCTTCAAGACGTGGTTCGAGAACACCGCCGCCAACGTCAAGTCCAAGAATTGCAACACGCTCACCGAAAAGAACGCCGGCAGCACGTTCCTCACGAAAGAGGGTCTCATGGGCTTCGAGAAGTTCGTCTTCGAGGACATCGCTCTCGACCCGACGTTCAACCTCGCCGCGCCGGACCCGGAGAAGGCGTTCGGCATCGAAAACAACAAGGCGATGAACTTCTTCGCCCGCGGCAACGGCTCCGGCTGCACGGGCACCGTCGCGCAGCTCTCCCCCGAAAAGCGCCAGGTCGTCTATGCCGTGTTCGCCGCGCTCGAACCGCCATCCCCCCAGCCGAAAGGCGCCACGAACGTCGTCGCCAACTCCCACACGCTCTCGAGAATCCTGCGGCATTTCGACGAAATCGTGGAGCTCAAGAACTCCGGCAAGCTCGACCGCACGCACATCAACGCCGTGCTCGTGCCGGACCTCGAAATTCCGCCGGACGCCTCCTCGCACGACGTCAACGACGTCTTCATGAACAAACTCTACAAGAAGTACAGCACGAACCAGGGCAAGCTCATGGAGGTCTCGAACTACATCGAGCAGAGCGGCTGCACCCTCGCGGAGGCGCTGGCCGCCGCCGAGGGCAAAGGCCCCAAACCCAAGACGCTGCCCGACTACTCGACCACCACGATGAAGATCGAGGAAATCGACGGCTCGACCAAGGGCGGACGCAAACTCATGTTGGGCGACTTCGTGCGTCCGGAAAACCCGAAATACCTCGACGGGACGCGCATCCTCGGCGAGGAACAGAACCACTTCACCGTCAAAATCGGACAGGAGACGTTCACCGCCGACGGGAAAAACGGCGGCGCGGGCAACGCCGTCATCGCCAGCAGGATCGAGACCCTCTGCGGCAAGGTCCACGTGAGCCAGGCGTCCAGCGTGATGCGCGCGCTTTCGCAGGCCGCGCACCAGCCGCTCCTGCCGCTGTTGCCGGAGCAGGGCATCCAGGGCGGCATCGGCAACGAGCACATCCCGCTCACCTACACCCTCTCGCGCAACGACGAAACCGGCGCCATCACGATCCGCTACTCCGAACCCGAGGGGATGCCCGTCAAGTTCCACTGGGAGACCACGGTCGCCCTCGACGGCTCTTCCACGTCCACCCCAATCCAATTCACCGAAACCCTCGAGGAGTCCGGCAACAAGGCGCTCGCCAAGACGGCCGGCGGCACCAGTCCCGCCGCCAAGACGATGCAGAACTTCATCCTCGACGCGTCGGGCGCCCAGGAAAACGCCCCCGTCATGGAGAAACTCGGCCGCTTCAACGCCAAACTGCAGGAAGAGACCCGCAAGGACCTCGTCAACACCTTCGCGTTCCTCGTCAACAAGCACCTCGTCAAGAAAGACGGAGGCGGCAACCGCACCGAGGACTTCGACTGCGTGCACTACCAGTTCAACCGCGACGTGGTGGCCGGCGGAATGACCGTCAACCTGCCGGGAGGCGGCAAGGTCTCGAACGACAACTACGAAACCGCGCGCGACCAGCTCGTCCAATTCATCACGGGCGACGACAAGGCCACCTACAAGGCCGCCTCGGCCAACGTGAAGAAGCAGACGGGCCTCCTGATGTCGATCGTCACGCAATACGCTCCGAGCATGGTCAAGAACGCGTTCGTCTCCACCCTGTCCAATGGCGGACACGAAATGTCGCTCGCGGGCGGACGCAAGGAAGCCCCAAACCCCTTCCAAAAACCCCTGACCTGGACGCTCGGCAAGGCGGAGGACGGCTCGATCAAGGCTTCGGTGACCATCACCGAAGGCAGCGGCTTCCTCTTCACCGCCCAGGGCCAAACGAAACTGGACGACACCACCAGCTACGAGGAAACCACCCTTGACATCACCATCCCCGCCGGCAACCTCTCCACCCTCGCCGACCAGGACTGGTCGACGTTCGACGAGGGGGCGGTCAACGCCGCCGGCAAGGACTCCGACGCGCAGCTGAAGGCCATCCCGCAGCAATTCCGCCTCGAAGCGACCGTCAACGCCTCCTACAACCTTCACTTCGACGCCCCGGCCGCCTAGCCAACCCTTCAACCCTTCAACTTTTCAACCTTTCAACCTTTCAAC
>CAMNCG010000351.1 GCA_946534105.1 uncultured Verrucomicrobiota bacterium
CCCGGCACCGGGTTTTCGTGACCTCGCGCGCAGCGCGGCGTGGCGCGGCCCGCGCCTACGCGCGCGCCGTCCGCCGCCGAGGGCGGCGCTACCGGATCGCGACTTCCCTGCCGCCGAGGGCGGCGGAGTCGTAGAGGCCGTTGAGGATGCGCTGGACGTTTAGGCCGTCTTCGCCGGAGGCGCCGAGTTCGGTGCCCTTGAGGCAGCCGTCGACCCAGTTGCCGAGCTTCCGGGCGAAGAGCGCGTCCCAGCCGTCCCCGGCGGGGTCGAGGTAGGCCGGGGCGACGTTGACCATGGTGCCGTTCTGGTCGGTGAAGATTTCGCCCGTGGGGAACTGGCAGCCGCCCTTGGTGCCCATGGCGGAGAACTCCGCCACGTCGTTCTCCTTCACGTGCGCCGCGAAGGAGGTCTCGATCTGCATGATCGCGCCGTTGTCGAAGCGGACCTGCCCCACGGCGAGGTCTTCGACGGTGTAGGTCTTGTAGTCCCAGCCCGGCCAGGGGCAGCGCACGTGCGTCGCCTCCTCGCGGTTTCCGAGATACCGCCACGTCATGGCCGACGCGGCGACGGGTTTCGGGCAGCCCATGAACTCGTAGGCGCATTCGATGTAGTGGACGCCCACGTCGATC
Organism: uncultured Verrucomicrobiota bacterium; assembly: GCA_946534105.1. GTDB lineage: Bacteria > Verrucomicrobiota > Kiritimatiellia > RFP12 > UBA3636 > UBA3636. Next base: position 630 of record CAMNCG010000351.1, read on the forward strand.
ACCGGGCCGCCGCCCTGGAGCTCCTTCCGCCCGAAGACGCCCCAGTTGGGGATGCCGCGCCGCCGGAGCCGCCGCACCTTCACGAAGAGGATGTCGCCAAACACGCCGGCGTCGCGCGCCTCGACGAGCGACTCGAAGGCGGGCCGGTAGCGCTGCTGGAAGCCGACGGAGAGCTTCACGCCGCCGGCCTTCGCGGCGGCGACCATCCGCCTTCCCTCCGCGACGGCCATCGCCATCGGCTTTTCGACGAAGGCGTGCTTGCCGGCGCGGCAGCAATCGACGACCGGCTGGCAGTGCCACCCGTTCGGGGTGCAGACGTCGACGGCGTCGATTTTGTCGCCCATCTTGCGGAGCATGTCGCGCCAGGCGGTTTCGGAGAGGGTCTTGCCGGAGGCGAGGTCCGCGCCGAAGAGGGCCGATTCGGGGACGCCCCACTTGTCGCGCATGACGGCGAGGCGGTCGGCGCGCACGTCGACGCCTGCGACGACCTCGACGGCCGGGTTCTCCTTGTGCGCCTTGAGGTGCGTCTGCGCAATGCCGCCGCAGCCGACGATCGCGACGCGCAGTTTGCGGCCCTTGTATTCCGCCTTCGGGCCGTCCATCTTGACCGATACGCTTTCGTTTGCCATGGTTCCGCTCCCTCCCTACGCCTTGATTTCGATCCAGCCGCCATTGCCGCGCGCAGACCGGAAGGCGGCGTCCATGAGATGGACGGCCGCGACCGCGGCCTCAAGGTCCCGGTCGATCTCGTCCTTCGAGAGTTCGCCGCGCACGAGCGCGAAGAGGCGGCCCATGCGGTAGGGGCGGCCCTCGACCGTCGGGACGGGCCGGGGCTCCTCGTCCGGGCCGCGGCAGACGACCTCGTCGCCGACGCGGTAGAGCGTCCGCTTCGAGCCGACGATCTCAAGCCCGAGCGGCGCGGCGGGGAAGCACCACGCGCCCTCGACGCGGCCGATCGCGCCGGAGGCGAAGCGCAGCTCGACCATGGCCCAGTCCTCGACCTGCGGCCACGCGCCGGAAAGGTTGGCGACCGAGGCGCGCACCGCCGCCACGGGACCCGCGTAGAGACGCAGGAGGTGGAGGCCGTGCGTGCAGATGTCCATCATCGCGCCGCCGCCGGAGAGCGCGGGATCGACGAACCACTTGAGGTCGGGATTGTCGAACCAGCGGCCGTAGGCGCCGTGGTGCGCGTTGCGGTAGATCCAGTGGTGCGGGGTGCCGAGTCCGCCGGATTCCGCAAAGGCGAGCGAACTGCGGTTTGGCGCGGTGAAGGCGCGGATGTAGCCGCAGGTGAAGGGCGTCCCGTGCTTCGCCACCAGGGCGGCGACTTCGTCCGCCTCCGCCGGATCGACGGCGAGCGGCTTTTCGCAGAAGGTCGGCTTGCCGACGGGGATGACGCGCCGCAGCAGCGGCGTGTGCCGCGCGTTCTCGGAGCAGACGGCGAAGCCGTCGACGGCGGGGTCCGCGAGGACCTTGCCGAGGTCCGGCTCGAACCGGGAGTTGAACTTCTCCGCGTAGGAGCGGCCGCGCGCCTCGTCGTCGTCCCAGATGACGTGGGGGGCGCCGCACTCGCGGGCGATGTCCTTGCAGTAGTCGATGGTGTGGATGTGGGCGGTGGAAACGATGGCGATGCGTGGTGCCATGGCGGATTTGCGGATGGAGGTGGAAGGACGCCGGCGCGGGGCGGCGGCGAACGGCCCGGAAACGTCGGTGCCGTTGCGGAAAATCCTATTCCCGGACGCCTTCGCGGACAATACTCCAAACTACCGATCCGCCAAGATAAAAACAATCAATCGACCACAATTCCGGCTTCACGAAGGAAGTTTCGGCGCCACTGGCGCATGGTCATGCCGGTGCTGCGCTTGAAAAGCATTCCGAGAAACGGACCCGGGACGTAGCCGATGCGCTCCGGAATGTCGTCGATCGGAATGTCGTCGCGTTCCAGCAGCTCCTTTGCAAGGCCGATGCGGCGGGCGTGGATCTCGTCGAGGATCGAATTTCAATCCACC
>CAMNCG010000352.1 GCA_946534105.1 uncultured Verrucomicrobiota bacterium
TGGGCGGGACGTTGCCGCCCCAGACGCCGCGGTGGGCGACGAGGAGGACGCCGCGTTTGTCGGCGTCTTTGCGAAGGTCGAATGTGGATTTCTCTTTCATTTTGGATGGATCCTTTGGAAGTATTCTACCATTCCGCTACAGCGGCTCGATGGCGCGGCTATCAGGGCCCAAGCCCGCTACAAGGACAAGCCGTCATGCCCGACGACAATGCCGCGCTTTTCCCAGAAGTCGCACAATTCGCGGTGGGTGGCCCCGCCGTTGTGCGAAAAGTGGTTGACCGCGCGAATGCAATCCGGCGCAAGAAGTCCGGCGGAAGCCAACCGGTCGAACGTCCGGATGACGGCCGGCGCACTCATGTGGTTGCTTTCATACGGCGGCTCCGGCGACGGGGATTCCGGCATCCCGAGAAACGCACCGGTGTCATCGAGAACGGCGACATCGATTTCGACTTTTCCGCGAAGGGACTCCAGGGCATTCCACGTCGTTTCGGGAAAGACCCCGGAATCGTTCCCGACAAACACCGTGCGCCCGTTCATCGTCACCATGAGGAGACATGGATCGAGCGCGGGGGCGTGATCGGCGGCGAAGGTCCGGACGACGGCATTGCAATCGGGAAGTTCGAACTCCTCGAAGGGATGAAATTCGTGGAGGGCGAGCTTGCTTTCCTCCATCCTGTGGTCCAGCGATTCCCCGGGCCGCAACCACATTTCGCGCTCCATGCGCGCACGGGTCGGCGCCGTTCCGTGAATCGTCAGCGGCCCGTCGCGGAATGGGACGGAAGCGAAGCCGAGGCCGTGATACAGCAAATCCGACGGCTGGAGGTGGTCTTCGTGCGCATGGGTGACGACAATGTGGCGGACTTCGCACATCACGTTCCGATACCTCTGCCAGGCTTGCAGCGAGTCCGGGCCGAAGTCGATTTGGACGGCCCCGCCAAAGTTGTAGCTCGTCCGGCTTCTGATTTCCGGGCCGCCCCTTGCGGCCGCTTCGCGACAGACGCGGCAGTTGCAGAAGAGCGCGGGCACCCCTTCGGCGGCGGCGGAACCGAGGAAAAGCAACTTGGGTGTTTCTGGCATTTCGTTGTGGGGGGAGGTGAATTCGTTCAAGCGGAAAGAAGCGTTGACGCGTATCCTTCGGACAGCGCTTGCGCGCGGGAAGCGGAGGGCGCGGTCAGCGACAGAGCAGGAAAAGGCCGGCGAGGCAGGAGCCGACGGCGAGCACGTGGACGGCCGTGACCTTCTCCTTGAGGACGACCGCCGAGTAGACGGTGAACGAGACGACGCAGCTGCCGACGAGAATCGGCCAGCACAGCGCCGCGGCGGCGAAACGCGCGCCCGGGCGGACGGAGAATCGAAAGAAACAGAATATGTTCATCGTTGTAGTCCTTTGTCAGCATCGCCGCCGCCACGAGGGGAACCAGTTCCAGCCGTGGCAATTGGAGGGGACGACGTTTCCCCGGCGACGCAATCCATTCTAGCGGATTCAGCCGACGAAACATCTACTTTTGAGAAAAGAATTTTCGCGAGTTCCGCAGCCGCCACTGGCGCATGGACATCTTGAAGCGCTGGCGGAAGAGCTTGTCGAGCGTCTGGTAGCGGTCGAAGCCGCAGAAATCGCCGACGGCGGTCACGGGCGTGTCGGTCCCGGCCAACAGTTCGCAGACCCGTTCGAGCCGGACATGCAGGATTTCGTCGAGGGCGCTGTGGCCCACGGCCTCGCGGAAGCGGATGTCGAAGAGACGGCGCGAGCCGGGGAAGCGTGCGGCGAGAGCCGCTGCAGTGAGGCCGTCGCACGCCTCGCGCCGGATCATCGCGACGGCTTCGGCGATGCGCGGCTCGTGACGCCCGCGCCCGCTCGTCGATTTGCGCCGCACGACCATGAGCGGGCCAACAACATTGTTCTCGATTTGCAATTGAGACAAATGCCCATAAGTGCCAAATTTCAAATTGCGGGTCGCCCGGCGGTCAGCCCCTAGCGGTAGGGCGCGCTCGCCGAGCGCGCCGCAATTGACATTTGTGCCATTTGCGATTTGTGGACAATTGTCACTTGGGGATTTGTGAACAATGTCCATCTCCTCGCCCAGCGCCTTTGCGGCGAGATAGCCCATGCGCTCGAAATCGAGGCGGATGCTCGTGAACGGCGCTTCCGGGGCGTTGCTGCGCGCCTCGATGTTGTCCACGCCGACGAGCGCGATTTCGCGCGGGATATGGAGGCGCAGGGCGCGGCAGGCGGCCGTGACTTCCGAGCCGGTGATGTCGTTCGCGGCGAAAACGCCGCAGGGACGCGGCAAGGCCGTCAGCCAGGTGGACAGGCGCGCGGCGCGCTCGGATTCCGCCTCTTTCCGGCGGGCATGGAAGACGCGGCACGGCAGGCCCTTTTTCGACGCGAGGACGAGAAAGGAATCCGACCGGATGCGCGACCACGGCGGAAGCCCCTTCGCCTCGACGGCGGCGACGGCGACCGGACGCCCCGCCGTGAGTTCGCGGAAAGCGGCGAGCGCCACTGCGGCGTCATCGACCGAAACGGTCCGGCCCGCCGCCGCACCTCGGATGCCGGAGGGAACGTCGAGATAGACCACGGGAAGGGCGCCGAACAGGCGCTGCGGCGGAACC
>CAMNCG010000353.1 GCA_946534105.1 uncultured Verrucomicrobiota bacterium
CTCTGCATGTACGCCTTCCTCACGGACGGCTCGCACATGAGCACGATGGAGCTCAACAACTACGTCTCGAAGAACATCGCCGACTCGCTCGCTCGCGTCGACGGCGTGGGATCGATCACCGCGATGGGCGACACCTACGCGATGCGCATCTGGCTCGACCCCGTGCGCATGGACGGCCTCGGCGTCTCCGCCTCCGAGGTGACCGCCGCGATTTCCTCGCAGAACATTCAGGCCACGGCGGGCTCCGTCGGCGGCGAGCGCGCCAATCCGTACGTGCAGTACCGCATCACCACGACGGGCCGCCTCCAGACGCCGGAGGAGTTCGAGAACATCGTGATCCGCGTCGACGAAAACGGCAACGCGCTCCGCATCCGTGACATCGGCCGCGCCGAACTCGGCGCGCAGCAGACGGGCTTCATCGGCGAATTCAACGGCAAGAACGCGGTCGGTCTTCAGATTTACCGCGACACGGGCGCCAACGCCGTCGCCGCCGTGAACCGCGTCCGCGCCGAGATGGAGAAGTGGAGGTCGCGTCTGCCCGAGGGCGTCGAATTCCACCTCGTCTACGACCCCACGGAGTCCGTCGTCGTGTCGCTGCGCGAGACGGCCCTCACGCTCGTGCTCACGCTCCTGCTGGTGATCTTCATCACCTACCTCTTCCTTCAGGACTGGCGCGCGACGATCGTCCCCTCGGTGGCGATTCCCGTTTCGCTTCTCGGCACGTTTCCGTTTGTGTACGCGCTCGGCTTTTCGCTCAACACGCTCACGCTCTTCGGCCTCGTGCTCGTCATCGGCTCGCTCGTGGACGACGCGATCGTCGTCGTCGAGAACTGCCAGTCGCTCATGCAGCGCGAGAAGCTCACCGCTCGCCAGGCTGCGATCAAGTGCATGGAGCAGATCACCGGCGCGATCATCGCGACAACGCTCGTCACCGTCGCGTGCTACGTCCCGCTTGCCTTCTACGGTGGCATGGTGGGCACCATCTACTTGCAGTTCGCCGTGACGATGTGCGTCTCGCTCTGCCTCTCCACGTTCGTGGCGATGACGCTCTCGCCGGCGCTCTGCTCGCTCGTGCTTCGGCCGCCGCGCGAAAAGCCGCTGAAGATCTTCGCGCCGTTCAACCTCCTTGTGGACGGCTCGCGCCGATTCTCGAACGTCTTCGTCGGCTTCCTCGTCCGCCGCTCGGTCTTCGCCGTGGCCGTCCTCGCCCTCTTCGTCGCCGGCATCTGGGGGATTTCGAAAGTCGTTCCCGGCTCCTTCCTCCCGGAAGAGGACAAGGGCATCGTCATGTGCGACATCGGCATGCCGGAGGGCGCGTCGCTGGAACGCACGATGGATTCCGTCCGCGCCTTTCGCGACAAGGCCGAAGCGCTTCCGGAGGTGCAGCAGACGATGGCGGTCGCGGGCTTCGGCATGATCAACGGCGCGGGCGAAAGCTCCGGTATGATGTTCGCGAAACTGAAGCACTGGGACGAGCGCAAGGGCAAGTACCAGGACGCCGCGTCGGTCAAGGACAAGCTGATGTTCTTCGGCATGTCCGCGATGGGGACGGACCCGGAAAAGCTCGCCGCGCAGGCCGACTCGCGCGTGATCTGCTTCACGCCGCCCGCGATCCAGGGCCTCGGCGCGACGGGCGGCCTTTCGTTCTACCTCACGAGCGACGGCTCTCTCTCCGCCGGCGAACTCGCCGCGACGGCGGACAAGCTCGCGATCGACATCCAGGGCCTCGCGGACGCGTCCGGCCGGAAACTAGCCTCCTCGGCGAACAACTCCTTCGTCGCGAACACGCCGAAGCTCTACCTCGACCTTGATCGCGAGAAGGCGATGAGCCTCGGCGTCAACGTCTCGCAGCTCTTTTTCACGCTGCAGGCCCAACTCGCCTCGTACTACGTCAACGACTTCAACATGAAAGGCGAGGCGTTTTACGTGAAACTCCAGAGCGAGCGCGACGTGCGCGAGGCTTCCGATTCCGTGCTCTCGCTCCAGGTCCCGACCGCGTCCGGCGGCTTCGTGCCGCTCTCCACGCTCGCGACCCTCCGCTACGAGAACGGCAGCCGCGTCATGCAGCGCTACAACAAGATGGACGCCGCGAAGATGACCGCGCAATGCGCCCCCGGCGTTCCGTCGAAGACCCTCATGGACGCCATCGAGGCAATCCCCCTGCCGAAGGGCTGCTCGATCGAATGGACCGATCTCTCGCTTCAGGAAAAGCAGAACCAGGGCCAGATCGTCGGCCTCATGGCGCTCGCGATGCTCTTCGCGTACCTCTTCCTCGTGGCCCAGTACGAAAGCTGGAGCATCCCCGTGCCGGTCATGCTCACGGTCGCGACGGCGGTGCTGGGCGCGATGCTCGGCATCTGGGCCTGCTCCGGGGAGTGGGCGCGCGCGCACGGCTTCGGCGCCGCCGGTTCGCTTTCGATCTACGCGCAGCTCGGGCTCGTCATGCTCATCGGCCTCTCGGCCAAGAACGCGATCCTCATGGTTGAGTTCTCGAAGCAGGCGCGCGAGGACGGGCACTCGATTGTCGAGGCCGCCGTCCAGGGGTTCAACATGCGCTACCGCGCGGTGCTCATGACGGCGTGGAGCTTCATCTTCGGCG
>CAMNCG010000354.1 GCA_946534105.1 uncultured Verrucomicrobiota bacterium
GCGGAATGGCGGAAAAGCCGCGTTCTCGTTCCGAATCCCGCTACTCGCGCGGGCCGGGGACGAGGATCGGCTGTAGGGGCATGAACGCCATGTCGCGGCCGGAGGAGACGGAAAAGGCGACCGCATATTCGTCGAACCACTGGTCTTCGAGCGGAATCGAGGCGGAAAGGGGCGGGAAAACCTGCTTCGCGTAGTGGATTTGCATCGTCGTCGGAAACGCGAAGTGCGCCGCGTCGCCGAATCCGGCGAGGGCGTTCAGCTTTTCGAGCAGGTCCGTCGCGGAGGAAAGGCCGAAATGCGCTTCGAGCATGGGATACCGCGGCTCGGGCTGCCAGACGCGGAAGTCCGGGTCGTCCGGGAAGTTGTCGTGGATTTCGCACGCCAGTTCGGGGTCGATGCCCGATTCGAGGATCCAAAACCCGTTCGGCGCGGCTTTTGGATGCGGCGGGCACCACACGAGCGTCAAACGGTCCGGGGCGGCCCCGAGCGCGAGCGTTTTCCTCGTGCCGGCAGCCGGCGGCGGCGTGAGGCCGAACCATTCCCCGGCATCCGCGACCGGACGGGAAAAATCCGTTACGGGGTTCGGAAACGCGGCGCTCTGGACGACGCCAAGCACGCCGGGGACGGGTTGCGGAGGAGACGGCAGACGGGAGTCCGCCTCCCCTCCGGTTTCGGCGGTCGGCACCGATGACGGCGGACGGGGGGCCGCCTCCCCGCCGGTTTCGCGCAAGCGGCGCGAGCCGTAGATCGCGGTGCCGACGGCGAGTCCGAAAAGCAGGCACAGCGTCCAAAAGGCGGCCAGCAGGCGGAGGAGGCGCCGGGGCGCGGGAAGGCGCTCCACGCGGTCGAGGGCGCGAAGAATCGCGTCGGGTCTGGTGAGCCGTCTGGCCGGATCGGGCTCCAGAAGCGAATCGAGCAGGGGGTCCCACGCGCGCGACAGATGGCGAGGATCAAAGGACGACGCTTTGCGGGGCGAACCGGGGCGGTGTCCGGTGAGCGCGCGGTAGAGGACCGCGCCGAAGGAATACCAGTCGAGAGCGGGGGCGTCCGGTCCCGCGCCGGGATCGAACTGCTCCGGGGCGGCGTAGGCCGGGGAGCCGAGGAATTTGCGGCGGCCGGCGGAATCGAGGGAGATGGAGTCCGGCGGCTGCGCCGCCGGAGTGACGAGTGACGAATGGCGGGTGACGAACTTGGCGAGGCCGAAATCGACGAGGAGGGCGCGCCCGGCGGCGTCGTAGAGAACGTTGGAGGGCTTGACGTCGCGGTGGACGATTCCGGCGGAATGGGCGGCGGAGAGCGCGCCCACGAGGTCGCGCGCGAGGCGCAGCGCCGACGCTTCGGGGAGCGTTTTGCCGCCGTCGAGCAGATCGGAGAGGGACAAGGGGCGGGGAAGGCCTGCCCCGCCCATGGCGGCGGGATACGGGCAATGGAGGCTTTCGTCGCAGAGGCGGCGGATTTCGGCCGTGGAAAGGAGGATCGCGGGCGTGGCGATGTAATGCAACCCGCTCGCCGGATCGACGCCCGTGCGCAGGACGCGGGGAATGGACGGGTGGTCGAGCGCCGCGAGGGCGCGCGCTTCGCGCCCGAAACGGACGGCCCTGGCCGGGTCCGGCGCCTCGCGCATGAACTTCAGGGCGACGTCGCGGGCAAGCCCGTTCTCGCGGGCAAGCCACACCTCCCCCATGCCGCCCTCGCCGAGAGGACGAAGCAGGGTGAAGGCGCCATCGACGAGGTCGCCGGACTTCACCGCTCCTCCGACTCCGCCGCCGCCTCAAGCGCCTCGCCGAGGTCCACGAGGGACGCGCGGCCCTGCCCGAACGCGTGCAGTTCGTCGCGAACCGCGGACATCACGCGGTTCTTGCACTGGTAGACCGCGTTCGGATTGGTCTTGAACTCCGCCGCGACCTCCGCGGCGGGGAGCCCCTCGACCACGAACCGGCGGAACATGGCGAGGGAATTCGGCTCAAAGCGGCCGGAGCGCAGGATGCGTTCGAAGGCGAGCGTCCAGACGCGCCACATCCGTTCCGGCGTGCCATCCGGTTCCGCGGCGGGGATCGTGTCGGGATCGACCGGATCCCGCGCGGTCCGTTCCGCCGGGCGAAAGCGCTTCGCGAACGCCGCAAGCGCATGCGAGACCGAGGAGCGGAGGTAGCCCCGGAACCGGCCGCGGGAGCGGTCGTGGCGGAAACCGGGAAGCGCCTTCAGGACCGATACCATGACGTCCTGCGCGATGTCGTCGCGGTCCTCCGGCGAAACGCCCGGGCCGGCCGCGCATTCCACGTAGCGCCGCACAATCGCCGAATACAGGCGGGCGAACTCCTCTCGGCGAGGGGAATCCGGTGACGCGGCCTCGCGGAGAAGGCCTTCGGACGTCGTGGGCGTATGGGAAGTGTTCATCATGCTCGTCCCGTTTTGCCGCGTTGATGCTTGGGATCGACGCAGACGATTTCACGAATCGCCGATTCGCCATTTTTGCTGATTTGCGATCGCAACGCAGGAGTATACTCAATCCTTCATGAAACGCAAACGGAATTTCCCCCGGGGGTGTGACCAAACGTTGTCGGCGCCGACGTCGCGCCCGCCTTGCCCGGTTC
>CAMNCG010000355.1 GCA_946534105.1 uncultured Verrucomicrobiota bacterium
GCAAGCCCGTCTGGGCCGTCGGCCTCTCCTTCGACGGCAAGACCCGCCAGTTCAAGGGCGGCGTCGCCGAGGCGGTGAAGTAGCGCCTCGTCCGACCAGCCGCGAGGTTCAACGCCGCATCTTCGTCCGACGGCACGCCAAGGACACGCGGCGGAAGATCAACGGGAGCATCAATCGTGGCTTTACACGGGGTCTGTCCCCGTTAGCCCTCGACGAAAAAATGATTTGAGCCAAATCCCACCGATCCGCTATAATTCCATCGAAGGGCTTCGATTTGAAACCAATGGACATAGCGGAAGAACTCAGGCAGGATCGCGAAAAGGGCGCACGGCGGCTGGAAAGCGAATACAAGGCGGGGATGATGACCCTCGCCCGTCGTTTCTGCGCCGACGAGGGAGACGCCGAAGAGCTTGTCAACCGCACGTTCGCGGCCGTGGTAGACGGCATCGATGGATATCTGGAGCAGTCCGCCTTCTTCGCCTGGATGTGCCAGATCATGAGCAACCTCCATTCGATGGAATGCCGCCGCAAGTCGCACCAGATGGAGGTCTTTCCGGGCGTCATGCCGGACGTAGCCGATGAAGCCGCCCGCGAAGCGATCTACAACAGCCTGGACGCGACGATCGTCCGTGAAGCGCTGAAATCACTCCCTCCAGACCAGCGCGAAAGCCTCATCCTCTACTACTTCTTCGACATGCCTGTCGCGAAAATCGCGAAATTCCTCGCGATTCCGGCAGGGACGGTCAGAAGCCGCCTGCACTACGCCCGCAAAGCGCTCGCCGCCAAGCTCGGCGCGGCGGCGAAAAAGCCCGGCGGCAAGGCCCTCCTCCTCGCCCTCGCGCTCGCCGCGCTCACCGCCGCCGGGGCGGCCTCTTCCCTTGCTGTCGTACGCTTGCTGTCGCCGCATCGGGCAGCGCAGGAACAGCAAGCGGCCAACAGCAAGGATGCCGCCGCGCAGGACAGGACGGGCGGGACTGAAGGGGCCGAAGGGACAGGCGATGCCAGCGCCGCGGATGCGGCTCCGGACCCTCCCGTCCCGTCTCTTTTCGAAACCGATTCACACGCCATCCAAACACCTCAACAGGAAACAACCATGAACGCAACAAAACTCCTCGCCGGCCCCCTCGCCGCCCTCGCCCTCGTTGCGCCAACGACCAACTTGGCCGACACCCCCTCGTCGGACACCATCGCCTACTGGCCGTTCGGCGAAAACGGCTTCTCCGACGTCTCCGGCAACGGCCACGACCTGGCCAGCACGACCGTCACGGAAAGCGATGCAGGATACATCACGCTTAACGGCACGAGCCAGTTCCTGACGACCGCCTCGGCCCTCGACCTCTCCGGCGAAACAGCCGTCACGTTCGAGTGCTGGACGCGCTCGACCGGCAAGAACAGCTCTTTCGGTGTCCTCTTTTCCGCGCCCTCGCCGGCTGGCACCAAGGCCGGCAGTTTCGTCCTGTATTACACGGGCCGTCTGCAATCGCAGTTCGGCATGGGAACTGGCTGGCAGATCGACTACACGGCATCTACGAGCGCAATGGACGATGGAACTTGGCACCACGTTGCCTACGTGATCGACCGCACCCAAACGGGCGAAAACGCCACCAAGCTCTATCTGGACGGTGTGCTGATGCAGAACGCTGGCGGGCAGACCGGCGCCGTGCCGGCGCTGCTTAATGACGTGCTCTACATCGGTGGCGGAGCCGGATACACCACAAGCGAATACTACACCGGATACATCGATGATGTTCGCATCTCGCGCGGGGCGCTGACGCCCGACCAGTTCCTCAAGTTCCCGTCTGTCGGCAAGGCGATGCGCGCGGACAGCGAAGCGCTCCCCGTTGTCGCCTACTGGCCCTTCGGCGGCAAGGGCGGCAAGGACGCCACCGGCAACGGCTTCGACCTCACGATGAGCGGCGTTCCCATGACTTCCGGCACGCCGTCGCCAAGTTACAACGACTATGCAAAGACGAACTACTACAACGGGACCTTCCCGTTCTCCGCGTTCTCCCGGACGGGCTTCACGCTCGAATTCTTCGCGCAGACGGGGTCCAGCGGCGGCGGAATGGCGGGAACCCTTGTCGAGACGACGACAACGTACTACAACTATCCAGGAGCCTTCCAGATTCGATTTGAATCCAGCACCTCCTACAACACGGTCACGGCCTATTTCCTGGTCGGCAATTCCAAATACGTGCAGTCCCCGACCTCCAAGGAGCTGTTCGGCGCGCTGAACGACAACAAGTGGCGGCATTATGCGGTCGTCTACGATCCGTCGAAGACCGGAGCCGGCATTGTCACGCTCTACGTCGATGGCGTCGCCGCTCCCGTCCTGGCCGACAATGCCGACCAGGGGCCGTTCGCCCTTCGCGACGACAAGCTCTACATAACGCGGCGAAGCATCGGCAACGACAGGGGTGGCGCGCCCTTCTACGGCTCCATGGACGATGTGCGCATCACGGCCGGCGCCCTCACGCCCGACCAGTTCCTCCCGGCCCGCTCCGCAGGCTCGACCGTCGCCCTCTATCGCTTCGACCGCGAGACGCTCGATGACCAGTCCCGGAACGGGGACGACCTGATTCACATGCACAC
>CAMNCG010000356.1 GCA_946534105.1 uncultured Verrucomicrobiota bacterium
GCCGTCGGCGTCCCGCCGATCGCCACCGAGGAGCAGCGCCGCGCGTGGCGCGCCTACGTGACGGCGACCGTCGCGCATTTCCGCGGCCGCGTCGCCGCCTGGGAGGTCTGGAACGAGCCGGACGGCCAGTGGTGCTGGAAGCACGGACCAAGCGGTACGGAATACGGGCGCTTCGTCATCGAAACCGCCGCCGCCGCGCGCGCGGCCGACCCGGAGGCGAAGATCGTCGCCGGCTCCATGTGCATGTGGGTCGATACGCCTTGGTTCCATGAGGTGGTGGATACCGGGGCACTCGATGACGTCTGGGGCTTCACCTACCACCAATACACGGACGACGAGCGCAGTTCCATCGAGAAGGCGCAGATGCTCGAGGCGATGCTCCGCCCGCGAAACCCGCGCATCCGCATCATCCAGGGCGAAAGCGGTTCGCAGTCTCGCCCCGACGGCAACGGAGCGCTGAAAGATCAGGCCTGGACGCCGCGCAAGCAGGCGCGGCAGCTTCTGCGCCATGCCGTCGCGGACCTCCTCGCCGGGGTGGAGTTCTCGTCCTATTTCTCCTGCCTCGACATGGTGGAGGCGCTCAACGGCACGGCGGGCGACCTCGGCTCCATCCTCGACTACGGCTACTTCGGGGTGCTGGGGGCCGAGTTCGGGCCCGACGGCCGCGCCACGGGGACGTATTCGCCCAAGCCGTCGTATCATGCGCTCGCGCATCTCGCCTCGATTCTGCGCGGTGCGCCGCGCCGCGTGGGCGCGCCCGTCCAGTTCTGCGCAGATCCGGCGCCGCATCTGGGCTGGGGTGTGCGCGAGCCGGCCGGACGCGAACTCGTGTTCGGGATGCTCGAACTCGCCGGCGGCGCGCGCTCTCTCGCCTACTGGAATCCGACGCCGCTCCACACCGTGGAATACAATGGCACCGCGACCGTCGTCTGGCGCAGCGTCGAAAAGGCGCCGCTCCTCGCCGACCCGCTCGCCGGCACCGTGGAAAAGCTGCCCGAGGCCTGCGTCGAACACCTCGCCCCCGGCGTCCTCAAACTCCACCGCATTCCCCTGCGTGACACGCCGCTCTTCCTCCTCGACGGGACACCTTGGAAGGAATGACACCATGAGAGCGGCCGCTTTCTTCTTCGCCGGTCTTTGCACCATTTGCGCCGAAATGGCCGTCGCCGCCTCCGCGCCGCCGCCCTACCGCCCCGTGGGGCCGGAGACCGGAGTGCGCGGCATGGCGACGGGCTTCTTCCACGTGGAGAAAATCGACGGGCGCGACTGGATCGTCGATCCCGTCGGGCGCGGCGTCTATCTCGCCGGCGTCGATTGGTGCATGCCGCAGGGGATGTTCTGCGAGGCGCTCGGCCACGCCCCCTACGGCATGACCGTCAAGAAGAAATACGCCTCGCGCGACGACTGGGCTGCGGCCACCGCCGAACGGCTCGTCTCCTGGGGTTTCAACTTCCTCGCCGTCGGCACCGGGCCGCAGATGCTCCACCGCTCGCTCGCCCACGCGAACGGTTCCGATGCGCTCTACTTCTCCACGCACCTCTGCACGGGCGACGACCCCGACCGCTGGATTTCCCCCTACCGCAACGCCCCCGGCACCGCATTCCCGAACGTCTTCCATCCGGACTTTGAAAAAAACTGCGACGAACTCGCCCGCAAGCGCTGCGCACCGCATGTCGGCGATCCGTGGCTTGTCGGCTACTTCCTCGACAATGAACTGCGCTGGTGGGGCCTTGCCGACACCGCCACCGGCCTCTTCGACCTCGTGCGCACCCTCCCGCCGCAGCACAGCGCCCGCCAGGCGCTGGAGCGCTTCGTGGCGCAGGTTTTGCAGGAAGCCGCGTCTGCGGCTTCCTTCGGGGGGCCGGGAGTGCAGCCCCCGCCTACCGTAAAGCGCGCCTTCGTGGCGCTGATCGCCGAGCGCTACTTCGCCACGCTCTGCGCGGCCATCCGCAAGGCCGATCCCGACCACCTCATCCTCGGGAACCGCTTCGCCAACATGGACCTCGCGCCCGAAATCCTCGCCGCCTGCGGCCGCCACTGCGACGTCGTTTCCGTGAACGTCTATCCGTGGGCCGACCTCGACGCCGGCGTCGTTCTCGAAAAGCGCGGCGGCATCCCGCTTGCCGAAGCCTTCCGCGCCTTCCACGAAAAGGCCGGCGGCGAAAAACCGCTGCTGCTCACGGAGTGGAGCTTCCCGGCGCTCGACTCGGGGCTGCCCTGCACCTACGGCGCGGGCCAGCGCTTCCACACCCAGGCCGAGCGTGCGCATGCGTCGGAAATGCTGCTGCGAACGGTCATGGCGCTCCCGTTTTTCGTAGGCGACGACTTCTTCATGTGGCAGGACGATCCCGCGCTCGGCTTCAACAAGGACTTCCACGAAAACAGCAACTACGGCCTCGTGAATGTCAATGACGAGCCGTATGCGGATCTTACCGCCATGTTCGCGCGCGTCCACGCCGAGGCATCCTGGGAGCGCGGGCATCCAGCCCGCGAGGCCGCGGGCAGGAGGCCCGCGCTCCCGTGCGCCATCGTTCGCGATGGCGGCGCATCCGAGCGCGAGCGGTTCTTCGCCGCCGCAG
>CAMNCG010000357.1 GCA_946534105.1 uncultured Verrucomicrobiota bacterium
GTCACGGTGCGCGGCGGCGCGGCCGGTGCGGCCGGCGGCTCGGGTGGGTATGGCGCCTACAAGCAAGGGACGGGGGCCGATGACTGGTTCTCCGGCGGCGGCGGCCCCGGCGGCGGCGGCGGCGGCGGCGGCGCGTCCATGTCCATCGGCGGCGGCGGCGGCGGCGGCGCTGGCGGCGGCGGCGGCGGCAGCGGCTCGTATCTCGTGGTCGACGACTGGGACGATCCGGGCAACGAAAACCTCTTCATCTACGACGGACAGGGCGTCCGGATCGTCGACGAGTGGACCATCCGCGGCGAGTGCGGCGGCGCTGGCGGCGGCGGCAAGGTCGGCGGCCGGGGCGGCGACGGCAAGCCCGAATCCCTGGACAAGGGAACAAAGGGCGGTACGGGCAAGTCGCACAAGAACTACAGCGAGTCCACGTCGTCCTCGAAGGCCGGCGACGGCGCCGCCGGCGGCAACGGCGGCGAACAGGGCGCCGGCGGCCGACTCTACGTGCTGCCCTCGGTCGGATTTTCCGCTTCGCCCTACCGCGCCAGCGACGCGCTCAACGCGACGGCCTTCGTGAACTTCCTCGAAGTCGATGTCACGCTCGACCTCGGGCTCACGGACGCCAGCGGCAATCCCGTGACGACCACGTTCAAGCAGCCCTTCGCCTACGGGATGAAGCCGCTCGACGACATCGAGGTGGGCGGCGTGAATCCGCGCGTCAAGCGCGCCGGATACCGCTTCGCCGGCTACTGGACGACGCGCGAAGGGGAGGGCACGTGCGTTTACGGCCCGGACTACAAGCCGACGATGGTGATGTCCCCCTACACGAAGGACTTCACGCTCTACGCCCGCTGGGAGGTCGCGCCGGAGATCCTTTCGGTCACCTCGTCCGGCGACGCGGCCAGCACCCTCGGCGTCTATGGCAACACGGCGATCACGCTGCGCGACGCGGTCCAGGCGCTCATCGACAATCCGCTCCTCGTCGGCACGGACGGCCGCCGGCGCGTCACTTTCGAGGAACTTGACGCGAGCAACAAGGTCGTCCGCCTCGCTCGCGAAATCGTGATTCCGGCGGGTGTGCGGTCCTTCGAGATCAACGGCCTCTACGAACTGGAGCCGGGCGAAAAGGGCATCGAGATCGTCGCGGGACCGAATTCGCGCCACTTGAACTACGCCGGCAAGTCTTCGGATGGCGAGATGTTCTCGCTCGCCAACCTGACCTTCACGGGCGGCAGCGGTAGCCAAGGCGGTTCGATCCGCGCCCTTGGCGAAGCCTCCCTTTCCATCGAGGCCTGCTCGTTCATCGGCAACACCTCGCCAGGGCAGAACAGCGGTGGCGCGATTGCCTTCGTTCCGAATGACAATGGTTCGGAACTGTTCGTGTCGTCTTCTACGTTTGCGGGCAACAGCGCACCCGACCGGCACGGCGGCGCTGTGTATGTGGACGGCGCATACGCGCTCTTCGTGAATACGACATTCAGCGGCAACACGTCAGGCAGTTTGGGCGGAGGCATTCTTGAGGCGGGCGGCGCGCATATCGATCTGCTGAACTGCACCTTCACCCGCAATCTGTCGAAAAACGGCTGCTCGCTCCACAGCGCCGATTCCAGAGCAGTGGTCCGTGCCGTCAACTGCATCTTCGCCGACGACAAGAACCATCAGCATTGGGGCGCGGTGTCCATGACCGGCGGAACGCTTTCGACCTACTGGTCTTCCATGGACGCGGATCCGGCCAAGGTCTTCACCTCGTCCGGCAATGCCGTGGAGCAGGTCGTCGCGGGCGTCACGCACGTCGTCCATCCGCCGCTCGGAGGGCCGGCGTCCGGCAACGAGGACGCGGCGGAAATCTACCACGACCCGGACTACCTGAACGTGCGCGCCGTCGGGCGCGACGGAACGGAGGTCGTCCTCGAAGGCAACCGCGACGACGCGAAGATCCCGTTCATCCTCGACCAGCTCCAGTCGGTGCGCACCGCGCCGACGCGCGGGGCGGTGCGCCTCGCGGTCGGCACCGCGCCGGTCACGGTCGAGCTGGACGGCGTCCTTCTGGACGACGACGGCACTCCGCGCGCCAACCAGACGGTCACGGCGGAGGTGACGGTCTCCTACAGCGACGGCGAAGCCATGCCGACGAACATGGTCATCAAGACCACGGATTACGGCATCTTCGGGCTTTCCGTCCCGGTGGACGGCTCGGACGGACTCGCGCACAACGTGACGGGGGTCAAGGTCGATGCGCTCGGTTCGGATCCCATCGCGGTGACGATGGCCCCCTACGCGCTCACCGCCGGTTCGGTGGAACTGCTCGGCTCCAACGACTACGTTCCGCTCTACGGCGACGCGATCGCCATCGGCAACCTCGTTGCGCAGTCGATTTCGGTCACCAATTCGATTGACGCGCGCGCTGCCGGGTCGTTCACGGCGGGCGAGCTCAAGGGCTTTGGGCAGATCGACCTCGAGCACGTCGCGGTCGCCGGCGGAACGCTCGACTGGATGGGCGGCAAGCTTCCCGCCGCGCAGAGCGACGCCTTCGCC
>CAMNCG010000358.1 GCA_946534105.1 uncultured Verrucomicrobiota bacterium
GGCCAGCTCGACCTTGACGCCGCCGGGCGGCAGCGCCATCTTGAACATTCCGCTGGCGAACGCGGGCTTGTCCCGCTTGAAGAGATCCTTTTCGTCGGCCCGGACGTCGGGACGCGCGAAGAAGTCGACGAGCCTCTCGGCGAAGCCGGGGATGTCGTGGATGATGGTCGCCGAGACGACCGTTCCGTGGGTGAACTGCTCCTCGGCGCCGAACTCCGCGTCGGGCGGGAAGAGCCCGCGCACGACGCGCCCGAACTGTTCCGCGACGGGCTTCATCGCCGCGTAGACCGCCTCCTTCGGAGCGCCGGGGACGAGCGCCGCGTCGACGGCGGCGACCAGCGCGCCCAGTCCGGCCCGCGCGGCCGCCACGGTCGCCGCGACGTCGAGCTTCTCCGGCCGGTCGATGGCGAGCACGTGGTCCTTGACCGCGTCGCGGAGCGCCGGGGGAAGGTCCATCCGCTCCACGGCCGCGATGGCGTCGGCGCGCGAGGCCGCGGCGTTCTCGGCGTAGCTGCGGAAGGCGGCCTCGATCTCCGCGTCGGTGGCGGCGGGATGCTGGCCCCGGCGGATCGCGTCGGCGAGCTCCCCGGCCCGGCGCCCGAAACGGTCCAGCTCCAAACCGGAGGAAAGGCAGGCGGACGGGACGTCCAGGCGCCGGGCGAGCGCGTCGCGGTACCAGGCCGCGGCCTTGTTGCGGGCGAGCTGGACGGCTGCGAAGCGCCGCGCGTCGGCCTCGATCTCCGGGCGGAACTCGGCGAAGACGGCGTCCGCCTCGGCCGCGGTGCGCGCGGCGAGGAGGCGCTCCTTGAGCGCCGGGCGGGTCGTTTCCCAATCGTTCCAGAGAAAGGGCGAGTTCTCCTCGCCGCCGCCGGCCGCCACGATCGCGCGGTCAATGAGGCCGCTCGCGTAGCGCTGGGCCGCCTTTCGCTGCACGAGGGCGTCGAGCCGGTCGCGAAGATTCTCCGCCGTGATGCGGTCCTCAAGGTCCTCCGGGGCGACCTCGTAGGAGTCCGCCGAGCCGATGAACCGGGTGCCGGTTTCGCCCACCGCGAGGAAGTCCGGACCGAATTGGTCGCGCAGGCGGCCGGGAAGGGCGTCGACCAGCGCGCGGACGTCGTGCGGCAGGTTCTCCGGCTCGTTGCCGCTGATGGCCTGCCGGATCGCGGCGTTCCACTGCTTCGCCGAGGTCGCGGGGATGGCGGCGCGGGCGTCCTCCGGGACTTCGTGGCCGTCTGCGGCGAGGTGCGCGAGCGACAGCATGGCCTGGTCGCCGCGGAGCGCGTCGCCGCGGAGCCCGCCGTCCAGCGCCGCAAGCGTCCGGGCGAGGCCGAACGCGATCTCGTCGTCGACGCGGTTCACGAGCGAAAGCGTCTCGTAGTCGTCGATGCCGGCATCCGTCAGCATCAGGACGACGGCGGTGCGGACCTTGAAGCCCGCGTCGGGCGCGCCCGCGAGGCCGTCGAGCCAGTCGCGGCGCGCGGCCGCGCTCTCGATCGCGCCGAACGCCGTGCGCACGGCGATGCTGCGCTCGTCGGTTCCCTGGACGGCGTTGAGGCGCACGAGCATCTCTTCGAGCCTGCGGACGAACGCCGCCTCGCTCCGGCCGGTCGGGATGCGGACGCTCTGGCCCGTGGCGCGGAGGCGGAACTCGACCACCGCCTCGCGCTCCGCGCTCGGTGCGCCCTTCGTCTTTTCGAGAATCTGCGCGAGCTGGGCGCGGGCTTGGGCGAGGAGGTTCCGCGATTCCTCGAAGGAGCGGAAGTCCACGTCGCCCGCGACGACCGCCTCGGCGAGGGCCACGCCCTCGTGTTCCTTCGTCCCGCGCGCGTCGGCGAGCGCCGCGTTGACCTCGTCGCCCCGCGCGGCGCGGGCGGCCGCGTCAGCGCCCGGAAGACGGGCCGCGGGCGCGATGAAGACGCGGTCCCCGTTCTCGGTCCGGGACGCGTTGATCGCGGCGGCGTTGCGGTCGAGGATCTCGCGCACCTGCTGGCGCGAAAGCGGCTTGAGGCTGCGCGCATGGAGCGTCTTGTCGATCCCGGCGTCCGCCGCGAGGCCGAGATCGCGGCGGATGCGGCCGATTTCCGCCTCGGCGACGCCGTGGGAGGAGAGCGCCTTCACGAAGGCGTTCTTGATGGCGAGCACCTCCTCGTGGGAGAGGGACTTGTCGTTGGCGCCGGTGCGGTGGACGTGGTGGTTGATCTTGCCGAGCGTGGTTTCGCTTTCGAGCTTCACCTCGCCGGCGTTGTATTTGCCGGACGAGATGTCCTGGAACTGCTGCAGCGAGATGTTGACGCGGGAAAGGTCGACGGACATGGCGGAGGAAGGGGGAAAGGGAGGAAGGGAGGGAAATGGTCCTAGACGGCGAGGAAGCCGGCGTCGTGCAGCGCCGGAGCGGGCCCGGCCCCGTCCGCCGCGGCGGGCGGGGAGCGGCGCTCCTCGTCGAGGCGATCGGCGAGGCGCTGCGCGAAGGCGGCGAACTTCTCGAAGGCGTCCGGGAACTCGG
>CAMNCG010000359.1 GCA_946534105.1 uncultured Verrucomicrobiota bacterium
GGATGGACCGGTGGGATCGGATGGATCGGGAGGACCGGCGGCGGATGGACCGGGCGGCGGCAAGCCGCCGCAATCGGAAGGACCGATCCTCCCGATCACCCCGATTCTCCCGGTCCTCCCGGAATGCGCCGATCCACCCGATCACCCCGATTCTCCCGGTCCACCCGGTTCTCCCGGCGCCCGGCCGCCCAAGCGGCCGGTGGGCTTGGCGGCGGCGCGCGGCCGCCAAGCGCAACGCTAGCGCACGATTTCGTAGAAGATGGTGGCGCAGGAAGGATCGAGGGCGGTGTCGGCGGTGAAGGAGACGACGACCCGCGAGGGCGGCGCTTCGCGCTTTCCCTCGCGGCAGGACGAATCGGCGGCAAGGGGGTCGATTTTGGCGAAGTGCACCGACACTGTGCCCGCGCGTTCTCCTGTGGGCGAGAGGCGGAAGACCGTTGCGTCGTTGTGGGTATTGCATGCCTTTAGGCGCAGCGAAATGGTGGCGCGGCCACGCCGCACGAGGGCGGGGAGTTTCGCGCTACCTTATCACCATTATGAAGCCGGCGGAAGTCGGCTTCGCGTAGAGGACGCCGTCCACGGCCTTCGTTTCGCAGCGGGTGAGGTCGCCGGCGCCGCGGGCGCGGACGAGATCGGGGACCGTGATGGCGCCGCTCGCCGCAGCGACGGGAATGAACGAGGCCGGGACTTCGTCGCAGGCCGAGAAGTCGATCGCCGCGCCGCACCATGAGCGACTGGCGCCGCGCTCCGCCGCCGCGATGACCGTCCCCGCCGTCAGTCGCGGGAATGGGGCGAGGGGCGCGCTGGTTCCACGAGCCGGATGGACATCCACCGCCCGCCCTTCCAGCGCAGGAAAAGGCCGGTCGAGAGGAGCACGATGTAGGCCAGTTGCACCGACCAGGCCGCGACGATTCCGCCGTGCAGCGCGAGCAGGACGGTGGCGACGGCCGGCACGTAGAGAAGCCATTCCGTGCCGAGCAGCCAGACCATCGCGAAGCGGGTGTCGCCGACGCCCTTGAGCGCGCCGAGGAAGACGACGTTCATCGTGTCGAACATGCCCCATGCGGCGAGCATCGCGAGGAGCGTCCGCCCGAGACCGGTCATTTCGGCGGCCGTATACGGCGCGTCGGGCGACCGGAACGCCGCCAGGAGCTGCGTCGGCAGCAGGAGGAAGACCGCCACGCACAGCGCCATGTAGGTCCACGCGAGGCGCAGGCATCGCATCACGGACGACTTGGCGAGCGGAGGCTTTCCGGCGCCTTGGAACTGTCCGGCGAGGACCGACGCCGCGTTGCTGAAGCCCATGAGTGGTGAAAACGCGAGATTGTTGATGGAAAACGCGATGTTGCTCGTGGCGAGCGAAAGCGGATCGAGCCGCCCGGTCAGAAGGATGAAAAAGGCGAAGCTGGCCATGTCGAAGCAGAGCTGGACGCCGGCCGGAAGGCCGAACCGGAAGATGCGCCCCACGAGCGCCGCGTCGGGGCGCAGGAGTTCGCGCCTGGGCATGGCGCGCACGTCCTTTTCCGCGAGAACGACGCCGAGCGTCGCCGCGACCTGGAGCGCGACCGACGCGAACGTGGCGATCCCCGCGCCGGCGAGGCCGAGTTCCGGCACGCCGAATCCGCCGAACACGAGCCAGAAATCGAGCGCCACGTTCGCGGCGCATCCGGCCACCGTGACGATCGCGTTCGCGACCACGCGGTTCCGTCCGACGAGATAGCCGGAAAGCACCCAGTGCAGCGAGACCAGCGGCGCGCCGAGCAGCATCCAGAAGGCGTATCGGTCCTCCAGCGCGAAAAGGGCCTCGTCGCGAGCGGCCAGCGAAAGCGTCCAGGAGCAAATCGGATGGAGCAGGGCGAAGAACGGCAGAAACAGCACGGTGAGCCAGATGCCGGCCGCGCAGGCGCGGATGCCCGCGCGTCGGTCGCCGGCGCCGTGATACTGGGCGACGAACGTGCCGGCGTAACCCGCCGTGGCCGTGAAGAGGCTCATCAGGCAGAAGGTCAGGATGCCGGCCGGCATGGCGGCCTGGATGTCCTCCGAACCATGCCGCGCCACGAGAACGCGGTCCGTGAACTGCATCACGGTGAACGCCGCGTTACTGAGCACCATCGGAACGACGAGCCGCAGGACATGGCGGTATCCGCCGTCCTCCGGACGCCTGCCTGCGGTGCCGTCCGGGGCGCCTTCGCGCCGCGATTTGAACGAAATTTGCATGGGGCGGAATCATCCGTTCTGCGCGCGCGGCTGTCAACACCCCCGATGACGACGAGTGGCTAGGTCGATTTGGTCGATCGTCGATCTCGATTGGCTTGGTCGGTCGTCGATTTGGTCGATTTGGTCGATCAGAAGAAATTATCCGCAATTCGCAATTGGAAAATGTTCACCAATGACTCAATTGTTCACAAATGGCAAATCCAAATTGCGGGCCGCCCGGCGGTCGGCCACTACCGGTAGGGCGCGCTCGCCGAGCGCGCCGGGGAGGCGGGCGAGCCGGGGG